>NZ_JBVHQB010000023.1:0-149536 GCF_055567635.1 Streptomyces sp. NPDC026500 | reverse complement strand
ACCAGGACCTCGTAGAAGACGGCGCGTTTGAACCACTCGGGATCGCGGTCCTTGGCCGGGGTGTCCTCGAACGTATCCGGGACGGGCTCATTGACGATCATGTGGTGGGTGACCCTCCGATCTGCGGTGAGGACGGTCGCAGGACGGTGAGGATGTGCGCGGGCCGGGATCCCGGCTCCAGGCGCACATAGTTGGTCCTGCCCCAGGTGTAGGTCTCGCCGGTGAGCTCGTCGCGCACCGGCACGGACTCGTGCCATTCCAGGCCGAGTTGCGGCATGTCCAACGAGATCGTGGCCTCCTGGGTGTGGTGGGGGTCGAGGTTGACCACCACCACAACCGTGTTCGAACCGCGCGCGTCCGTCACGGACTTGGAGTAGGCGATCACCGCCTCTTGGTCGGCGTGGTGGAAGTGCAGATCACGCAGCCGGCGCAGCGCGGGACTGCGTCGCCTGATCGCGTTGAGCTCGCTCACCAGTGGCGCGATGCTCCGGCCGTCCCGCTCCGCCGACGCCCAGTCCCGTGGGCGCAGTTGGTATTTCTCGGAGTGCAGATACTCCTCGCTGCCCTCGCGCAGCGGGACGTTCTCGCAGAGTTCGAAACCGCTGTAGATGCCCCAGGTGGGGGACAGGGTGGCGGCGAGGACGGCGCGCAGTTCGAAGGCGGGCCGGCCGCCGTGCTGGAGGAACTCGTGCAGGATGTCGGGGGTGTTGACGAAGAAGTTGGGCCGCATGCAGGCGGCCGCATCACCGGAGAGTTCGGTGAGGTACTCCGTCAGCTCCTGCTTGGTGTTGCGCCAGGTGAAGTAGGTGTACGACTGCTGGAAACCGACCGCCCCCAGCGTCCGCATCATCGCCGGGCGGGTGAACGCCTCGGCGAGGAAGATGACGTCGGGGTCGGTTCCGTTGATGTCCGCGATCACCTGTTCCCAGAAGACCACCGGTTTGGTGTGCGGGTTGTCGACGCGGAAGATCCGTACGCCGTGGTCCATCCAGAAACGCAGCACCCGCACGGTCTCGCGGACCAGGCCCGGCATGTCCTGGTCGAAGGCGATCGGGTAGATGTCCTGGTACTTCTTCGGCGGGTTCTCCGCGTAGGCGATCGTGCCGTCCGGGCGGTGGTGGAACCACTCCGGATGCTTCTCCACCCAGGGGTGGTCCGGGGAGCACTGGAGGGCGAAGTCGAGCGCGATCTCCAGGTCCAGCGAGGCCGCCCGGCGCACGAAGGCGTCGAAGTCCTCCAGGGTGCCCAGGTCGGGGTGGATCGCGTCGTGACCGCCCTCCGGGGAGCCGATGGCCCAGGGCACACCGACGTCCTCCGGTGTCGCCGACAGACTGTTGTCCGGGCCCTTGCGGAAGGTCGTGCCGATCGGATGGATCGGCGGGAGGTAGACGACGTCGAAGCCCATCTCCGCGATCGCGGGCAGGCGTTCGGCGGCCGTACGGAACGTGCCGTGCACCGGCGGATCCAGCTGTCCGCCCCGACCGCTCTCCGAGCGCGGGAAGAACTCGTACCAGGAACCGAACAGCGCCCGCTCCCGCTCCACGAGGAGCGGCAACGGCTCGGAGGAGGTCACCAGGTCGCGCAGCGGATGGCGGGCCAGCACCTCGTCCACCTCGGGGGTGAGGGCTGCGGCGAGGCGGGAGGAGACGGGACGGCCGGTGTCGCGCAGCGCGTCGACGGCCCCGAGCAGCGTGTCCCTGCGGCTCTTGCCCTTGGGCCCCTTCGGCAGGGCGGCGACCGCCCGCTCGTACAGCAGGGCACCCTCCTCCAGCACCAGTTCCGTGTCCATCCCGGCCGGGATCTTGATCCCCGCGTGATGCCGCCAGGTGGTGACCGGATCCCCCCACGCCTCCACCGCGTACGTCCAGCGGCCCTCCGCGCCGGCGCTCACCCCGGCACCCCAGCGGTCGGTGCCGGGGGCCAGCTCGCGCATCGGCGCCCACGGGCCGGGACGGCCGTCCGGATCGCGCAGGACGACATTCGCGGCGACCGCGTCATGGCCCTCGCGGAAGACCGTGGCCGAGACCTCGAACTCCTCGTCCACCACCGCCTTCGCGGGACGGCGCCCGTTCTGCACGACCGGGCGGACGTCGAGGACGGGGATGCGCCCGACGGCCGTCGCCGGGGTGACGGCGGGGGCGAGCGGGGCATCGGGGGTGCGGGTGGCGGGGACGGCGGCCTTGCCCGCCCCGGGAGCGGCCTTGCCCGCCTTCGGAGCGGCCTTGGCCGTCTTGGGCGAGGCCTTGACCGTCTTGGGCGAGGCCTTGGCTGTCTTTGCCTTGGGAGCGGCGACGCGGGGCACATCCGCTCCCGGAGCGGATGTGTCGGGAGCGGTGGTGTCCGGGGCGGACCGACCGGCGACGGACGGACCGGCGGCGGGGGTATCTGCGACGGAGGTGTCGATGCCCGGGACGGCGGAGTCGGCGGTCGTGGAGCGCGCGGAGGAGTCGGTCGCGCCGGGGGCGGCCGACGGTTTCTCAGGTGTACGGGGACGGGCTTCGGCCTTGCGCGTTCGGGGTGTCTCGGGGGTGGTCGTCGGGGGTGGCGACGTGTGGTGCGTGGCGGGCATGACCGCTCCTGTCCGCGTCAACGTGGGTGGGCGGATGAGGGTGTGGGGAGGTGGGGCCTGCGGGTGTACCGGGGGAGCCTTCCCACCCTATGCGGGTGAGCATTCCGGCACTTTGTTAACTACTCACGCGTATGTCTACACACAAGACCGGCCTCGTCCCGGGCAGGCGAGGCCGGTGCGGTGTGGCCGAATCACCCTGGTTGTACCAGCGTCCCACCAGTGTCAGCCGACTTGCAGGAGCCTGTTCGGTGAACCCGGGCCGACGCCCGACATCTTTCCCTGGACCGCCCGCTTCACCAGCGCCTTCACCACCTGGTCCGGTGCTGCCCTCGGATGGTCCGCCAGGTACAGCGCGGCCGCGCCGGCGGCGTGCGGGCTCGCCATCGACGTACCGGAGTACGTCACCTTGCCCGTGTCGCTGGTGTACGAATCCGACGTGATGTCCACCCCCGGCGCGAACAGGTCGAGCGACGATCCGGTGTTCGAGAAGCCCGCCCGCGCGTCGGTCCGGTCGCTCGCGCCGACGGTGAGGGCCTGGGCGACCCGGGCCGGGGAGTAGAGCGAGGCCGGCAGTCCGGAGTTGCCCGCCGCGACCGTGTAGGTCACGCCGGAGGCGATGGAGTTGCGGACGGCCGCGTCCAGCTGGGCGTTGGCGTACCCGCCCAGACTGAGATTGGCCACGGCCGGCTTTCTCGCGTGCCGGGTGACCCAGTCGATGCCGGCGATGACCTGGGCGGTGGAGCCGGCCCCCTTGTCGTCGAGGACGCGGACGGCGACGACCCGGGCCTTCTTGGCGACGCCGTACCCGGTTCCCGCGACGGTTCCGGCGACATGGGTGCCGTGGCCGTTGCCGTCCTGTGCCGTCCTGTCGTTGTCGACGAAGTCCCAGCCGTAGCTCGCCCGCCCCCCGAAGTCCCGGTGCGTGACGCGGATGCCGGTGTCGATGACGTAGACGGTCACCCCCGAACCCGCCGACCCGGATGCCGTGTACCGCTTGTCCAGCGGCCGGCTCGGCTGGTCGATCCGGTCCAGGCCCCACGAGAGCGGGTTCCCCTGGACGCGGTCGAGCGTCACCCGGGTGTCCTGGACGACCGAGGCCACCCGGGGGTCAGCGGCGAGCCACCGGGCCCGTCTCTCGTCGACCCGCACGGCGAAGCCGTTGAGGGCCGTGCCGTAGGTGTGGCTGATTATCGCTCCGTACCGCTCGGCGATGCCCGTGCCGGCCGACGACGGAGCCCGCGTACCCCCTTTGAGCGTCACGATGTAGCTCCCGCTGACGGAGCCGGGTTCCCCCGCTCCGAGTATCTGCCCCTCCGGGGCAGCCTGCGCGGGTGGGGCGATGGCCGAAAGCGCCGCGGCCGTCGTGACCGCGGTGAGACCCACCGCCCAGCGCAGACGCCACTTCCTCGTCCGTGCCATGACTTGAGTTCCCCTCCTCAACTCGACGTACCGAGACCGGAGCCGACCGCTGTGGGCAGGGTCCGTCGTACGTCACCCGGTGAGCCTCTCGTGCGGTGCGAAGCGCCACAAGGCCGCCCATGAGGGCGGAATCGGCCATACCGTCCGGGGGGTGTCCGTGATGGTTGCGTCGATTTCTCGCCGACGTCACACGGTCGGCCCCATCCGGGGCAGTGCCGCGATGCGCCGTGTCGCGAAGGCACCCTCGCCGCTAACGTCGTGGGTGACGAAGGCCGCACAACGCCGTGCGTCCCTCTGCCGCGTACGTCCTGTGTGAAGGTGGAACTCGTGAAGGCGATCCGCAGATTCACCGTCCGACCCGTTCTCCCCGAAGCCCTTCACCCGCTCAGCGACCTGGCTCGCAATCTCCGCTGGTCCTGGCATGCCGAGACCCGCGATCTCTTCCAGTCCGTCGACCCCGAGCGCTGGGCCGCGTGCGGCGGCGACCCCGTACGACTGCTCGGCAGCGTGTCGGCCGGCCGGCTCGCGGAGCTCACGGAGGACAGCCGCTTCCTGCGCCGTCTCGCCGCGGTCTCCGACGACCTGCGCGAGTACGTGACCGGCGACCGCTGGTACCAGACGCAGACCTCCGACCTGCCCGCCGCCATCGCCTACTTCTCGCCCGAGTTCGGCATCACCGCCGCGCTGCCGCAGTACTCCGGGGGCCTCGGCATCCTCGCGGGCGACCATCTCAAGGCCGCCAGCGACCTCGGCGCCCCACTGATCGGCGTGGGCCTGCTCTACCGGCACGGCTACTTCCGCCAGTCCCTGTCCCGCGAGGGCTGGCAGCAGGAGCACTATCCGGTCCTCGACCCCAACGAACTGCCCGTCGTGCCCCTGAGCGAGGACGACGGCACGCCCGCCCAGGTCTCCCTCGCCCTGCCCGGCGGCCGCGCGCTGCGTGCCCGGATCTGGCTGGCCCAGGTCGGCCGCGTCCCGCTGCTCATGCTCGACTCCGACGTGGAGGAGAACGACCTCGGCGAACGCGGGGTCACCGACCGGCTGTACGGCGGCGGCAGCGAACACCGTCTGCTGCAGGAGATGCTGCTCGGCATAGGAGGGGTGCGGGCGGTCCGGACGTACTGCCGGCTGACCGGGCACCCGCAGCCCGAGGTGTTCCACACCAACGAGGGGCACGCGGGGTTCCTCGGCCTGGAGCGGATCGCCGAACTCGCCGACGAGGGACTGGACTTCGCGTCCTCCCTGGAGGCGGTCAGGGCCGGCACCGTCTTCACCACCCACACCCCCGTGCCCGCCGGCATCGACCGCTTCGACCGGGAGGTGGTCGCCCGCCACTTCGGCGCCGACGCCGAACTCCCGCGCATCGACGTGGAGCGCATCCTCGCCCTCGGCATGGAGACCTATCCCGGAGGCGAGCCGAACCTCTTCAACATGGCCGTGATGGGCCTGCGCCTCGGCCAGCGGGCGAACGGGGTCTCGCTACTGCACGGCCAGGTCAGCCGGGAGATGTTCTCCGGACTCTGGCCGGGCTTCGACCCCGAGGAGGTGCCGATCACCTCGGTCACCAACGGCGTCCACGCGCCGACCTGGGTGGCGCCCGAGGTCTTCCGCCTCGGCGCCCGGCAGATCGGCGCGCAGCGCACCGAGGACGCGCTGACCGTCGGCGGCTCCGACCGGTGGGACGCGGTGGCCGAGATCGCCGACCAGGAGATCTGGGACCTGCGCAGGGTGCTGCGGGAACAACTGGTGCTGGAGGTACGGGACCGGCTCCGGGCGTCCTGGCGTCAGCGCGGCGCCGGCACGGCCGAACTCGGCTGGATCGACGGAGTGCTGGACCCCGACGTCCTCACCATCGGCTTCGCGCGCCGGGTCCCCTCGTACAAACGGCTGACCCTCATGCTGCGTGACCGCGACCGGCTCATGGACCTGCTGCTGCACTCCGAGCGGCCGGTCCAGATCGTCGTGGCGGGCAAGGCGCACCCGGCGGACGACGGCGGGAAGCGGCTGATCCAGGAGCTGGTCCGGTTCGCGGACGACCCCCGGGTGCGCCACCGGATCGTCTTCCTGCCCGACTACGGCATGGCGATGGCGCAGAAGCTCTACCCGGGCTGCGATATCTGGCTCAACAACCCGCTGCGCCCGCTGGAGGCGTGCGGCACGAGCGGGATGAAGGCGGCGCTCAACGGCTGCCTCAACCTCTCCGTCCTGGACGGCTGGTGGGACGAGTGGTTCCAGCCCGACTTCGGCTGGGCGATCCCCACCGCGGACGGCACCGCGACCGACGACGACCGCCGCGACGAGCTGGAGGCCGGGGCCCTGTACGACCTCCTCGAACAGCGGGTGGCCCCCCGCTTCTACGAGCGTGGCCAGGCGGGTCTGCCGGACCGCTGGATCGAGATGGTCCGCCGGACGCTGACCCACCTCGGCCCGAAGGTCCTGGCGGGCCGGATGGTGCGCGAGTACGTGGAGCGCCTGTACGCCCCGGCGGCCCAGGCCCACCGTTCCCTCACCGCCGAGACGGCCCGCGAACTGGCCGTCTGGAAGTCCCGGGTCCGCGCCGCCTGGCCGCGGATCACCGTCGACCATGTCGAGGCGTCCTCGGCCACCACGACCGCCGAACTCGGCACCACCCTGTCGCTGCGCGTCCGCGTCGGCCTCGGCGACCTCGCCCCCGACGACGTGGAGGTCCAGGCGGTCGCGGGCCGCGTCGACACGGACGACCGCATCGCGGACGCGGTCTGTGTCCCGTTGAAACCGACCGGCGGCCCCGACCTGGAGGGCCGCTGGGTGTACGAGGGCCCGCTGTCCCTCGACCGCACGGGCTCCTTCGGCTACACGGTCCGCATCCTGCCGGCCCACCGCCTGCTGGCCTCCGGCGCGGAGCTGGGGCTGGTGGCGGTGCCTTCGGAGGAGATGGGGGAGGGGGCGGGCGTGCTGATGCGGTGAGGCGCGGGGGCGCAACCGCCGGAGGGCGAGCCATGGGTCATGGCTCGCCCTCAGCGTTGACGCCGTCGGCCTTCGCGATGTCCCGCCGGCCCGGCGTTCGCGGGCGGATTCAGCTGTCGAGCCCCTCGCACAGCCGCCGCATCACCTTCCCGCACCGCTGGGCGTAGGCGTGTTGCAGGCCTCGGACCGCGGCGCCGCCCGCGCGTGAGTACCACTTGGCGGCGCGGCTGAAGGCCGTGATCGTCAGCCAGACGGTGCCGTCGCCGGTACGGGAGACGACGAAGGCTTCCTCGCCGGACTCGGGATGGCCGGAAAGCGTTCCGTAGGCCCAGGCGGTGCGCCGGGGTTCCTCGGCGGTCCAGACGACGCGGCAGGGGGCCTTGATCGGGCCGAGACCGACCGTGACGGCGACGCCCGGTGCCGCCTTGTCGGCGTCGGAGACCATGCCGATTCCCATGGCGCGGTGGAGCTCCCAGGTCATCAGGGCTTCGGAGGCGCGCCGGAAGACGGCCTCGCCCTCGCCGATCCGGAAGCGGACATGCAGTCGGTGGAAGCCCGGGGGGCAGCGGTCCTCGCGGGTCGCGCCCACGTCCTCGTACGTGTAGGGCATGGGGGCAAGAGTAAGGCGGCACCCGGCACCGTTCGGTGCCGGGTGCCGCCTCGGTTCGATTACGTTCGTACTAGCTGACGTTGACCGCGGTCCAGGCCGCCGCCACCGCGTTGTACTGGGTGCTGCCGGAGCCGTACAGCGCGGCCGCCGCCGAGAGGGTGCCCGTGCGGGCGGACTTGTAGTTGGTGGTGGACGTGAAGTACGTGGTCAGCGCCTTGTACCAGATCTGCAGCGCCGCGGCCCGGCCGATGCCGGTGACCGTCGAGCCGTTGTAGGTCGGGGAGTTGTAGCTGACTCCGTTGATCGTCTTCGAACCGCTGCCCTCCGAGAGGAGGTAGAAGAAGTGGTTCGCGACGCCGGACGAGTAGTGCACGTCCAGGTTGCCGACGCTGGAGGACCAGTAGTTGGCGGAGCCGCCGTCCTTGCTGGGCTGGTCCATGTAGCGCAGCGGGGTGCCGTCACCGTTGATGTTGATCTTCTCGCCGATGAGGTAGTCGCCCACGTCGGAGGAGTTCGCCGCGTAGAACTCGACACCGGTGCCGAAGATGTCGGAGGTCGCCTCGTTGAGACCGCCTGACTCGCCCGAGTAGTTCAGGCCCGCCGTGTTGGCGGTGACGCCGTGGCTCATCTCGTGGCCGGCCACGTCCAGCGAGGTCAGCGGGTGCGTGTTGCTGGTGCCGTCGCCGTACGTCATGCAGAAGCAGCTGTCGTCCCAGAACGCGTTGACGTACGCGCTGCCGTAGTGGACGCGCGAGTACGCTCCGACGCCGTTGTTCTTGATGCCGCTGCGGCCGAAGGTGTTCTTGTAGAAGTCCCACGTCTCCTGCGCGCCGTACGCGGCGTCGGCGGCCGCGGTCTGGTCGGTGGTGGAGCTGGAGGCCGTGCCGGTGCCCCACACGTCGTCCGCGTCGGTGAACAGCGTGCCCGCGGAGGAGGACGTGGTGTGCGACTTGTTGTACGTCTTGTGGCCGCCGCGGGTGCCGTCGGTCAGGCTGTACGTCGAGCCCGACAGGGTCGTGTTGAGGGTGACCGTGCCCGAGTAGAGGGTCTTGCCGGTGCCGGTCTCGATGCCCTGGTACTCGTAGAGCTTCTTGCCGGTGGCCGCGTCGGTGATGACGTGAAGTTCGTTGGGGGTGCCGTCGTCCTGGAGGCCGCCGACGACGGTCTCGTAGGCGAGGGTCGGCTTGCCGGTGGCGGCCCAGATCACCTTGCGGGGGGCCTGGTCGGCGGCGGTCTTGTCCGAGCCCGCGGCCTTGGCGACGGTCAGCGCCTGCTTCTCGGCCTTGGCGGTCGTGACGAGCGGCTTGAGCGAGGCGACCTTGATGGACGTCTTGGTCGCCTTCGTCACGCCCTCGGTCTTGCCGGCCTTGGACTCGTGGACGACGAGGTCGCCGCCGAGGACCGGAAGTCCGTTGTACGTGCGTGCGTAACGGGTGTGGACGGTGCCGTCGGCGTCCTTGACGACGTCCTTGACGACCAGCTTCTCCTTGGCGCCGAGGCCTATCTGCCGGGCCGTCTCCGCCGTGGCGGCGTCGGCCTTCCTGATGAGCGCGGTGCGCGCGGAGTTGGACAGCAGGACGGGCGAACCGGCGAGGGGGGTGGTTTTGCCGGCGGGGAGTGCCGCGGTCTGGGCGGCGGCACCGGTGGTCAGACCGGCGGCGAGCAGGGCTCCGGCGGCGACGGCGGTGGCGATGGCCAGAGTGGTGCGCTTGTGACGCGCGTAGAGGGGGGTCACGCAAGCTCCTTCTTGTGGGGGCGTCCGAACGGCGTGGGGTGGCCGGACGGACGGTTGTGAAGTTGCGGTGCGGGTGAGCCGTGCGGGTGAAGCGTGCCACCCCGGGCGCGTACATGTCAGGAGCCCATAAAGACCTTGGCCGAAAATCGTCGATCAGGTGAACAGTTGGGTTCCCGGGGGCGGGCCGGTCGCCGCCAAGAGCGGGTCATCGCAAACCCCCTCCAGGGCAAAGGAGGGCGCCGCCCTGGGGAGTTGAACCTCCGGGACGGCGCCCTGGCATCCTGCCCGCGTACCGACTTCCGCCGCGGTCCACGCGGAGGTCGGCTGCGGTCTACGGGAAGGTCAGCTTCCAGCTGTTGATGTAGCCGGTGTCCTGGGCCGCCTGGTCCTGGACCTTGAGTTTCCAGGTGCCGTTGGCGACTTCGGAGGAGGCGTTGACCGTGTAGGTCGCGTTGACGTTGTCCGCCGAGTCGGACGAGCTGAAGTTCTTCAGGCGGTACGTCGAGCCGTCGGGGGCGACCAGATCGATCACCAGGTCACCGCGCCAGGTGTGCACGATGTCCACGGCGACCGCGAGGTTCGACGGGGCGTTGCCGGTGCGGCCGGTGACCGTGATCGACGAGGTGACCGCCGGACCGTTGTCCGGAATCGATACGTCGGTCGTGTTCTCGAACGACGTGCCGCCACCGCCGCCACCGCCCGGACGTGAACCGACGTTCACGGCCGCCCAGGCGTTCTGCACCGCCGTGTACTCGGCGCTCGTCGTGCCGTACAGCTCACCCGCCGCCGCGAGCGTGCCGGTGCGGGCCGACGCGTAGTTGGTGGTCGAGGTGAACTTCGTGGTGAGCGCGCGGTACCAGATCTGCAGCGCCTTGTCGCGGCCGATGCCGGTGACCGGAAGCCCGTCGGAGGTGGGCGAGTTGTAGCTGACGCCGTTGATGACCTTGGCGCCGCTGCCCTCGCTCAGCAGGTAGAAGAAGTGGTTGGCGACACCCGACGAGTAGTGCACGTCGAGGTTTCCGACACCGGAGTACCAGCTGTCCGCGGAGCCGCCGTCCTTGCTCGGCTTGTCCATGTAGCGCAGCGGGGTGCCGTCACCGTTGATGTCGATCTTCTCGCCGATGAGGTAGTCACCCACGTCGGTCGAGTTGTTGGCGTAGAACTCCACGCCGGTGCCGAAGATGTCGGAGGTCGCCTCGTTCAGACCGCCGGACTCGCCCGAGTAGTTCAGGCCCGCGGTGTTGGCGGTGACGCCGTGGCTCATCTCGTGGCCGGCCACGTCCAGCGCCGTCAGCGGGTCGTTGTTCCCGGACCCGTCGCCGTACGTCATGCAGAAGCAGCTGTCGTCCCAGAACGCGTTGACGTACGCGTTGCCGTAGTGGACGCGCGAGTACGCTCCCACGCCGTTGTTCTTGATGCCGCTGCGGCCGAAGGTGTTCTTGTAGAAGTCCCAGGTCTCCGCGGCGCCGTAGTGGGCGTCGGCGCCGGCCGTCGCGGCGTTCGACGTGGTTCCGTTGCCCCAGGTGTCGCTCGTCTGCGAGAACAGCGTGCCGGTGCCGGACGTCCCGTGGTTCAGGTTGTACGTCTTGTGGCCGCCGCGCGCGCCGTCGGTCAGCGTGAAGTTGGAGCCCGACTGCGTGGTCGTCAGGGACACCTGGCCGCTGTACTGGGTGTTGCCGATGCCGGTCTCGATGCCCTGGTACTCGTAGAGTTTCTTGCCGGTAACGGCGTCGGTGATGACGTGCAGCTCGTTCGGGGTGCCGTCGTCCTGGAGGCCGCCGACGACCGTCTCGTAGGCCAGGGTCGGCCTGCCGCTTCCCGCCCAGATCACCTTGCGGGGCGCGCGGTCGGCGGCGGTGCTCTTCGAGCCGGCGGCCTTGGCGGCGGACAGGGCCTGCTTCTCCGCCGTGCCGGCGGCGACCGCGGGCTTGAGGGTGGCGACCTTGAGGGACGCCTTCGTCGCCTTGTAGACGTGCCCGGTCTTCCCGGACTTGGAGGTGTCGACGACCAGGTCGCCGCCGAGGACCGGCAGTCCTTGGTACGTCCGCTCGTAGCGGGTGTGGACGGTGCCGTCGTGGTCCTTGATGACGTCACGGGCGACGAGGCTCTCGCCGGCGCCGAGACCCAGGTCCTTGGCGGTCGTGGCCTTGGCCGCGTCGGCGTTGCGTATCAGCTCGGCGCGCTGCGAGGGGGTGAGCTTCATGGCGACGGCGCCCGGGTTGATCCTGCCCGCCCGCGGAGCCTGCTCCGGGGCGGCGCTCGCGGCCCCCGACTGGACGGCCGCGGCCAGCAGGGCGGTGACGCCGACGAGGGCGACACCGGTGACGCGGCGCTTGGTGATGTGGGAGGTGCGTCTGTGGGGAGAACTGGTGCTCAACACTGACTCCTTCTGCATGGCCGCGGGTCGCGCGGCCAGGGGAGACCGGACGATGGATGACCCGTCCGGGCAGAACTGGGAGTTACGCGGAACCAGGTGCATGGGGTCGTGCGGCACAACACAGCGGACGTAGCTGTGAGGTTGCTGTGAAGTAGCCGAGGGAAGAGTGGCAGGAGATAACCCTTTCTGTCAGGACCGCGTCACTAAAATGGCCTGAAACGGTTCGTTGTCCGGTTAGTCATGTTCGATATACGGACTGTCCTTCGGGTGTTCGCCTGGGCGTGAACCGGACAGAAGGACGCGGAGACGGGCTGCTCCCTACGCACCGGCGCGAGGCGCCGGCCGGGTGGCGCGTACCGCCAGATGACCGGCCCGCCGGCCGCAACGGAATGAAGCCCAGACCCTTTCGGGCGCCTTCCGGCACGTCCGCTCGCCCGCGTCCGTCCCCTGCGGTTTGAGTGATCCCGACATTCCGGCCGCTCCCGGCGCCTCAGCTGCGCGAGGCCGTGCGATCCGGACACGTATTCCCGCAGGAGGTTTGGTGAGAAGGTCACATTGGTGTGCGAGCCTCGCGGCTCTGGGAGGTCTGACCGGCTCCCTGGCGCTCGGCGTTTCCGCCTCGTCCGCGGCGCCCGCGCGTCCGGACGACAGCCGTACGAGCGGCGTCACGCGGCCCCTGTCCGCCACCCCCGTGCCGAAGCCGGCCGCCGGGCACGTGAAGCCGGCGGACCAGCACGTGAAGCCGGCGGACGAGCACGGCGGATACGACCGGCCGCGAGTGTGCAGGGGGCTCGTGCCGGACCCCATCCCGCCGAGGCTGGAGCGCCTCTACTTCTGCGGTGACTGGCGGCTGGGCCCGCGGCGGCTGCCGACCAGGGGCGCGCTGGGGCGCATCCTCGACGGGTACGACCGGCTCGGCGGCCTCACCGCCGTGACGTTCCTCCACAAGTGGTGGGACCCCACCGCCGACTCGGGCCAGGGCGACTGGCGTTACCCGCCGGACGACGGCTTCACCCACCGGAACGGGACGGTGCTCGCCACGCCCCTGGTGCTCCACGCCGGCCTGAAGCTCGACCGTATCGGCGGCGAGGCGGGCCGCTTCCTCGCCCCGGCGGGCACCAAGTACGGGAAGCGTGCCATCCCGCCGTCGAGCCTCAACACCATGGACCCGCGCTACCCGTACAACTACCACGCCTACCGGCTGGCCAAGGACGTGACGGTCTGCGCGGGCAGGACCGCCCCCGGGTTCGAGCAGCGAGGCCTCGGCACCCAGTACGTGACGTCGAGCAAGTTCTGCCCGGACATCCCCCGCACCACGGTGGGGGACCTCGTGAGCAATGGCACGCTGGTGCGGATCGGCAACTGACCCTGCCTCCGCCCACGGTGGCGCGCAACCCCGCGCGGAAGCCGGCCCCGTCTGTGACCGGGCCCGGCTTCCCGCCCCGGCGGAAGGCTCACGGCATGGACCGGTTCGCGTTGTGCCGGGCCCTCGAAGCCGCCGGGGTGCCCGCCGCGTCCTACGAGATCGCGGACTGCCCCGGCGGCCACCGCGCGGACGACCGCTACTTCCTCGAAGGACACGACGGGGAATGGACGGTGGGCGTCCACGAGCGAGGGGCACACCAGGTCTTCGAGCGGTTCGCCGACGAGGACGAGGCCTGTCGGTGGATCTACGACCGGCTCACCGCCGAGTCGTCCGCCCCGGAACCCGCGCCCGAAGCGCCGGCCGGTCCGGGGCGCGACCCCGAGGCCCTGCAACGGCAGGCCGACGAGGAGCTGGAACAGGCCCTCGCCGAGCTGCGCCGCCGAGCCCGCGAGGAGGCCGGGGAGAAGCCCCGACAGGAGCCCGGCGAGAAGGCCCCGCGAGGAACCTGGCAAGGGCCCGGGGAGCAGGCCCCGCGAGGAGCCCGGCGGGGGCCAGGCGAGGAGACCGCTGAAAGCGACGGTCCCGCGTAGCCTGCATCCCATCGCGTCTCACACCGTGACGACGACCTTCGCCCGGGCGTGCTCCACTTCCAGATAGCGGATGGCCTCCGGGACCTCGCTCAGGGATGCGTACGTCCGGTCGATGACCGGGGTGACCTTCCCGGAATCGACGAGTTCCCGCAGGGTCGCGAGGTTCTCCCCGCGCTGCTTCGCGGTCAAGGTGAGAATCCGCTGACCGACGAAGCGCGACAGGGCCGGTCCCCGCAGGATGAGCCCCATCGGCCCGAAGAGACTGCCGCCCTCGGACACCCCGCCGCCGGACAGCACGAGCGTTCCCTGGGGCGTCAGCGCTCGCCGGAACGCGGTCAGGGAGCGATTGCCCACCAGGTCGAACACGACGTCGTAGCGCTGCCCCTCGCGGGTGAAGTCCACCGTGGCGTAGTCGATGACGCGGTCCGCGCCGAGCGACCGCACCAGGTCCGCGTTCCTCGCGCTGCACACGCCGGTCACCTCCGCGCCGTACGCCTTGGCGATCTGCACGGCGAAGGTGCCGACACCGCCCGAAGCGCCGTTGACCAGCACCCGCAGCCCCGGCCGCAGCGGTGCCACGTCGCGCAGCCCCATGAGGGCGGTGTTCCCCGCCAGCGGCAGCGCGGCGGCCTGCTCGAAGGTCAGACCCGCCGGCTTCTTCTCCACCACGTCGTCCGCGGCGCACACGTACTCGGCGAACGCCCCGTCGGCCTCACCGAACACCTCGTCCCCGGGACGCAGCCGCTTCACGTCGGCGCCCACCGCCTCCACCAGACCCGCGAAGTCCCGCCCCCGGATCCGCTGCCTGGGCCGGCGGGCGCCGAAGGACAGCCGGGCCAGATAGGGATCGCCGCGCATGAGGTGCCAGTCGTACGCGTTGAGGGAGACCGCCTTCACCCGCACGAGCACCTGGTTTCCCGTCGGCACCGGTTTGTCGAACTCCCTCACTTCCAGTTCGTCGGGAGAGCCGTACCGGTCCTGGGCGATCGCTTTCATCGGAACTCCGTAAAGCACTCGTGGGGTGCGGAAACAGATCGGCTGGCCGAGGGAGCGCCACTGCTTGCGAGGCTAGCCGGGCACCCGCTTCGCGGGAATCGGGGAGAGACCCTAGGGGAAGACCGGAGGGACGCCCGCCGCGGTGGCCCACCGCGTCCGCTCAGCCGTCGGCGGGACCTCGCCCCCCGTGCCATGAGTGCCACAGCGCCGCGTAGGGCCCCTCGGCCGCCACCAGTTCGTCGTGCGTGCCGAGTTCGGTCAGCCGGCCGTCCTCCATCACCGCCACCCGGTCGGCGTCGTGGGCGGTGTGCAGCCGGTGGGCGATGGCGATGACGGTCCGGCCATCGAGGACGGCGGCCAGCGCGCGCTCCGTGTGCCGGGCGGTCGTCGGGTCGAGGAGCGCCGTGGCCTCGTCGAGGATCAGGGTGTGCGGGTCGGCGAGCACCACCCGGGCCAGCGCCAGCTGCTGGGCCCGTGAGCCGTCGACGCGCAGGGCCTCGGGACCCAGCTCGGTGTCCAGCCCGTCCGGGAGCTCCCCGGCCCAGTCGTCGGCGCCGACCGCCGCGAGCGCCGCCCACAACTCGGCGTCGCCTGCGGTCGGTTCGGCGATGAGCAGGTTGTCGCGGACCGTGCCGAGGAAGACATGGTGCTCCTGGGTGACGAGGACGACGTGCCGGCGCAGCTGCTCGGGGTCGAGGGCGACGACCGGCACCCGTCCGACCGTCACCGACCCGCTGCCCGGCGCGTCGACGCCCGCCAGCAGTCTGCTCAGCGTGGTCTTCCCGGCGCCGGAGGGGCCCACGACGGCCAGTCGCTCCCCGGGCCGCACCGTCAGGTCGACCCCGCGCAGCACCTCGCCGCCGCGGTCGTACGCGTACCGCACACCGGTGACGTCGATCCGGTCGTCCACCGGTACCGGTGAGTCGGCCCGGACGGCGCGCGGCGCGCGGGCGAGGCCCTCCACGCGGGCGAACGAGGCGCCGCTGCTCTGCAGTTGCTCGACCTGGTTCAGGATCTGGTCGAGCGGTTCGGCGAGCCGGTGCAGATAGAGCGTCGCGGCGACCACCGTACCGAGGCTCAGCGCGCCCCGGGCGTGCAGCGCGCCGCCCACCAGGAGTACCGCGACGACCGGCACGACGTACGAGATCTCCACGGCCGGGAAGAACACGCTGCGCAGGAACAGCGTCCGCATCCGCGTCAGCCGGGAGACCTCCAGCGCGTCCCGGCCCGCCCGGATCCGCCGCTCGCGCAGTCCGAACGCCTCCACCGTGCGGGCGCCCGACGCGGTGGCCGCGAGGATCTCGGCGACCTCCGAGGTGGCGGCGCCCTGGGCGAGATAGGCGGTGCGCGCCCGGCGCAGATACCAGCGCAGCGCGAACGCGATGCCGACCAGGCCCAGCACGCCGCAGGCGCCGAGCAGCGGGTTGATGACGAAGACGGCGACCAGGACGAACAGCGCCTGCGCGCCGGAGATCAGCAGCTGGGGTCCGGTGTCGCGCAGGGTGTTGCCCACCACCGTGACGTCGGCGGTGCCGCGGGCCGTCAGATCGCCGGTGCCCGCCCGTTCCACGACCGACGCGGGCAGCGTCAGTGTCCGCTCCACGAACTCCTCCCGCACCCGCGCGAGCGTCCGCTCCCCGAACCGGTACCCCACGTACCGGGCCCAGCGCGCCAGCAGCAGCTGGGCCAGTGCGGACACGACGATGAGGAGCGCCGGCCCGTCCACCACCTCCACACCGCCGCCGCTCCGTACGTCGTCGATCATCCGCCCGAGCAGCCAGGGGCCGACCAGACCGGCCGCGGCGGCCAGCGCGTTGAGACCGAGCACGGCGGCGAACACCCGTCTGTCCGCCCGGATCAGCCGTACCGCCGCCCGCCGCACGTCGGCGCGCCCCGCGACCGGCAGATGGACGCTCACAGCACGACCTCCTCGTTCACGCCCGCCTCCGGGCCACCCGCGTCTCTCGCCGCGCCCGTCTCCGTATCCCCGTCCGGCTCCATGTCACGGGCCACCAGTGCCCGGTACCCCGGCTCCGTTCTGAGGAGTTCGCGGTGGGTGCCGGTGGCGGCGGTCTTGCCGTCGACCAGGAAGCAGACGGTGTCCGCGCGGTCCAGCACGAGCGGCGACGTGCTGGTCACGACGGTCGTACGGCCCGAGCGCGCGGCGCGCAGCCGGGTGGCGACGGCCGCCTCGGTGTGGGCGTCGAGCGCCGAGGTCGGTTCGAGGGCGAGCAGCACCTCCGGGTCGGCGAGGAGCGCGCGCACGAGCCGCACCCGCTGCCGCTGCCCGCCGGACAGGCTGCGGCCCTGCGCGTCGACGGCCGAGTCGAGACCGCCCGGCAGACCGAGCACGATGTCATCGGCTACGGCCGTACGCACGGCCGTGGCGATGGCCTCCTCGGCGGGGTCCCGGCGTCCCCGGACCAGTTCGCGCAGGGTGCCCGCGAACAGGTCGGCCTCGTGGTCGGCGACCAGGATCCGTTCGCGTACCTGGGGCAGGGCGACCTCGTCGAGCCGTACGTCGCCCCAGGTCACGTCCGACGCGGCGTACCGGCCGAGCCGGTCGACGACGGCCTCGGACTCCGCGGGGCGGGCCCCGGCCAGCGCGGTCAGCCTCCCCGGGACCACCCGGACCCCGGACTCCGGATCGTGCAGCACGGCCGGGGACCCCGGGGCGTCCAGCGCGCCCGGGGGAGAGGCGACGGGCTCCAGGGACAGGAACTGTACGACGCGCCGGGCGGCGACCACGGCCCGGGAGAGTTCGTAGGCGCAGTCGATGAAGAAGTACACCGGCAGGACGAGTACCGCGACATAGCCGTACACGGACACCAACTCGCCGATGGTGATGGCGCCTTGAGCTGCCAGCCGGGCCGCCATCCAGGTCACCGCGGCCAGGAACACGGACGGCAGCCCCATGCCCAGTGCCTGGATCCAGCTCGTCACCGAGCCGACCCGGTACCCCTGTTCCCGCAGCTTCTGCGAGTCACGGCGGAACGCGTCCGCGAACAGCCCCTTGCCGCCCAGCCCGTTCAGGACGCGCAGCCCGCCCGCGAGATCGCCGATGCGTGCCGTCAGTACGGACTGACGTTCGCGGTACCCCGTCTCGGTCCCCTGGAGCCGGCTCATCAACGGCCCGACGAGGACGGCCATCAGCGGCACCCCGAGCAGGATGACCGCGGACAGCTGCACCGAGACCGGCAGCAGCAGGGCGGCCACCACGGCGTAGGTGACGACCGCGGCCAGACCGGGCCCGACGACGGTCAGCGACGTGCTGATCGTGTCCACGTCGCGGACGCCGACCGTGACGATCTCCCCCGTGCCGACCTGCCGCGAGAGCGCCGCACCGAGCCGGGCCGCGTGCTCGACCACGAGCTTGACCGTACGGAAGTTGGCGTCCATCCGGACCTGGGTCATCGTGCGGTGCCGTACGACACCCAGACCGGCGTTGACCACCCCGGCGCCCAGCACGGCGGCCGTCCAGCCGGCCAGTGCCACCCCGTCGCCCGGCTCCAGACCGTCGTCGATCGCCCGGGACAGCAGATACGGCGTCAGCGCCATGAGCCCCATCCACACGCTCGCGACCACCGCGCCGGTGACCGACCGGCCCGCCTGCCGGGTGACCAGCCACCACAGAAACCGCCAGCCGCCCCGCCGGTCCGGTGTCCCCGGATCCGCGTACGTGTCGATCATGTGTCTTCTTCGCCCCTCTGTCCGTCGGTCCGCCCGTCCACCGCTAGACGAGGCTGTCGCGCCATGCCCGGTGCAGATCCGCGAACCGGCCGGTGCCCGCGACGAGTTCGGCGGGTGTGCCGTCCTCGACGACCCGCCCGTGCTCCATCACCAGCACCCGGTCGGCGATCGCCACCGTCGACAGCCGGTGCGCGATGACCACCGCCGTACGGCCCCGCAGGACCGTCGACATGGCGCGCTGCACGGCCCGTTCACCCGGGACGTCCAGGGAGCTGGTCGCCTCGTCGAGGATCAGGACGGCCGGGTCGGCCAGCAAGGCCCGTGCGAAGGCGACGAGTTGGCGCTGGCCTGCGGAGATCCGGCCGCCGCGCTTGCGTACGTCCGTGTCGTAGCCGTCGGGCAGGGCGCTGATGAAGTCGTGTGCGCCGATCGCCTTCGCGGCCCGCTCGATGTCCTCGCGGGACGCCTCGGGGCGGCCGATCGCGATGTTCTCGGCGACCGTGCCGGAGAACAGGAACGCCTCCTGGGTCACCATCACCACCCCGCGCCGCAGTTCGGGCACCGACAGTTCGCGCAGATCGACGCCGTCGAGCAGGACCCGTCCGTCGGAGGGGTCGTAGAACCGGGCCAGGAGCTTGGCCAGCGTCGACTTGCCGGCGCCGGTCGAGCCGACCACGGCCACCGTCTGTCCGGCGGGCAGCGTGAGCGAGAAGGAGGGCAGGACCTCCCCTCCGGTGCGGTACGCGAAGCGGACCTCGTCGAACACGACCTCACGGCCGGGGTGTTCGGAGGCGAGCTCAGGCAACTGCCGCGGTACGGAAGGCTCCGGCACGGACGGCGTCTGGGCCAGCAGACCGGCGATCTTCTCCAGCGAGGCCGCCGCGGACTGGTAGGAGTTCAGGAACATGCCGAGGCGGTCGATCGGGTCGTACAGCCGGCGCAGGTAGAGGACCGCCGCGGCGAGCACACCGAGCGCCAGCGAGTCCGATGCCACCCGGTAGGCACCCCACAGCACGATGCCCGCGACCGCCGTGTTGGCGACGAGCCGGCAGCCGACGACATAGCGGGCCATCTCCAGCAGGGCGTCGCCGTTCGTCTTCTCGTGCCGCCGGTTGAGCACCCCGAACTCGGCCTCGTTGGCGGCCTCCCGGCGGAACGCGCGCACCGGCCGGATGCCGTTCATCGTCTCCGCGAACTTCACGATCACCGCGGCGATCGTCGTCGAGCGGACGGCGAAGATCCGGCCCGCCCGGCGCTGGTAGCGGCGGATGAGCAGATACAGCGGCACGAAGGAGACCACCGCGACGGCGCCCAGGCCGGCGTCCAGCCAGAGCAGCATCGCCGAGATGTAGACGAAGGACAGGATGACCGTGACGAGCTCCTGGAGGCCCTCGCTGAGCAGTTCGCGCAGCGACTCGACGTCCGTGGTGGAGCGGGAGATCAGCCGGCCCGAGGTGTAGCGCTCGTGGAAGTCGATGCTGAGCGCCTGGGCGTGCCGGAAGATCCGGCCGCGCAGATCGAGCAGGACGTCCTGGTTGACCCGGGCCGAGGCGATGATGAAGGCGTACTGGAGTGCGCCGGAGGCCGCCGAACACAGCAGGTAGGCGGCACCGACGGCGATCAGCGGCCCGTGGTCGTCCTGCCGGAACGCCGGTACGGCACGGTCGATGGCGTACGCCACCAGCAGTGGGCCCGCCTGGACCGCGGCCTGCTGGAGCAGCAGCAGCACGGTGGTCACGGCCACCCGGGCCCTGAGCGGGGCGAGCAGTGAGCGCAGCAGCGTCGCGGTCGCGCCCGGGGGAGTGGGAAGGGTGTCGCGGTCGAAGGGGTCCTGGTACGGCTCGGGTTCCGGGACGGCCCGGCCCTTCCGCCGTCCGCCGCTCCGTCCGTCGCCCGGTTCGTCGTTCCGGTCCTGGCCCGGTCGGCCGTTTCGCCCGCCGCCCGGTCCGTCGTCCCGGCCTTCGCGCGGCCCCTTGTTCCGGCCTCTGTCCGGTGCCTCGCTCGGACCCCCGTTCGGTCCCTCGTCCGGTCCCTCCTCGGGTTCCTTGTCCGGCGCGGTGGTCCTGGGCGCCGCCGTCATCGGCCGTCCTCCTCTGCACCCGACATCAGGTGGGCGTATTCGGCATGCGTGCGCAGCAGTTCGTGGTGGGTGCCGACCGCCGTGACCCGGCCGCCGGAGAGCAGGGCCACCCGGTCGGCCAGCAGGACCGTGGACGGGCGGTGCGCCACGATCAGCGCGGTCGTCTCCGCCAGCACCCGGCGCAGGGCGGCCTCGACCGCCGCCTCCGTGTGCACGTCCAGCGCCGACAGCGGGTCGTCGAGGACCAGGAACCGGGGCCGGCCGACCACCGCGCGGGCCAGCGCGAGCCGCTGGCGCTGCCCGCCGGAGAGACTGAGGCCCTGCTCGCCGACCTGTGTCGCCGTGCCCTGGGGCAGCGTGTGCGCGAAGTCGGCCTGTGCGACGGCGAGGGCGCGGTCCAGCTCCGCCCGGCCCGCCGTCTCCGCGGCGCCCATCAGGACGTTCTCGCCGACGGTGGCCGAGAAGAGGGTGGGTTCCTCGAAGGCGACGGCGACGAGTTCGCGCAGCTCCTCGCGGGGCATTTCGCTGATGTCCCGGCCGTCCAGGGTGATCCGGCCGGAGGTCACCTCGTGCAGGCGGGGGACGAGTGCGGTGAGAGTGGTCTTGCCGGTGCCGGTGGCGCCTACGAGGGCCATGCTCTCGCCGGGGCGGACATGCAGGTCGATGTGGACCAGGACGGGCGGCGTGTCCGCGGGCGCGTCGGGATAGCGGAACTCGACACCATGGAACCGCAGTCCACCGTCGGCCTCGGTCACGGCCTCGGTCACGGCCTCGGTCACGGCCTCGGTCACGGCCTCGGTCACCCCGGCTCCGGTCCCGGTCTCGGCCCCGGCCTTGGCCCCGGTCCGGGTCTTGGCCCCGGTCCGGGTGTCGGTCCGGGTGTTGGTCTCGGTCCCGGACCCGGTCCTGGCCCCGGTCTCGGTCCGGGCCACCCCGGGCCCGGCCGCGCGGGAACCCCGCCCGGCTGTCCCGCTGTCATCCTGGGCGACCGTGGTGACCCGTACCCGAGCCGAACCCGGAGCCCGCCCGGCCACCGCGGCCGGCGGGGACGTGGCCTCCGACTCCGGCGTCGCGTGCATGACCTCGAAGTACCGCTCCGTGGCCGTCCCGGCCTCCTGGCTCATCGCGAGGAGGAAGCCGATGGAGTCGACGGGCCAGCGCAGGGCGAGCGCGGTCGACAGGAACGCGACCAGCGTGCCGGCGGAGAGACGGCCGTCGGCGACCTGGACCGTCCCGAGGACGAGGGCGGCGCCGATGGCGAACTCGGGCAGCGTGACGATGACGCCCCAGATGGAGGCGAGCAGCCGGGCCTTGACCAGCTCCGTGCCGCGCAACGTCCGGGACAGCTCCCGGAACGCGCGCGCCTGGCTGCGATGGCGTCCGAAGCCCTTGATGATCCGGATGCCGAGCACACTCTCCTCGACCACCGTCGTGAGGTCGCCGACCTGGTCCTGCGCCCGCCGTGCCACCTCCGCGTAGCGCCGCTCGAAGAGCCAGCAGACGATCATGACCGGGACGGCCGGGGCGAGGAGCACCAGCCCGAGGGTCCATTCCTGGGCCAGCATGATGGCGATGCCCGCGAGGATCGTCACGGAGTTCACCAGCAGGAAGGTCAGGGGGAACGCCAGGAACATGCGGACCAGCATCAGATCGGTGGTCGCGCGGGACAGCAGCTGACCCGAGGCCCAGCGGTCGTGGAAGGCGACCGGCAGACGCTGCAGATGCCGGTACAGATCGGCGCGCATCGCCGCCTCGACCCCGGCCAGCGGGCGTGCCACCAGCCATCGGCGCAGTCCGAACAGACCGGCCTCGGCGATGCCGAGCAGCAGCAGATACAGCGCCCCGAGCCAGACGCCCGCCGGATCGTGCCCGGTGACCGGACCGTCCACCATCCACTTCAGGATCAGCGGGAACACGAGCGCCAGACAGGACGCGACCACCGCGACGAACGCCGCGCAGAACAGCCGCGCCCGCACCGGGCGTACATACGGCCACAGGCGCAGCAGGCTGCGTACGGTCGAACGGTCGGGGTGGTCCAGGGCGGCGGCATCTGGTGTGGGCATCACGTGCGAGCCTACGTTTCACCACTGACAGTGCCCACCGAGTTTTCGGCGCACCGTGAATCGTTCGAAGCACGCGGGCGCCCGCGCGGCCACTGCCGGGGCGGGCGTTCGAGGGGTCGTACCGCCGCATCAACCGATCGGCTGATGCCGGTTCGAGCGCGATGGCCGATGTACCGGCGGGGGGCCCGCTGGAACTCTCGGACCATGTCAGTCATCGAAGTGAGCGGACTGCGCAAGTCCTACGGCGGCCGGGCCGTCGTCGACGCTGGCCGAACGCCTCGGCCTCACCGACCGGCTCGGCTCCGGCTTCGCCGTCCGTGATTCCGGCGCCCCCGGCAACGAGCCTCTCTCCGCCCGTGAGAGGGAGGTGCTGGCCCTGGTCGCCAAGGGCACCCCCAACCGCGAGATCGCCCGCGAACTGTTCATCAGCGAGGCGACCGTGAAGACCCATCTCACCCACCTGTACGCCAAGTTGGGCGTCAAGGACCGCGCGGCGGCGGTGGCGACGGCGTACGAGCGGGGGATCCTCGGCTGACCGGGCCGCGCTCCGGCACCCGTAGGCGCGCCGTCAGCGGACCTTCAGCAGCAGCACGGACCGCGCCGGCACCGTGATCGCCGTGCCCGCCCGGTGCACGAGCCCGGGCGCCTCGGCCTGGTCCTCGCGCGAGGTGTCCACGACCACCTCGTACCGCGCGGCCCAGGGAGTGCCCGGCAGGTCGAAGGAGGCCGGCCGGTCCCCGGCGTGCAGCACGGCGAGGAAGCTGTCGTCGACGACCGGGGTGCCCCGCGCGTCCCGGCCGGGGATGTCCCGGCCGGACAGATACATCCCGAGCGTCGCGGCGGGCGCGTACCAGTCCCGTTCCGTCATCTCGGTGCCCCGCGCGGTGAACCAGGCCAGGTCCCGCAGTCCGTCGACCGAATGGGCCCGCCCGGAGAAGAACGCCCGGCGGCGCAGCACGGGATGCTCGTGCCGCAGCGCGATCAGACGGGACGTCAGCTCGAACAGCGCCCGCCAGCCGGGGTCGTCCAGCTGCGACCAGTCGACCCAGCTGATCTCGTTGTCCTGGCAGTAGGCGTTGTTGTTGCCCCGCTGGGTCCGCCCGAACTCGTCCCCGGCGACCAGCATCGGCACCCCGGTCGACAGCAGCAGCGTCGTCAGCAGGTTCCTCAACTGCCGCCGCCGCAGCGCCTGTACGCGCTCGTCCTCGCTCTCGCCCTCCGTCCCGCCGTTCCAGGCCCGGTTGTCGTCGGTGCCGTCCCGGTTGCCCTCGCCGTTCGCCTCGTTGTGCTTGCGCTCGTAGGACACGAGGTCCCGCAGGGTGAAACCGTCGTGCGCGGTCACGAAGTTGACGGAGGCGTACGGACGCCGTCCGCCCCAGGCGTACAGGTCGCTCGACCCGGACAGCCGGTAGCCCAGGTCCCGTACGTCGGGCAGCGCGCCGCGCCAGAAGTCCCGGACGGCGTTGCGGTAGCGGTCGTTCCACTCGGTCCACAGGGGCGGGAAGGCGCCCACCTGGTAGCCGCCCGAGCCCACGTCCCACGGTTCGGCGATCAGCTTGACCCGGCGCAGCACCGGATCCTGCGCGATGACGGCGAGGAACGGCGACAGCATGTCGACGTCGTGCATGGACCGGGCGAGCGCGGCCGCCAGGTCGAAGCGGAAGCCGTCGACGCCCATCTCCGTCACCCAGTACCGCAGCGAGTCAGTGATCAGCCGCAGCACCTGCGGCTGCACGACGTGCAGGGTGTTGCCGCACCCCGTGTAGTCCGCGTAGCGGCGGGCGTCCGACTGGAGCCGGTAGTACCCCCGGTTGTCGATGCCGCGCAGCGACAGCATCGGGCCCAGCTCGCTCGCCTCCGCGGTGTGGTTGTAGACCACGTCGAGGATGACCTCGATCCCGGCCGCGTGCAGCGCGCGCACCATCCGTTTGAACTCGCCGACCTGCTGGCCGGTCGTGCCGGAGGCGGCGTAGCCCGCGTGCGGGGCGAAGTAGCCGATCGAGTTGTAGCCCCAGTAGTTCTTCAGGCCCCGGCGCAGCAGATGGTCCTCGTGCGCGAACTGGTGCACCGGCAGCAGCTCCACCGCCGTCACCCCGAGGTTCACCAGGTGCTCGATCGCGGCCGGGTGCGCCAGTCCCGCGTACGTGCCGCGCAGGTCCTCGGGGATGCCGGGGTGCAGACGGGTGAATCCGCGCACGTGCAGTTCGTAGATCACCGAGTCCGCCCACGGGGTCTTCGGGCGGTGGTCGTCCGACCAGTCGTCGTCGTCCTGGACGACGACACCCTTGGGGACGAAGGGCGCCGAGTCGCGCTCGTCGCGCACGGTGTCGGCGACCTGCTGCTGGGGCCAGTCCCGCACGTGCCCGTACACCTCCGGCGGCAGGCTGAAGTCGCCGTCCACGGCACGGGCGTACGGGTCGAGGAGCAGCTTCGCCGGGTTCCATCGGGCGCCGGTCCACGGGTCCCAGCGGCCGTGCACCCGGAAGCCGTAGCGGCGGCCGGGGTGCACACCGGGGACGAAGCCGTGCCAGATCTCGTGGGTGAGTTCGGTGAGCGGGACGCGGGTCTCGGCGCCCTCCTCGTCGAAGAGGCACAGGTCGACGGCCTCCGCACCGCCCGCCCACAGCGCGAAGTTGGTGCCCGTGGTGCCGTCCGGCCCGACCCGGAAGCGTGCTCCGAGCGGAGTCGGGGCACCCGGCCACACGGAGACGGGGGGCGCCGCGGGGCGCCGCCGCGCGCCGTTCACCGCGGGAGCGGCCGGCTCCACCGCCGGGTCCGCGGCCGCCGGTGCGGCGGCGGACGACCCCGCCGGGTCCGTGGCGGTCTGCGCGGGCAGCCCGCCGCCCGCGGCATGTCCCTCGTGGACCGCCTCCTGCTCGGGTGCGCTCGACACCGGTCAGCCTCCCACGGCTCGTGGAACGGCACGAAAAAGGGTGCACGGCGTCCCGGCCGCAGCTCCTTGTCGCGTCGTCCTCCCCACTGTTCTGCCCAGAGCGTGGCTCGCACTCACGTTTCCCCGGAGGGGCGGCGTCGTTGGGTCACTTGTGAAGCACGTACAGACGCGCGCGCGGCGCGCAGGGGCCGCGCTGGCCGCCGTACTGACCTGGGCCGGCCTGCTGGCCGGAGCCTCCGGCTGTTCCTCCGACGGGATCTCGAAGGGGATCGGCGAGGCGTTCGGAAAACCACGGTCGCCCGAGGACGTCATCCATGTCTCGCCCGACGACAACACCAAGGGCGTACGCCCGCAGGAGCCGCTGCTGGTAAGGGTGCCCAGCGGGCGCCTGGAGTCCGTGAAGGTCGTCAGGTCCCAGGACGCCCAGGAGTCCCCGGTGCCGGGGCACATCAGCGACGACGGCCTGTCCTGGAAACCGGACGGGACGCGGCTCGCCCTGGCCGCCAAGTACACCGTCGACGTGGTGGCCCTGGACGGGAGCGGGCACCGCTCGGCACGGCACACCACGTTCACCACGGCCGTCCCCGACGAGCGGTTCATCGGATACGTCACTCCGGAGGACCGGTCCGTCGTCGGCACCGGAATGATCGTGTCCCTCGAATTCAACCGGGAGATCGCGAACCGGGCCGCCGTCGAGCGCGCCATCCACGTGCAGGCGCGGCCCCCGGTCGAGATCCGCGCGCACTGGTTCGGCGACGGCCGCGTCGACTTCCGGCCCGAGCGGTACTGGAAGCCGGGCACGAAAGTCACCGTGGCGCTGCGGTTGCGCGACGTCGAAGCGGCACCGGGGGTGTACGGACTCCAGTCCAGGACCTTCTCGTTCACCGTCGGCCGCAGCCAGACGTCCCTGGTCGACGCCGGCGCCCACACCATGGAGGTACGCCGCGACGGCAACCTCATCGCCACGGTGCCGATCACGGCGGGGGCGCCCAAGACGACGACGTACAACGGGAAGATGGTCGTCACGGAGATGCTCGAAGTGACCCGGATGAACAGCCGGACCGTCGGATTCGGCGGCGAGTACAACATCCCCGACGTTCCGCACGCGATGCGCCTGACCGACTCCGGAACCTTCCTGCACGGCAACTACTGGGCGCCGGACGCCTTCGGCAACGCCAATGTGAGCCACGGGTGCGTGGGCCTGCGGGACGTGAAGGGCGGCAGCTCGGACACCCCGGCGGGCTGGTTCTTCGACCGCAGCCTCATCGGGGACGTCATCGAGGTCGTCCACAGCAAGGACAAGCTGGTCGCCCCCGACAACGGACTGGGCGGCTGGAACATGGGCTGGAAGGAGTGGAAAAGGGGTGGGGCGGTGAAGTAACCCGATATACGGGTATGCGCACGGTGGGCTCCAGCCGCGCCCCGTACGGCCGAAGTTGGGACTGAACGGTGACCTTCCCGGGGAGCCATCACTCCAGGTCGTGTGATTAATTAGCGCGATACGCGCGTGGGACGCGCTGGAGTGCGGGCCTGATCAGGCCGTGCGAGGGGAGAAACAATTTTGAACGGGCGACCGATATCGGGGGCGTCGGTTGGCGCGCGGACACACAAGAGCAAGGGAATCCTGGCGCTGCTGCTGGGAGTTCTGCTGCTCGCCGTGACCGCCTGCGGCGGGGGAGGGAGTTCGGACCAGGGGTCCGGCTCCGGGGACGGCAAGGGCAAGAGCTCCAGCGGCACTGCGGACACCAAGGCCTCGCAGGCCGTGGTGACCATCGCGCCCAAGGACGGCGCCGCCGACGTGAAGACCAGCGGTGCCCTCAAGGTGACCGCGGCCAAGGGCAAGCTGACCGAGGTCGAGGTCGAGGACACCAAGGGCAAGGCGGTCCAGGGCAGCATCACGGACGGGGGCACCACCTGGACGCCCTCGACCCACCTCACCGCGGCCACCAAGTACAAGGTCCACGCGGTGGCCAAGGACGCCAGTGGCCGTGAGGCGGCCGAGGAGGCCGCGTTCACCACGCTGACCCCGAAGAACACGTTCGTCGGCATCTACACGCCGGAGGACGGTTCCAAGGTGGGCGTCGGGATGCCCTTCTCGATCCACTTCACCCGGGGCATCACGCACCCCGACGACGTCAAGAAGGCCATCACCTTCAAGACCGAGCCGGCGGTCGACGTCGAGGGCCACTGGTTCGGCAACGACCGTCTCGACTTCCGTCCCGAGCACTACTGGCAGGCCGGTACGAAGGTCACCGTCACCTTCGACCTCGACGGTGTCGAGGGCCGCCCCGGCGTCTACGGCAAGCAGGCCAGGACCGTGAAGTTCACGATCGGCCGCAGCCAGGTCAGCACCGTCGACGCCAAGACCCACAAGATGGTCGTCAGGCGCGACGGAAAGGTCCTCAAGACCATCCCGATCACCACGGGCAAGCCGGGCTACGAGACCTGGAACGGTCAGATGGTCATCAGTGAGCGCCTCAAGGTGACCCGTATGAACGGCGAGACGGTCGGTTACGGCGGCGAGTACGACATCAAGGACGTGCCGCACGCCCAGCGCCTGACCAACTCGGGAACCTTCATCCACGGCAACTACTGGGGTGGCGGCGCCTTCGGCAACTTCAACGCCAGCCACGGCTGCGTCGGCCTGCGCGATGTGCGCGGCGGCTACGACGGCAACGTGCCGGCCGCCTGGTTCTACAACAACTCGATGATCGGCGACGTGGTGGTCGTCAAGCACTCCCACGACAAGACGGTCGCCCCGGACAACGGCCTCAACGGCTGGAACATGTCCTGGTCGGACTGGATCAAGTAACCGTGCCGGACCGGACCGGGCAACCGCGCCGGACCGGATCGAGTGGCCGCTTTTCACCGGGCCGGGTGTGCTGTGACTCAGCACACCCGGCCCGGGGTCGTTAACGGCCACTAACCTGCTTCCATGACTGTGCATCTCGAAGTGGCCGAAGGCGTGGGCACCATCCGCCTGGACCGCCCTCCCATGAACGCCCTGGACGTCGCGACGCAGGACCGCCTCAAGGAACTGGCCGAGGAGGCCACGATCCGGCCGGACGTCCGCGCGGTGGTGCTGTACGGCGGGGAGAAGGTGTTCGCGGCGGGCGCGGACATCAAGGAGATGCAGGCCATGGACCACGCCGCGATGGTCGTACGGTCCCGGGCCCTGCAGGACTCCTTCACCGCCGTCGCCCGCATCCCCAAGCCCGTCGTCGCCGCCGTCACCGGATACGCGCTCGGCGGCGGCTGCGAACTCGCCCTCTGCGCCGACTACCGCATCGCCGGGGACAACGCCAAGCTGGGCCAGCCGGAGATCCTGCTCGGCCTGATCCCCGGTGCCGGCGGCACCCAGCGGCTGTCCCGGCTGATCGGCCCCTCCAAGGCCAAGGACCTCATCTTCACCGGCCGCATGGTCAAGGCCGACGAGGCCCTCGCGCTCGGCCTGGTCGACCGGGTCGTCCCCGCCGCCGAGGTGTACACCGCCGCGCACGCGTGGGCCGCCCGGCTCGCGCAGGGACCGGCCATCGCGCTGCGCGCCGCGAAGGAGTCGATCGACGCGGGCCTGGAGACGGACATCGAGACCGGACTGACCATCGAGCGGAACTGGTTCGCCGGCCTGTTCGCGACGGAGGACCGCGAGCGGGGAATGCGGAGCTTCGTGGAAGAGGGCCCCGGCAAGGCGAAGTTCCTCTGAGCCGTCCGCCGCGTCGGCCCGGGACACGGATTCCTGGTCTCCCGGGCCGACCGGCCGACGGCCGCCGACGTGGCGGACGGCACCCTCGTCAATCCCGCTGATCCACTCGCAGTTGACGCGATGTCTTACCCGGCGTCCCCCGTTGGGGCGGTTTATCCCAGGCTTAAGACAGCCTTAAGCGAACCTTGTCGTGGGAGGCCGGCGATTGCCCTCGACGGGCCTGTTCCGGCAGGTCGGAGGGGTCCTCACCAACCCCGAACTGCCCCCGGCATATGCCGATCGGATGGTGTGGAATGTCGCGTTCCGGGGGGCGTATTCCTCCGGAACGGCCCCGAAGGGGGGTCTTGGCGGCCATGATGGGGGCATGGCGGGGCTGGAGGGTATCGAACAGCCGCGGCGGCACGGAAGTGCGACCGCGGCGCGCTGGACGCCTGCGGTCGAGGACGAACGGGCGCTCAAGGCACTGGAGTTGTTCGGCAATCCCACCGAGGGAGAGGTGCCGTTGCCGTCCCGCCCGGAGTCCGCGGCCACCGCGCGGCGACTCACCCAGGTCGTGGTGCTGCGGCACTGGGGCCTGTCCCCGAAGATGACCGAGGACGCGGTCTTACTCGTCTCCGAACTCGTGGGCAACGCCGTACGGCACACAGGCGCCCGCGTTTTCGGACTCCGTATGCGCCGCCGCCGCGGCTGGATCCGTATCGAGGTCCGTGACCCCTCCCGCGGCCTTCCCTGTCTCATGCCGGTCCAGGACATGGACCTGAGCGGCCGGGGTCTCTTCCTCGTCGACAAGCTCTCCGATCGCTGGGGCGTCGACCTGCTGCCCCGGGGCAAGACCACCTGGTTCGAGATGCGCGTCGTAGACCGCTGACTCGTCCCGACCCCTGACCTGTTCCGGCCGCCAACCCGCTCCGGCCGCCGACCCGTTCCGGCCCGTGCGCGAAAGCCCCGTACGTGAAATCCCCGTGCGCACGAGCCCCGTACGCACAAGCCTCGTACGCACAAGCCTCGTACCTGGCGACCCGAACGCAAAAGCCCCGGCCGTGTGACAGCCGGGGCTTGCGAGGTGTCGCGGAACGAATTGGGGTGTGAACCGCGCCACCGGCGACAACCGTGGCCCGGGTCAATGGGTGGAGGTCGCATCGCCGACTATCGCAGACGCGGCCGACTGATCCAAAAGCAGGGGATCCCGCTCCGCTTATGGGCTCCGCAGACCCCGTGCGACTCCGTATCCGGGAGCCGCAAAGCGACCCGCACCACCACCCAGCCGGACCAATCGCCGGTTTTTCGGCCGATTCACCCTTAAATGGTCCGGTGACCACGCCCGCCGAAGACCACGCAGCCCCCGCCCCGCCCCGGCGCGCTGCCCTGCTCACGGGACTCGCGCTCACCGCAGGAACCCTCGCCGCCGGAGTGACCGCAGGCTGCTCCACCCCGCGCGCCACCCACCCCCACAACCTCACGACACCTCCGGCCGCACCCAGCGCACCCCCCGCCACCGCGACCCGCGGAGCCCCCGCGCTCGCCCCCGCCCCCCGCCGCTACCCCGCCCAGCCCTCCGAAATCACCCATGGGCCCCGCACCCACCCGTCCAAGGTCGCCCTCACCTTCCACGGCCAGGGCGACCCCGCCGTCGCGAACTCGCTTCTGGGCGAGGCCGAGAAGGCCGGCGCCCGGGTCACCGTCCTCGCCGTCGGCACCTGGCTGGACGAGCACCCGGACCTCGCCCGCCGCATCCTCGACGGCGGCCACGACCTCGGCAATCACACCCTTCGCCACCTCGACATCAACGCGATGTCACCGGCGGAGGCCGCCGCGGAGATCCGGGGCTGCGCGGACCGCCTCAAGCGGCTCACCGGCTCGATCGGCACGTGGTTCCGGCCGTCCCGCAGCCCCCGGGCCTCCCCCCTGGTCCAGCGCCTCGCCCGCGAAACGGGCTACCCGCACACGCTCTCCTACGAGGTCGACTCCCTCGACTACACCTCGCCGGGAGCCACCGCGGTCACCCGCAAGGTCCTGGCCGAAGTCCGCCCCGGCTCCGTCGTGAGCATGCATTTCGGATACGCCGACACGGTCGCCGCGCTCCCCGCCCTCCTGCACGAACTCGACCGCCGCGGCCTGCGCGCGGTCACCACCACGGAGCTGCTGAGCTGATGCTGACGCCACCCTCCTCCCTGTGCCGCGTCCTGATCGCCGGCGCCGCCCTCACCACGCTCGCCGCCCTCACGGGCTGCAGCAGCCCTTCCCGGGACCATGCCGACGAAGCCCTCGGCACCAAGGCCGCCGTCGTCCGGCCCGCCCAGCCGAAGCAGCGGACGGTCCAGGGCCTGCCCGGTATGCCCCCCTTGCTGGATCCCGCGGACGTCTACGCCGCCGACCGCCCGAACCGGCTCTCCCCGGTGGTCAAGGACTTCCCGTCCCGCGTCTACGTGCCCAACACCAACTCCAACACGGTCTCGGTCATCGACCCGAAGACGTACAAGGTCGTCGATACGATCCCGGTCGGCGTCCAACCCCAGCACGTCGTCCCCTCCTGGGACATGAAGACCCTGTGGGTCAACAACGACCGGGGCAACACCCTCACCCCCATCGACCCGAGGACGGGGAAGGCGGGGCAGCCGGTCGATGTGCACGACCCGTACAACCTCTACTTCACGCCCAACGGCAAGTACGCCATCGTGATGGCCTCCCTCGACCGCGAACTGGTCTTCCGCGACGCGCACACCATGAAGACCGTCAGGACGGAGCCGGTCAGCTGCTACGGCGTCAACCACGCCGACTTCTCCCCGGACGGCCGCTACTTCATCGTGTCCTGCGAGTTCAGCGGCGAACTCCTGAAGGTCGACACCGAGCGGATGAAGGTGATCGGCCAGGAGAAGCTGCCGTTCCACGGGGCGATGCCGCAGGACGTGAAGATCTCGCCGGACGGCAAGAAGTTCTACATCGCCGACATGATGGCCGACGGCGTGTGGGTTCTGGACGGCGACAAGTTCACCGAGCCGACCCTGCTGCACACGGGCAAGGGCGCGCACGGCCTCTACGTCAGCCGGGACTCGCGCGAGATGTACATCTCCAACCGCGGCGAAGGCACCATCTCCCTCTTCGACTTCACCCGGAACCGGCTCACCAAGAAGTGGCACCTGCCCGACGGCGGCAGCCCCGACATGGGCGGTGTGTCGGCGGACGGCAAGGTCCTGTGGCTCTCCGGCCGCTACAACTCGGAGGTGTACGCCATCGACACCCGCACCGGCGTCCAGCTCGCCCGCATCAAAGTCGGCAGCGGCCCGCACGGCCTCGCCGTCTACCCCCAGCCGGGCCGGTACTCGCTCGGCCACACCGGCATCTTCCGCTAGAGCGGCGCCCGTTGACCGGCCGTGGCTTACACGCCGTCGTACGGGCGACGACCCCGGGCCCGTCGCCGCAGCGCCGTGATCGTGCTCCGTACGATCACAACCCGCCTGCGGCGGCGGGCCGTTGCCATTGCCGTCGCCCGGTCCCCGGCGGCCGTCGGCACCAAGACCGCCGCGTCGGTTCGGTACGCGCCGGCTCGGTACGGCCGGTTCGGTGGGCGCCGGGTCAGCGAAGGCTGAGCAGGGCCTCCGCTCCGACGGGACGGTAACCGGCCGCCTGGAACGCCCGCAGACTGCGGGCGTTGCCCGCCGCCACCTGCGCCCAGACCGGCTCGTCCGCGAGATGTCGCGCCGCCGACGCGAGCGCCCGGCCCAGCCCCCGGTGCCGTACGTCCTCGTCCACCTCGACCGCGACCTCCAGGCGCCCGCCGACCCCGCGCCCGAGGACGAGGACCCCGCCGTCCGCCGCCCATGCCCGCACCTCTTCGCGCCGCCTTCGGGACCCGGCGACCCGGGGGTGACCGACGTCGTCGATCTCCGTGAGCGCGAGGGCCGCGGGGCCGGGGAGCGGGCCGGCGACGGACAGCAGATCGTGTCGTTCGACCGCCCCGTCCGCTCCATGAACGCGGCGAGGAACCGGGGATTCATGGTCGCGGCGAGCGCGTCGCAGTCGAGATCGCCCAGTGCCGCGCGCACCCAGCCCTCGTCCTCGTCGGTGAAGACGACGGAGTGCGCGGTGAAGGCGAGGACGCCGGCGTCGCGGGGGGAGTGCTGGCGTACGACCGTGGTGGCACCGTCGGGCGGCGGGAGGACTCCACGGGCCGCGGCGTCCAGAATGTCGCGCAGAGTACCGGGCATGACTGTCCCCCGCCGCTTGAGTCTCCACCCACTGGAAGGCCCAGACTCGCAGACATGATCGACGACGGCACCGGCCTTTTCACCATCGGCGAACTGGCCCGGATCACCGGCCTGACCGTCCGCACCATCCGCTACTGGTCGGACGAGGGCGCGCTGCCCCCGGTGGCCCGGTCCACGGGCGGCTACCGCCTGTACGACGCCGGGTCCGTGGCCCGCCTGGAACTGATCCGCACCCTGCGCGAACTCGGGCTGGGTCTCGGCGATGTGCGCAGGGTGCTGGCGGGCGAGACGACGGTGGCGGAGGTGGCGGCCGCGCACGTGGCCGCCCTGGACACACAGATCAGGTCGCTGAAGGTGACCCGGGCGGTGCTGTCGACCGTGGCACGACGTGGTTCGAGCGCACAGGAGATGACACTCATGAACAAGCTGGCGCGGCTCTCGGCCGCCGAACGAGGGCGCATCATCGACGACTTCATGGAGGAGACCTTCGGGGGCCTGGACACCGCGGACCCCGACATCCGGACCCGGATGCGGTTCAGCATCGGCGATCTGCCGGACGACCCGACACCCGGGCAGGTGGACGCCTGGGTGGAGCTGGCCGAGCTGATCCAGGACCCGGGCTTCCGGGCGCGGATGCGCGAGACGATCGAGTTCAACGCGGCGGACCGGGGGCCGGAGGTGCCATCGGGCACCTCCTTGTGGTTCATGAGCCGGCTGGTGCAGCTGGCGGGCGAGGCGCTGGGGCGGGGTGTCCACCCCGGGTCGCCGGAGGCGGACGCGGTGCTCGGAGGCCTGCTCGGCGACGCCGACCGGGCCGCCGTCCTCGCGCGCATGGAATCCGCGGCGCATGCCGAGATGGCCCGCTTCAGGGAGCTGACCGCGCTGGTCCGCGGCCTGGACCCGCTGCCGGCGCACCGCGACGAGTTCGGCTGGGTGGTCGCCGCACTGCGCGCTCGCGCGGACCGTTAATGTGACCTCCGTACACAAGGCAGTAACGCACGCAGTGATGCACGACGAAGGGGCGGATCGGTGGCCGACATCGAGGAAGCACGCAAGCAGTTCGAGCGGATCGATACGGACGGTGACGGCTTCATCACCGCAGCCGAGTTCAAGACCGCTCTCGCCCAGGGCGGTGATTGGAACGTCACCGAGTCGGTGGCGGAGGCCGTCATCGCCAGCCGCGACCTCAACGGCGACAAGGTCCTCTCGTTCGACGAGTTCTGGACCCACCTGAGCAAATGACGCCCGTCGAAGGGGCGCCCACCGGGTTTCCGGCGGGCGCCCCTTCGCCGTGACGGAACCCGTTGGCGGAGCGGGCAGGGCTGGTCGAGCGGGCAGGGCGGGCAGGTCCGGCAGCCCGTCGGTGCGGAGTCCTGGCCCGCGGACCCCGGCGTTCTCGGTGCCGGTCACCCGGATGCCGTACGTCCCGGAATAGCTCATCCGCCCCCGGAGTTGGTGTGCCCATCAGGAGCATCCACCCCAGAAGGGTCTGTCTCTCATGAAGATCGGCATCATCGGCGCGGGCAACATCGGCGGCAACCTCACCCGGCGGCTCACCGCTGTCGGTCACGACGTCTCCGTCGCCAATTCGCGCGGTCCCCAGACGCTCGGCGCGCTCGCCGAGGAGACCGGGGCGACCCCGGTCACGGTCGAGCAGGCGGCACAGGGCGCGGAGGTCGTGATCGTCACGATCCCGCTCAAGGCCGTACCGAACCTGCCGGACGGCATCCTGGACGGAGCCGCCGAGGGCGTCGCCGTCATCGACACCGGCAACTACTACCCCCAGCAGCGCGACGGCAAGATCGCCGGGATCGAGGACGACGGCCTCACCGAGAGCCGCTGGACCGCCCAGCAGATCGGCCACACGGTCATCAAGGCCTTCAACGGCACCTTCGCGCAGGACCTCCTGGACCGCGCCCGCCCGGCCGGCGCCCCCGACCGCATGGCCCTCCCGGTGGCCGGTGACGACGCGGCGGCGAAGCGGCGCGTGCGCGACCTCATCGACGAGATCGGCTTCGACACCGTCGACTCCGGCGGTCTGGACGACTCCTGGCGCCAGCAGCCCGGCACCCCCGTCTACGGCCTCCAGGAAGGCCTCGACGCGGTCACGAAGGCATTGGCGGAGGCGTCCCCGGAGCGCCAGGCGGACTTCCGCGGGTGACCGCCCCACGATGAACGATCTCTAGATCGCCGGGCTCAGCGCGGTCGTGGGAATCACGGGAGCGTGGGGATAGGTGGCCGAGCGCTGCTGGAAGGAAAGGATCTTCGGGTTCTGGACGACGCCGTCGCGGATCTCGATGGCCTTTCTGACCGTGACGTCGGCGTCCCATGCCGTGGGGCCGCTCATGACCTTGCGCAGGTAGGGAAGGAGCGCCTCACTGATCTCCCAGGTGGCGGAGTTCCACAGGTGGGACGGGCTGTGATCCACCGCGTAGTAGTGGCAGCCCGGTCCCACGGTGTGCATGGGCTCGCCGAAAGTCGTCGGGCGAGCCCATGCGAAGCCCATGCCCTCGTCGCAGGCGACGTCGATGAAGAAGGTCCCCGGCCGGAAGCGGGCGAGTTCCTCGTCGGTGACGAACATGAGCGGCGCGTCGGTGTCCTGAAGGATGCAGTTGACGATGATGTCGAACCCGGCCAGGTACTCCGCCAGCGGCACGGGCCCGGCCGGAGTGGAGGCCTGCAGGCGTGACGGGTCGCCCTCCTGCTCCTCGAAGTGGCCCATCACGACCGAGGGCATCGGCGAGGCGACCGCCGCGGCGGCGCGCTGGGTGAGCACCGTGACGTCGGAAACCCCCATGGCGCCCAGGCCCGTGACCGCTCCGCGCGCCGTGGCGCCGAAACTGATGACCACCGCGCGCAGGCGGCGCCCGTAGCTGCCGGTCAGCCCGCCGAGCTGGAGCGCGTGCAGCACCGAGCAGTAGCCCGCGAGCTCGTTGTTCTTGTGGAACACATGGACGCTGAAGGCGCCCGACGAGGTCCAGTGGTTCATGGCTTCCCAGGCGATCAGCGTCAGCCGCCGGTCGATGCCGATCTGGGTCATCTTCTCGTCCTGCACGCAATGCGGCCATCCCCACAGCACCTGGCCCTCGCGCAGCTCGGCCACGTCCTCGTGCATCGGCTTGGGCAGCAGCATGATGTCGCACTCGGCGACGAGTTCCTCGCGGGAGCGCAGTCCGGCCACGAGGGGCCGCAGCGCGTCGTCGGCGACGCCGAAACGCTCGCCGTAGCCCCGTTCGAGGAAGATTCTCTCGCGCATGTCCGGGGCGATCCGGTCGAGGTGGCGCGGGTGCAGCGGCAGGCGGAACTCGTTCTCCTTGCGGGAGGTGGCGAGTACTCCGAGACTCATCAGACTCATGTGGGGCGGCTCATTTCCGGCCGGACGCGATGTGCTCCGGCCTTGCCGTTCCCCGAGGGCGACGCCGCGATGGATGGCGGCGTGCGAGGTGCGCTCGGTACTGCCACCGTACTCCGGTCCAGGCCGGGGACCCCTCGCCGCTCGTTTGAGCCGACGAGGGTGGCTCGGTGTGCGGGGTGAGGCGGATCTAGGCGCTGCCGGCCCACGCGCGCAGGGCGGCCTCGCTCTCGAAGTCCGCGACGTCCCTGTCCACCTGCTCGTCGGTGTACTGGTGGAAGCGCCACTTCGCCTTGATGCGGGGTTTGCCGGCCGTCACGTAGTCGGCGATCCAGAGGCCGTCGCCCGCGTACGAGGTGGTGTCGACGTTCAGCCAGAAGTCGCGGTTGGTGTAGAGCACCACGCGGTTGTCCGGGCGCAGCTCCTTCACCTTGCGGATGAAGCGGTCCTTCTCCGCGTTGCTCGCGTGGGTGCCGTCGCCGGTGGTCTCCCAGTCGACGGCGAGCAGGTCGCCCTCGGGGGCCTTGCTCACGAAGTACGCGGCCTGGGCGGTGATGTTGCCGGGCCACAGGAAGTGGTAGAAGCCGACGACGCAGTCGGCGTCGCGGGCGGTCTTGGCCTGTGCGGTGAGTCTCGGATTGACGTACGAGCGGCCTTCCGTCGCCTTGACGAAGACGAAGGAGAGGCCCGTGGTGCCGTACGCGGACGACTGGTAGGCGCTGACGTCGATACCTCGCAGCATGGGTGGAGCCTCCGTGCATGGGGGGGCGGACCACGCGGGGCGATGCCCGGTGTCCGTGGGGATCAACTGCCTTTGTCCGTGGGGGACAGTTCGTGGGGACAACTGCCATTGAAATTCCCCCACTTCGCCCCCTCCACGCTCGCACGCATGACCGGCACCCCCGCGCCGCCCCGCACGGGGCGTCACGGCCGGCGCGGGTACGCGAGCCGAGCCGCGTCTGTCGAGCAGCGCCGGGCCGCGCCTGATGGAGCCGCGCGGAGCCGTACAGCCCCCCGCTCAAGTGCGGATCCAGGCGGAAGTACCAGCCGCGGAACAGGGGGCAGGGACCATCGTCCTATAGCCCTTCGACCCTGCGACCCGTCAAATTGGTGACCACGGCGAGAAAACGTGTAAAGGTCATGACGGGAGTGATCGTGTCCGCGCAGATAGCAATTGATCCCGGCCGCTTCAGCCAATTCGGGGAAGCCACCGGAAGCACCTTCTGTCTGATCACGAATTCCGAGCTGGTGGATCGGATCGAAGTCGTCGAAACGGCACCGTATCGGGAGTTCCTCACCATTACGCTGGACGCGGGAGACCGGTTCGAGGAAATTCTCGAAAAGAGGATCCCGGAACCCGCGCACGTGCTGGTGGTCTCGCCGCACAGGTTCTTCGAATCACCCGACCCCGATCTGGTGGGGCAGCGGAAGATCATGGGCATGGCGTGCAACTCGACGCCCACCGGCCTCGACGAGATCCGGCACTTCCTCGGTGTGATGGAACGGACCTCGGCGACCGATCAGGCGGCGTTCTGCGACACCTTCTTCGAACTCGCCGAGGACTCGGACCAGTTGGTGTACGTCGACCCCGTGCACGGCACCCGCGCCACCCTCGATCATCTGCGCGAGGGTCTGGTGTGGAACCAGCAGGCCGGGCCGCTGGACTGGGGCGACCAGCAGATCGTCCCGTCCGGTGAGATCAGCGTGCTGCCGGTCGAGATCAGGGAGTTCGACGAGGGCCTGAAGCTGCCGCTGGAGGGCGAGATCACGCTGCGCGGCTACCCGATCCTGCACAACGGCACCCCCTCCTTCTCCCGCACCGACCAGGCCCGCATCCACTCCCGGCTCTGGGCGATGCACGACAACGCGATCAAGGCCATCGTCGAGGACGGCAGGATCACGCGCCTGGAGGCGCTGGACGCCGGAGCGGCGCCGGCCGTGGCGATGCTCGAGCAGATGTTCGCCGTGGACTCCCGCTACCGGATCGTGTGGGAGATCGGCCACGCCCTCAACACCTCGCACGACATCCTGCCCGGAAACCACGCCATGAACGAGGTGTACGGCGGTACGGAAGGCTGCCTGCACTTCGGCCTCGGGCTCACTCCGTACACCCAGTACCACCTGGACATCATTTCGCCCGACACCCGCGTGCTGACCAGTAATGGAGTCGCGGTGATCGGCCACCCGGACCACCCCACCGTGGAGAGGGTCGTGCCCGCCGCATAGCGGACCACGACCGCCCGGCCGGGGTGAATGCAAGGAAATAACACCCAACAGGAGGTGACTCCCCATGAAGAAGATCAAGGTGCAGAAGAACCGCAACTACCTGGGCACGCTCCTGGGCTGAGTACCGACCCGCGGCGGGGCATTTCACGATACCCCGCCGCGGGGTTCCCATTTTGTCTTCGACAGGGAGTGCACCCGTGCCATCGCTGGATCTCACGACAAGCGACTTCGATCAGTTTGGCCGGCCGGTCGAGACTTTCTGTCTGATCACGAGTGAACAGCGCGGCGAGCTCTTTTCCCTGAATTCCGGTGACGGGTACTCCCGCGCGCTCCACCTGACGCTCCCGCCCGGCACGCGCCTGGGTGAACTGATCGCGGGCAGCGTCCCCCCGGACGCGCACGTGCTGGCGGTCTGCCCCGGGCGCTTCCTCGACTCGCCGACCCCGCAGGAGCTGGGCGGGCGCAGGCTGGCCGTGCTGCCGGCCGGGTCCACGCCGTTGACCGACGAGCACGTCCGCTACTTCCTGCGCACCGCCGCCCGCACCGACGTCGCCGAACACGCCCGTGTGGCCGAGGAGTTCTTCGACCTGGTGGGCGACAGCGACCGGCTGACGATCGTCGACGACGCCTCCGGCACCGAGGCCGAGTTCGACCACACGGTCGGCGAGTGCGTCTGGAACATGCAGGCGGGCGTCCTGGAGGAGGGTGACCAGCAGATCTTCCCTTCGGGCAAGCTGAGCGTCACCGCCGCCGAGATCACCACCTTCGAACCGGAGGCCCGGCTGCTCGGCCTCAACGGTGACCTGACCCTGCGCGGGTGGCCGATCGTCCACCGCCACCAGGACCCGGCCGACGACGCCGACCAGCAGCGGCTGTTCGAAGCGCTCTCGCCGCTCGTCTCCAACGCCGTGACGCTGCACATCGCCGCCGGAACCATCGAGGGCGTCACGCCGCAGACGCCGGGGGCGACGTCGGCCGCCGTGGAGCTGGAGAAGCTCCTCACGGACGATCCGCGCTACCGCGTCATCTGGGAACTCGGCTTCGGGATCAACACCACCACGGAGATCATCCCGGCGAACTGCGGCCCGAACGAGGTGTACGGCGCCACCGGCGGCGTCGTGAATCTCGGGCTGGGGATCACGCCGGCCACGCGCTTCGCCCTGGCCTTCCTCTGCCCCCGCAGCTCACTGGTGACATCGGACGGAACCGCCGTCCTCGGCGCCCGCAAGGCGGTACGCCGTGGCCGGATGCAGCGCGTCTCCAGCGCGAACTGCGGCTGTCACTGACCCCAAGGAGGGAAGCACGCCATGACGATCAACTCCGAACTGCGCAAGAAGGTCGACGCGGTCCTCGACACCTTCATCAAGGACTTCTACGAGACGGTCCCGTACGCCCAGCACCAGAAGAGCGCCTCCGAGCTGAACCTCGACTACTACAAGCGGCACAACATCGAGACGATCCTGCGGCTGCGCCGCAAGCGGACCGTGGACGCGCTGGCCATCAAGTACTTCACCAAGGTGGACCCGGTGCAGGCCAAGGCGTGGGCGCACTACACCGACGACGAGATGCTGCACGACCGGCTGTTCGCCGCCGACCTCGCCAAGGTCGGAGTCACCAAGGACCAGATCTACTCCACGGAGCCGCTGCTCTCCACGAAGCTGCTCACCGGATACCTGCAGTACGGCATGGAGTTCGAGGACAGCCCGATGGCGCTGATCACCAGCGTGTACTTCGTGGAGTACGTCACCACGCGCACCCAGCCCGACTGGCTGGACAACCTGGGCGACGTCCTCGGCGAGGAGAACGTCAAGGGCGCCCGTGCCCACGTCAACACCGACCTCGACGACGACCACGACGACTTCGTGTGGCGCGTGCTGTCCACGCTGATCCACTCGGAGGCCGACGAGCGGAAGGTCGTCGAGCACCTCAACAGCGTCTACTGGCTGTGGAAGCTCTACTTCGTGGAGCTGCACCAGCTCACCGTGCTCGGCAAGAGCGACGCCCAGATTCCGCTGCCCACTGCGGCCGAGGTCTGAGCGGGCAGCGGTGGCCGACGACGAGCGAGCCACGCGGCCCGGCGGGCGGCGAAGGGTCGAGGTACTGACCCTGCCGCCCGGCCGGGAGCTGCCGACCGAGACCGAGACGTGGATCGTGGACGGTCTGGTCCTCGCCATGCCAGGGCTCCACACCCGTCAGCTGTTCACGCTCCGCCGCGAGATGCTGACCGAGGCCGACCACGTCGTCGTAGGGGTGGACCGGGAGCGCGACCGGGTCGTCTCGCTGCTCACCTCCCGGTGGGCGGAGATCCCGTCGGGGCGGCCCTGCCTGCACATCATGATCCAGTTCGTGGGTGACGCGTACCGCAACGGCACGATCTTCAAGGAGAGCTGGGCGCTGCACTTCGCCCGGCTGCTCGCCGACGGCCGCCCGTTCCCCGAGGTGATCGCGCTCAAGACGTACAACCCCGTGGTGCACTGCGCGATGTCGGCGTTCAGCGGGCATCCGGACATCAGCATGTACCCGGACCTCGCGGGCAAGGACGACAGCCAGGAGGCCCTGGCGGCCGAGGTGGCCGGGGCGCTCGCGCCCCGGGCCCCGTTCGACCCGGCGCGCGGAGTCATCCCGGGCATCGGGCGTCCGCTCGACCTCTACCGGGAGCGGCCGCTGAGCCATGTGCCCGAGGCCAACCGGTACTTCGCCGAGCACACGGAGCCGGGCGACCGGGTGCTGTGCCTGCTGCACGTACCCACGCGGGCGGGGGCGCACGCGATCCTCATGGCCCTGGGGGTGCCGTTGCCCTCCGGGCGGAGCTGACCCCGCCCGACCGGCCGGGTCCGGCGCCCCGTACGAGGCTCCGGGCCCGTCGCCCGCGGCACCACTCCGGGAAGTCCAGGCACTCCAGGAACGTGAGGCAGCATGGCGGACACATTTCCCCTCGACTACTCCCGGGCCCGCGCCGCCTTCCTGGGCGCCGCCGAGGAGGCGGGCGCACGCCTGAGGACCTTCACCCTGCCCGGACACCGCGGGCCCGACGGCGGCGAACTCTGCGTCGACACCGCGTACCTGGGGCCGCCCGACCCGGCGAAGCTGCTGGTGACGGTGTCCGGGACCCACGGCATCGAGGGCTTCTGCGGCTCGGCCTGCCAGACCGGCATCCTGCTGCGCGAAGGCGTCGCGAAGGCTGCCGCCGGGCCCACGACCGGCGTGCTGCTCGTGCATTCCCTCAACCCGTACGGCTTCGCCTATCTGCGGCGCGTCAACGAGGACAACATCGACCTCAACCGGAACTTCGTCGACCACGACGCCCCGCCGCACAACGACGCCTACGACGCCGTGCACCCCACGCTGGTGCCGGCGGACGTCACCGGGTTCGCGCCCCACGAACTGGTCGCGAACCTCACCGCGCTCCGCGACCGGCTCGGCCCGCAGCGCCTCCAGGAGGCCGTGACCCGCGGCCAGTACCGCCACCCCGACGGACTGTTCTACGGCGGGCACGCTCCGACTTGGTCCCGGCGGGTGTTCGAGACGGTGGTGGCCGAGCAGATCGCCGGTGCCGGCCACGTCGGCTACATCGACCTGCACACGGGGCTCGGCGAGCGCGGCGTGGGCGAACCCATCTTCCGCGGTGGCCGCGACGCCGACGCCCACCAGCGGGCCCGCCGGTGGTACGGCGACGCGCTCACCGCCTCGGAGCAGGGCACCTCCTCCTCCACGCCGATCGTGGGCAATACGGCGACCTCGGTGGCTGACGGTCTCGGCGCGGGCAGCCGACTGACCGCGATCACCCTGGAGTTCGGCACCCAGCCGGGCCCCGAGGTGCTGCTGGCGCTGTGCGCCGACACCTGGCTGCACCGGCACCATCCGCCGGCCGACGCCGTCCGCTCCGACCTCAAGCGGCTGATCCGCGACGCCTTCTGCCCCGTGGAGGACGCTCGTTGGCGCGAGCAGGTCCTCCAGCGGGCGCGTGAGGTCTTCGACCAGGCCCTCGTCGGCCTCGCCGACGCGAAGCCGTGGGAAGCCGGGTGACCCGTCCGGCACCGGCCCGGTAACCGCCGTCGGCGACCACCCCAGGTGGTCGCCGACGGCGTGTTCCGTGCCGGAGCTCTCGCAGGTCTTTCAGGTCTCGCAGCGGTCGCCGACGCGCCGATCAGGCCGGGGTTCGCACCCCGGCCTCGATCCGACCGGGGTGCGACCGCCGGCCTCAGGAGGCCTTCCGGCCGATTCCGAGCACGGCCGTTCTGGGCACCGTGCACTTCCACGCGCGGGCGGAGGGGTCGTACGCGACCGAGAAGGTCTCCAGGGCCCCGTCCGCGCGCTCGTCGCGGAAGATCGTCTTGGCCCGCTCGATGGTGTGGCGAGAGGCGTCCGCCGGGTGTTCCCGCGCGATCCCGGTGAGGCCGTACATGTCCAACAGGTAGCTTCCCAGCTCCAGTTCGGCCTCTCGGGCCGTGGCCGCGGTCGCGGCATAGGGATCGGCCATCTCGGTCACCTCACCCGATTCGAAGCCCGCCTTCGTCAGGTAGCCCCGGATCTCCTCCCGGGTGAAGTGATCGAAGGCGTGGCCGGTTCGCGAGTACGGGTCGACCACGTCCCGGAACCAGGTGTCCATCGGGGACCCGACGAGGAAGTCGTGGAGCAGCAGCACTCCGCCGGGCCGCAGCACCCGGTACGCCTCGTGGACGAGTTCGGCGCGGTCCTCGGCGGCGATGTGGTGGGATCCGTAGGCGACGAGGACCGCGTCGACACTGCCGTCCCGCATGAGCAGCCGGTCGGCGCGCTGCACCAGCGCCGGACAGTTGGCCGCCCAGGCGGCGCGCACCATGTACGGGGACGCGTCGCAGGTCAGCACGGACAGGCCGGTGAGACGTCGGGCGTTCGCCACCCTGCGGACCAGACCGTCGCCGCCGAGCACGTCCACCACGACGGCGGGCCGGCGGTCGGTCCGGGCCGGCACCAGGGAGAGCAGATGGTGGATGCCCTGGGCGCGTGCGGTGAGGTTGCGGGCCTGCGCGCGGATGTAGGAGGCGCCCCTGCCGCCGTCCTCGTCCTCGCCGAAGTCGTCCTTGAAGTCGGCGGCCAGGGCCGGCCGACGGGCCCAGGCCCGGGCCCGTACCGGGTCGACGCACGCGTGCAGGTCGGGTGCCGCCCGGCCCAGGCGACGCAGATGGTCGACCATGTCGGCCTCGCCGAACGTCACTTGACGTTCCGTCAGATTCGTCACGGCCGCTCCTCCGTGGGCTCCAGGAAGAGCGCGAGGGCGAGCGCCATGCGTTCGATCTCCTGCGGGTCCACGCTCTCGTCGGGCGCGTGGATGAGGCACTGGGGCTCCTCGACGCCGATCAGGGCGATCTCGGCGTCCGGGAAGGTCTCCTGCAGCGCGTCGCAGGTGGGAATCGAGCCGCCCTGCCCCGCGGTCGTCAGCTCTCGCCCGAACGCCTCCCGCATCGCCTCCGCCAGACCCGCGTAGGCGGGGCCGTCGGTACGCGCACGGAAGGGGCGGCTGGAGGAGAGCCTGACGGTCTCCACCTCGACCTGCCAGGGAGCCGTCTCCGCCAGGTGCGCTCTGAGCGCCTGCCAGGCGGCGTCCGGTTCCGTTCCGTAGGGGATGCGCAGATTGAGCTTGGCGGTGACCTCGCCGAGCACGGCGGGGGCCGAACCGACCACCGGCGGGCAGTCGATGCCGACGACGGTCAGTGCGGGCCTGGCCCACAGCATGTCCGCCACGCTGCCGTCGCCCACCAGGCGGACGCCGTCGCGCACCCCGATGTCCTGGCGGTAGCGCTCGGCGGGATATTCCGCTCCCTGCCAGCGCCCGCTGTTGTCGAGGCCGTTCACGGTGGTGTTGCCGTCCGCGTCGTGCAGGGTGGCGAGCATCGCGATCAGCGCGTTGAGCGGGTCGGGGGCCGGCCCGCCGAAGGAGCCGGAGTGGACCGGCCCGGCCAGCGAGCGAACGGTGACCGTGGCGTGCACCACGCCCCGCAGGTCGGTGGTGGCCGTGGGCACCCCGGCCTCGGAGTTGCCCGTGTCGCACACCAGTACGGTGTCGGCGTACAGGAGTTTGGGGTTCTCGCGGATCAGCGCGGCGAGGCCACCGGTGCTCTGCTCCTCGGCGCCCTCTGAGATGACCTTGACGCCGACGCCGAGCCGGGTCAGGTCGCCGAGCGCCCGCAGGGCGGTGAGCTGCATGACGATGTTGCCCTTGCAGTCGGCGGCCCCGCGCCCGTACCAGCGGCCGTCGGAGCGCTCGGTGAGGGTCCAGACCGGGGTGGTCCAGGCCGGCTCGTCGAGCGGTGGCTGGACGTCGTAGTGGCTGTAGAGGAGGACGGTGGGGAAGCCGGGGGCGGCCGGCAGATGACCGAACACGGCCTTGCTGCCGTCCGGTGCGTCCAGCAGACGCATGTCGGGGATGCCGGCCTCGGTGAACAGCCGTGCCACCTGCACGGCGGCACGCTCGCACTCTTCCACGGGATACTGCCGGGGGTCGGCGACGGACCGGTGCGCGACCAGGTCCCGCAGGTCCTCCTGAGCCCGGCCCATCAGTTCGTGCACCCGTGCGCGCAATGCCTTGGGCGGCATGCGGCCTCCTTCTCGGTCGGTGGTTGTGGGTGTTCCGGGTCGTTGCGTGCGAATGCCCGAGGCGCGCGGACCTGGGTCCGGCGGGGCCGGTCAGCCGGACGGCGACGGCGTGTCGGCGGGGGACGGTGTGTCGGCCGGGGCCGACGCGGGGGTCCTGCGCCGTTCCACCGCCTCGGCGAGCGAGCGGCGCACCACGCGCGTGCCCGCCCCGTACCCGATGCCCACGAGGGCCAGCACCAGCCAGAACAGAGGCAGTGCGCCGTGGCCGACGGCCAGGTCGAAGCCGCCTCCGACGAAGCCGCCCAGCATGCCGCCGACGCCCCAGGCCATCGTGGAGTAGCCCAGATACAGGCCGGTACGGCCCTCGGTCGCGAGGCCCGCGACGACCGCGTCGACCACGCCGCAGAACAGTGACTCGCCGATCGAGGTGACGATGACGGCGGCGACGATCGGGCTGATCCCGTCCACCGAGCACAGCAGCCAGCCGCCGCCGAGCAGCACTCCGGACGCGATGAACATGTCGAGGCGGCCGATCGTGGACCGCTTCTCGATGCGCGAGCCGAGCAGCCACACGGTCAGCATCACCACGACCGCGTTGCCCGCGGTGAGCGGGCCGACCAGGTCGGAGGAGAGCTTCTGGTGGACGACGGTCAGCGGCAGCGCGACCCGGTACTGGGTGATGAGGAACCAGCCGCCGACCGCGAGCGAGCAGAAGATCATCAGTGGGCGGTCGCGCAGCGCCTCGGCCATGGCGGCGGCCTTGATGGGCGCCGCGTTCGTGGCGTGCAGACCGCGCAGCAGCACGGCCGAGGTCACGGCGAAGGCCAGGTGCAGCGCGGCCGCGATCAGGAACCCGGCCTTCATCGCGCCGGCCGCCATCAGCGCGGTGCCGATCAGCGGCCCGATCAGGGCGGCCCCGTTGATGGACACGTAGTAGCGGCTGAGGTTGGCCGCGACCCCGCCGGACTTGCTGGAGGCGAGGACGCTGCGGGCGCCGTTGTTGTTGAGGGAGCCGCCGATGCCGAGCAGCGCGACCGCCGCGCCCCAGACGAGGACGCTGCCGCCCGCCACGGTGAACACGACGTACGCGCCCGCCTCGACGGCGAGACCCAGGGTCAGGATCCGGGCTGCACCGAAGCGGTCGCTGACCCAGCCGGACGGGATGCCGAGGCCGCGCCGGGTGAATTCCATGACGGCGAAGAGCAGACCGGTCTGGAAACTGCTCAGCCCCTCGTCCTTGGTCAGGTGCACCGCGAGGAACGGCACGACCATGAAGAAGCCGATGTTGGTGGTGAAGCGGCCGAGGATGACGACGTACGCCGGACCCCGGCCCGTGACGAATCGGCCGGTCCGCGCCTTCGGCGTGTGCTCCGACTCCGTTCCGGAGTTCCCGGCGAGTGTCACCCCGTCTCCTTTCTCGGGTGTCACCGCGCGGCCTCCTCGTCGGTGTGGATGGCGATCCGGGCGGCCGCCGCGTCGGCCGCGTCGGCGGCGGCCTTGGGGTCGGGGCCCGCGGCGACGACATGCCCGGCCCGGTTCCAGGAGTCGCCGAGTGACACCAACTCGTCCCCGACCTTCGGGAGTTCACCGATACGGATCACCCCCTCCATGGCCAGCGCGTCGGCCACGCCCGTCAGCTCGGTGACCCGGCCGGGCCGTGGGGTGAGGTAGCGGATCGAGGCGCCGCCCGCGTGGCCCGCTCCGGGCCCCGGCAGCACGCCGTGGGCGAGGGCGAGGACGGCGCCCTGCAGCATGTCGATGCCGGTGACGTGGTGGACCAGTTCCCAGATCTGGTCGCCGCCCTGCCGGGCGTTGATCTCGACGACGGTGGCGCGCTCGCCGTCCTCGGCGAGCATCACCTCGGTGTGGCAGGGGCCCCAGGCGTAGCCGACGGCGTCCAGGGCGTTCAGCGCCGCGTCGACGAGCATCCGGTACCGGTCGGCCGGCAGGGTCGCGGGCAGGTCGTGGCCGGTCTCCACGAAGTGCGGGCCGCCCGAGGTGTGCTTGCGGGTGACCGCCAGGACCCGGTGGCGTCCGGCGGCCGACAGCGACTCGACGCTGAACTCCTGGCCGGTGAGGAACTCCTCGGCCAGCACCGTGGACGCGGACTCGCCCTGCGGCCAGGCGAAACCGGTTCTGGCACCGCTGGTCCAGGCCCACGCCTCGGCCAGTTCCCCTTCGGTACGCACGAGATGCACGCCCGTTCCGCCGTTGCCGTCGACCGGTTTGAGGATCACGCCGGTCGGGCAGCGGCGGAGCAGCGCGCGGGCCTCGTCGACGGTGGCGCACACCTGGTGGGCGACCGTACCGAGGCCGTGGTCCCGCAGGTGTCCGCGCATGGCGGCCTTGTCCTGGGTCAGGGCGAGCGTGGTGGGCGAGTTGCCGCGCGCGCCCAGTGCCTCGGCCACCACGCTCGCCGGGCGCAGGGAGAGCTCGGTGAGCCCGAGCACCGCGTCCACGGGGCGCCGGGCGTGCACCTCGCGGGCGACGGTGAGCAGCGCCCGCGGGTCGGTGAAGTCGGCGTCGACCACCGCCAGGGCGAGCGACTCCTCCAACTGCCGGTCCCCGCCCGGGCGGTGGACCACGGTCAGGGCGACCGGCAGGCCGACGAACTTGCCCAGGATGTCGTGGCGCGGACAGATGAGCAGAAGGTGGGGCACACGGGCCCCGTACAGCTGGCCTTGCATGTCAGGCGGTCCCCCCGGTGCCGGCCGCGTCCTGCGCGGCCGCGTTCCACGCTCGTTCCAGCTCGCGGATGCGGGCCGAGTCCTTCTCGATGGCGTCCCAGTCGTCGGCGCCCTGGACGACCCAGCCCAGGCTGGTGGTCACGTCGTTGGTGACCGGCATGTCCCTGCCCTCGGGCGGGATCGACATGGAGAACGTGGTGGGCAGGTCGGCGATCGCCTGGAGGATCTCCATGTTCCGCACGGGGCCGGACCGGTCCGAGCAGAGCCAGAGCGTGCGGACCTCTTTGACGAGCTCGAAGGACGGCACGAACTCGCCGTCGAGGACGTGCCGTACGGTGCGCTCGATCTGGTTGTCGCCGGTGGCGAGGGACCCGGAGATCATCATGCAGCTGCCCGAGTAGCGGGCGGCCAGCTCCACCAGCCGGGGCCCGTCCGCCGTCATGATCGCTTCGGCGTGGGTGGAGCCGTTGCGGATGCCGACCGCGTCGGCGGCGCGCATCACGTACGGGGCGAGGACCGCCACGTCGGGGTGGTCGGGGGCCAGGAAGTCGGCGACGTCGTAGATGCCGATGCGGGGGCCCCGGTCGTGCTTGGCGTAGACACAGGTGTCGACCAGACCGTGCCGTCCGTCCACCGAGTACAGGTCGACGATGTATTCGGGCCCTTCCAGGAACTCCTGCACGATGACGGTGTCGTTGCGGAGTTCGAACCCGTTGACCTGGCCGAGTATGTGGGTGAAGTAGCCGAGCCATTCGCCGCCGGCCGGCACGAAGTGCACGTTGTCGGTCCCGGCGCTGTGCGGCGGCTTCAGGATGAGCGGCCGGTCGGTGAGCCCGGTGGCCTCGATCCAGGCGGCGGCCTCGGCGGGGTCGGCGGTCGACAGGGTGCGCGGACCCGAAACACCGGCACGCTCCAGGGCGAGGGCCATCTCCCCTTTGTGGCGTTGGCACTTGGCGCTTCCGGGTACATTCTGGAACTGTGGCATGAGGCGTTCGACGAGCTGGGCGGCGAATTCGACACCGCTCTCGTTCCCGGTGACGATGCCCACCGGGTCGTAGGATTCGACGAGTTTCACCATGGCCTCGAAGTCGCCGTCGTAATAGTGCACGGCCTCGAAGTCGTCGGGGTACCAGATGTTCTTCTTGACGAATTTCGCCAGCGGCTGTGGGGTGCTCATGACGGTGACCGGCAGCACGCCCCGGGCCCGGAAGGCGCTGGCGAAGCCCCGGTCGTCGCCGTCCCTGATGTGGTAGCCGTCTACGACGATCACATGCCGCCGCCCAGTGGACTTCATGACTCAACTCTGCTGGCCGGGGCACCCGCGGCGACAGTGGCGGAACTGACACACATCCACGATTTACTGCCAGTCGGCGCCCGGGGGGCGGGCGTGACACCGGCCTGCTGTCGGGGCCGGAACAGAGGTGTTGGTCCGCTGCCTTCCGATATGCGCCAATGGTAGCGATTGAGTCGTTTCTGTCATAGGGCAAGGGGCCTATGGCGGGTCCCAGGCCGACTGGCTACTCTGGCCCTCGCCCGGTCGAAAATTGTGTGAAGGCGACGTCGATTCGCCGCGTCGGCCGAGACGTCTGGGCGCGTCGCCGTTCGCCATGTCAATTTCTCGGTCGGATTTCCATGTCAAGCCAATGAAGGCGGGGACGGACTGTGGAATCGCTCGGGTGGGGCGGAGAAGCACCGGAGCATGAACGAATAGTCAGCTGGCAGGCTCCACCGCTGAAATTCGGTGTCGGTGCAACCCGGGAAATCGGCCACGAACTGCGCAGGGCCGGCATCGCGTCGGTGCTATTGGTGACCGATCCCGTCCTGGCCGGTCTCGGCCTGCCGGCCCGTGTCGCCAAGCAGATCGAGCAGGAGGGGATCTCGGTCACGCTGTTCGACCGGGCCCGGGTGGAACCCACCGACGAGAGCTGCTCCGAGGCGGCCCGTGAACTGGAAGCCCTACAGGTGGACGGTTATGTCGGTCTCGGCGGCGGCAGCTCGATCGACACGGCCAAGATGCTGAACCTGCTGCTCAGTTACCCCGGCCGCCCGGTGAGCGACTACCTGAACGCGCCGATCGGCGCCGGAGCCCCGATTCCCGGCCCGCTCAAACCCCTGGTGGCGGTGCCCACCACGGCCGGCAGCGGCAGTGAGTGCACCGCCATGGTCGCCCTCGGTGTGACGGGCCTGAACGTGAAGACGGGCATCAGCGACCTGCGGCTGATGCCCTCGCTGGCCCTCGTCGACCCGGCGAACACCCTGACGCTGCCCCCGGCGGTCACGGCCTCCTCGGGGTACGACGTCCTGACGCACGCCTGTGAGTCGTACACGGCCCGCGCCTACGACCGGCGTCCCCCGTACCCCACGCCCGAGGACCGGCCGTTGTACATCGGCGCCAATCCGATCAGCGACGTGTGGGCGGAACAGGCGCTGGAGCTGGTCGGCCGCTACCTCAGGCGTGCCGTGCTCAACTCCGCCGATCTGGAGGCCCGTACCGGAATGAGCCGGGCGGCGAGCTTCGCGGGGATGGGATTCGGCAACGCCGGAACCCACATTCCGCATGCCTGCGCCTATCCCATAGCCGGGATGGTGCGTGACTACCGGCCGGACGGGTACGACGTCGACCACGCCATGGTGCCGCACGGGGCGGCGGTCGTCTCCACCGCGGCGGCGGCCTTCGAGTTCACCTACCCGACGTCTCCCGAACGCCATCTGCGCGCCGCCGAGTTGCTCGGAGCCAATCTCAACGGCGTGACCGAGGCGAACGGTTCGGACGTGCTTCCGGCCACGTTGCTGAGCATCGTGGCGGACACCGGAGGACCCGCCGGACTGCGGGACTTCGGCTACTCGACGAAGGATCTCCCCGAACTCGTCGAAGGCGCGCTCAAACAGCGGCGGCTGCTGGTGTGCTGCCCGCGTGACGTCGCCTCACGTGATCTCGGGCGGGTGATCGCCGGTTCGATGGCCTCCTGACACCGAAGCAGCGCGCCCCCCACGCCGAGGAGCTGGATGCACCCGTGAGTGATGCATCAATACCGGAATACAGGGCTGTCATCGCGGGGAAGCAGGTTCCCACGGCGCGGTGGATCGAGGTCCTCGATCCGTCGAACGGCCACCCCTTCGCACGCGTCGCCCGCTGTGGCCCGGCCGAGGTCCAGGCGGCCGTGGAGGCGGCCCGCCATACCTACGAGACGGTGTGGCGGTTCGCCGCGCCGGTGGAGCGCTCGCGGGTCTGCCATCGCATCGCCGAGGTCCTGCGCGCCCGGCGCGAGGAGCTCGCCGCACTGGAGACGCTCGACACCGGCAAGCCGCTCAGCCAGTCGCTGGTCGACGCCGAGGTCGCCGCCCGGTACTTCGACTTCTACGCCAACGCCGTCGAGGCGCTCGGCGGCGAAACGATCCAGCAGCAGCCGGGCCGGCTGGCCTTCACCCTGCGCGAACCCTATGGCGTGTGCGGGCACATCATTCCGTGGAACTACCCGCTGCAGATCGCGGCCAGAACCCTGGCGCCCGCCCTCGCGGCCGGAAACTGCTCTGTCCTCAAGCCGGCCGAGGACGCGCCGTTGACCTCGCTCCGGCTGGCCGACATCGTTGAGGAAGCGGGACTCCCGACGGGGGCCCTGAACATCGTGCCGGGCTACGGAGCGGAAGCGGGCGCCGCACTCGCCGCGCATCCCGACCTGGACCGCCTGGCCTTCACCGGTTCGCGGGAGGTCGGCGAAGCCGTGATGAGCGCGGCGGCGCGCACCATCGTGCCGGTCACCCTGGAGCTCGGCGGCAAGTCCCCGCACCTCGTGCTCCCCGACTTCGACGCCGCCCGCGCGGTGCCGCAGATCGTGGAGTCGATCACCGAGCACGCGGGGCAGAACTGCTCGGCCGGCAGCCGGCTGCTCGTCCACCGGTCCGTCCACGACGAACTGGTGGACGCGCTCGTCGAACGGTTCCGCGCCCTGACCCTCGGGCCGGGGGCGAGCGATCCCGACATGGGACCGCTCATCTCCGCGAAACAGCGCGACAGGGTGCTCGGCTACCTGGCCGAGGGCCGACGGGACGCCGTGGTCCGCGCGGGCGGTGGAGTACCCCGAGGGGACGCGTACGGCGAGGGTTTCTATGTCGAGCCGACCATCCTCGATCAGGTCACCCCGGAACACCGGGTGTTCAACGAGGAGATATTCGGTCCGGTCCTGTGTGTTTCGGTCTTCGACTCGCTGGAGGAAGCGGTCGGACTCGCGGAACACACGACGTACGGACTGGCCGCCGGATTGTGGACGTCCGACGTGACCACCGCCCACTGGCTCGCCCAGCGGCTCCGGGTGGGCCAGGTGTTCGTGAACAACTACAGCGCGGCCGGGGGAGTCGAGCTGCCGTTCGGCGGTTACCGGCGCTCGGGAATCGGAGTGGAGAAAGGACTGGAGGCGCTGCGCGAATACACGCGGTGCAAGACGGTGGCGATCCACGCGGAGCTTCCTTCCTGACCCGGTGCGTCGATTTTCCCGCAAGCCCTCGGCCCTACGGAGAAGAGCGGTTCGGTCAATTCACATCGGTGGAGGGAGTTCATCTGATGTCGCCAGTTGCGCGCGGGTCGGTCGAGGAGTTGAGGGGTCGGCAGTGCTGCGAGGTCTGCGGGGCGCCGACGCAGCCCGTGACGGCCTTGGCCGAAGGCGTCGCCAAGGTGCACAAGGCCCTGGGCGAGGCGCAGGATGCCTTGGAGGCCCAGGAGCAGTTGATCGAGGACTTATGGGCCGACGGCCGGCGGACGGCCGTCGCCGCCCCGCCGCCCTCCGAGGAGGTGCTCGCGACACGGCAGGCACTCTCCCTGCTGACGGCCCGTGAACGACAAATTCTGGTGCTTATCGCCCAGGGAAATTCGAATCGGCGCGTGGCCAAGGCGCTTGGCATATCCGAGAAGACGGTGAAGAACCATTTGTCCGCGGTCTTCATGAAGGTCGGCGCGTCCGATCGGACGCAAGCCGTCGTCATGGGCATCCGCAGCGGGATCGTGTCCATTGGCGGGCCCGTCAGCGGCGTGTCTCCGCCTATGAGCGCGAGTGAGTGAATCCTGACCGCTTCAGGGTCCATGCCGTGAGTATGAGGGCTGATTCGGTCATGGGACAGCGGAGGGACTGTCAGAACACCATGTATTACTGCCACATTGGAACACATGCTGAAGAACGTAGCCGCGGTCCTGCTCGACAATGTCCATCCCTTCGAGCTGGGTGTCGTATGTGAGGTATTCGGGATCGACCGCCGGGAGGAGGGGCTGCCCGCGTACGACTTCGCGCTCGTCGCCGCGGAATCCCCGTCGGTCCGGGCGGTGCCGGGGTTCACCATCAGCACGCCCTACGGGCTCGACCGGCTGGAGGAGGCCGATCTCATCGCCATTCCGGTGGGGGACGACTTCCACACCCGGGACTTTCCGCCCGCTCTTCTGGAGGCCCTGCGCCAGGCGGTGGCCCGCGGGGCCCGGGTGGTCAGCGTCTGTGTCGGGGCCTTCGTGCTGGGCGCCGCGGGGCTGCTCGACGGACGGCGTTGCACCACCCACTGGCGGTACGCCGACGCGCTCGCCGAGCGCTACCCCAAGGCCCAGGTCGAACCGGGAGTGCTCTACGTCGACGAGGACCCGATCCTCACCTCGGCCGGTACCTCCGCGGGGATCGACGCCTGCCTCCACCTGGTGCGCAAGCTCCAGGGCAGCGACGTCGCCAACGCCATCGCCCGGCGCATGGTCGTGCCCCCGCACCGGGAGGGCGGCCAGGCCCAGTACATCGAACGGCCCGTGGCGCAGTACGGGGAGGACGGCGTGCGCGAGGTGCTGACCTGGGCCGAGCGGCACCTGGACCAGGAGATCAGCGTCGAGCAGCTGTCGGCGCGGGCCTGCATGTCGCCGCGCACCTTCGCCCGCCGCTTCCGGGCGGAGACGGGCACCACGCCCTACCGGTGGCTGCTGGCCCAGCGGGTGCTGAGTGCCCAGCGGCTGCTGGAGAACACCGACGAGACGATGGAGGCGGTGGCGGCCCGCACGGGATTCGCCAACGCGGCCGCCCTGCGGTACCAGTTCGTGCACTTCCTCAACACCACGCCCAACGCGTACCGGCGTGCTTTCCGGGGCCGGTTACCCGACACGACCACGCACTGAGCCCCCGCACGGGGCGACAGGAGGACGGGAATGCTGCGCATCGCGGTAGTCGGCGCCACCGGAGCGGTGGGCCGGGAATGCCTGGCCCTGCTCGACGGCGGGATCGTGCCCGTGGAACAGGTGGTGCCCGTGGGATCGGCGCGCAGCGTCGGCCGGGACCTGGGTACCGAACTGGCGCTGGCCCTGCCCATGGCGGACCTGGTCACCCTGGACGACCTGGACCCCCGGGGTCTGGATGTCGCCGTCTTCTCCGCGGGCGCGGAGGTGAGCGGCCGGGAGGCGGAGCGGCTCGCCTCGGCCGGGGTACTGGTCGTCGACAACAGTTCGGCCTTCCGGATGCGGCCCGACGTCCCGCTCGTGGTCCCCCAGGTCAACCCCGGTGCGCTCGACGACCGGCCGGCGTCCAACCTCGTGGCCAACCCCAACTGCTCGACCATCCAACTGGTGCGCGCCCTGCACCCGGTGCACGAACTGGCGGGTCTGGAGAGCGTCGTGGTGGCGACCTACCAGGCGGCGTCCGGCGGCGGTGTGCGCGGTCTGCGGGAACTGGCGGAGGGCTCGAGGGACATCCTGGACGACCCCCGTGCGCAGGGCACCCCCGGCGGGCGCTTCGGGCAGCCGCTGTCCTTCAACCTCGTCCCCGAGATAGGGCTGCAGGACGACACCGGGTTCACGCACGAGGAACGCAAACTCGTCCGCGAACCACGCAGGATCCTCGGCCTGCCGGACCTGCGGGTGAGTGCCACCGCGGTGCGGGTGCCGGTCTTCGACTGCCACTCCGAGGCCGCGCACCTGCGGCTGCGTGAGCCCGTGACGACCGCGTCCGTCGAGGCGGCCCTGGCCGCGACGCCCGGCCTGCGGGTCTACCGCCGCTCGGAGAACCCCTCGTACCCCATGCCCCGTACGGTCTTCGCCGGGCCCGAGGAACGGGCCCTGGTCCATGTCGGCCGCATACGCGTCGAGCCGGAGGACGACCGGGCGGTGGCGCTCTGGGTGGTCGCCGACAACCTGTGGGTGGGGGCCGCGCTGAACGCGCTGCAGATCGTGGAACTCGCCGCGAAGAACGGGTGGCTGGGATGACGGGCCGTCACATGCCGGACAGGCGGCCGCTGGTGCTGAAGTTCGGCGGCTCCGCCTTCGCCGATCTCGACGGCTACCACCGCGTGGCCCGGTACGTGGTGCGCCGCAGCGGCGAGGACAGGCGCCCGCTGGTCGTCGTGGTGAGCGCGATGTCCGGTACGACGGGCAGACTCCAGCAGACCCTGGACGCTCTGGCCGCCGACCCGCCCGCCCAGGCCGCGGCGATGCTCCTGACGGCCGGCGAGACGGTGAGCGTCGCCCTGCTCGCGGCCGCGCTCGACGCCGAGGGTGTGCCCGCGTGCCCGCTGCCGGCGGCGGGCACCGGGCTCCTGGCCGAGGGGCCGGGCGACCGGGCGGAACTCGTCTCGGCCCGTCCCGAGGCGCTGTCCAGGGCGCTGGCCGAATGCCCGATCGCGGTCGTCCCCGGCGGCCAGGCGGTCGACGCGGCCGGGCGGACCGTCATGCTGGGCCGCAACAGTTCGGACCTCTCGGCGGCGGCGACGGCCGCGACGCTGGGCGCCGACACGTGCGAGCTCTTCTCCGACGTGCCCGGTGTCTGCACCGCCGACCCCTACCTGGTGCCGGAGGCCCGCACCCTCTCCCGGATCAGCTACGAGGGAGTGCGCCGGATGTCCCGGCACGGCGCCAAGGTCGTCCACGAGGGCGCCGTGGACTGGGCGGAGCGCGGCGGGGTGCGGCTGCTGTGCCGGCCCTTTCCCTGGAGCGAGGGCCCGGGAGGCGGGACCGCCGTCGGGAGGGGCCCGGAGGCGGCCGCGGTCGTCGTGCACAAGGACAGCGACGTGTGGTCCTTCCGGTCCGGCCGGGAACGCCTGGCGGTCGGGGGACGGCTGCGGGCCGAGGGCCTGACGGTCACCGAGTTCGACATCGCGAGCGAGGCGTGTCTGACGGTGCCGACCGGGGCGCGGGGCGCGGCCCGGCATGTGCGGAGCGCGCGCCGCCTCGGCGACCTGTGCCTGGTCACCACCCTGCGGGCGGACGGCCGGGCCGAGCACACCGCGGTGCCACGCTCCGACGCGGCGGCCGAGGCCCGCCGACGCCACGGGCTGCTGTACCCGGACCCCGCGGGCGCCCATGGAGCGGCCGTGCCCCCGCCGGCCAAGGCCCGTTCCCCGCACAGCGACGTCCTGGTCGGCTCGGGCCCGGTACCCGCCGCCGAGGACAAGCGGCCGGACTGACGGGGGCCGGGGCCGAGCGGCGCCCGGCCCGGCGGGTCGGGCCCGGCGGAAACAGCCCGCGCCAGGGCCTTCTTCGTGGCCGGTGGACCCAGCGGGCGGCTGATTCCGGCCACCCTGCGGATCGCCGTCGTCGAGTGGCCCGCGCGCCGTCTACTCCGTGGCCGTCGACAGGGACGGTTCGCGCACCGCCGCCCCCCGCACCCGCAGCGCCAGCGGAGCCGCTGCCCCCGCCACGGCGAACAGGGTGCCCAGCAGGAGCCACCCCTCCCGCGGGCGCCCGCCGAGGCAGAGCACCGCTATGAGTGCCGGTGCCACCGCGGTCGCGGCACCGCGCCCCAGGGAGAAGAAGCCCTGGTACCGACCGTGCATGCCCTCCGGAGCGAGTGAGAAACTCAGCCCGAACGAGCCCGCTGACAGCCACAGTTCGCCGAAGGTGAGGGCGGCCGCGAACAGCAGCAGCAGAAGCGTCGCAGGCCAGCCGCCCATCCCGCCGGTGAACGCGATCAGCGCGCACGCGACGAACAGCGCGATCCCCGAGTTGCGGCACATCCGGGCGGCTCGGCGGTCGTCCTCGGCGCCGCGGCTGAACCGTATCTGCAGACAGATCACCATCACCGTGTTGACGGCGACGACGGCCGACACCAGGACCGGCGGCGCCTCGGTGTGCCGGAGCACCCACAGCGGTACGGCGAACGACAGCACCTGCGCCTGGAGGGACAGCACACCGCAGATCAGGGTGACGGCGGCGTACCGCCCGTCGCGCAGGACCTGCCGGCCGGAACCGGTGCGCGCAGCCTTCTCGGCCGGCCGTCTCTCGCGCGCCCGCAGCCACCGCAACGGCACCGCCGCCCCCACGTAGGTCAGCGCCGTGCACCACAGCAGGGCCATGTATCCGGCCTCGGTGTCGGCCTGGATGACCAGCGCCGAGGCCGCCGCGCCGATCGTGATGCCGACGTTGGTCACCACCCGCAGATAGGCCCGCAGCCGTACGCGTTCGGCGCCCTCCCCGACGGTGGCGACCAGCGCGCCGCGGGCCGCGGTGCTGCCCTGCTCGGCGAGGAGGAAGACCAGGATCAGCGCCAGGATCGCCGGGAAGGTACGGGCGAAGGCCAGCGCCGCCATGGTGGCGAACTGGACGCCGAGCAGGACGGTGTACGTCCGCCGGGGGCCGAACCGGTCCGCCAGCGCGCCCAGCGGTACGGCACCGGCCAGCGCCACGATCCCGGCGACGGTGAGGCCGGTGGCGACCTGGTGCACGGGCAGGCCGACGACGCGGGTGAAGTACAGCGTGCTGGTGGTCAGGTAGAGCCCGCTGCCGACGGTCTTGACCAGCCAGGACACGGCGAGCAGCCGGGGATCGCCGGCGGCGGGCAGACAGGCGTCGAGCAGGGCGCGCGCCCGGCCGGGAGCGGGTGTGGTCATGCCGCGGGCCCCGCCATCTCGTGCAGCCGAGCGATGAAGGTCTCCGCGGCCGCCTCGTCCGCGGCCGTGAAGTACGCCTCCAGACGCCCCGGGCTGGCGCACTCCTCGGGCGTCAGCACCTCCAGCACGCCGGGCAGGGCCAGCACCCGCTCCCGTAGACCGGGCAGTGCGGGCAGCCGGGAACGGCCGATCGTCCCGGGGTGCGGTTCGCGGGCCGGCCGGCTGGGCCGCTCACCGGCCGAGACCCGGACGAACTCCTCCCACAGGTCCACCCCGAAGGCGTGCCACCACATCCGGGAGATGCCCATGCCGCCCGGCCGTACGGCCACTTCGCCGATGACCGGTCCCGCCCCGGTGCGGAACACCTCCAGGTGCGTGACCCCGGCCGGCAGGCCGAGCGCGGCGACCACCCGGCGGTGCAGGTCCAGGACGTCCCGCGAGAACGGGTCCGTCCGGTCGGCGACGTAACCGCTGTTCAGGTTCGGCGAGGTGCGCAGCGGAGGGAGGAAGTAGCGGGAGACGGCCGCGCGGGCCACCTGGCCGTCGTGTACGACTCCGTCGCAGTGGTACTCGTGCGTGAACCGCACCAGGCGCTCCACCTGGACCGGCAGCCGCGTGTCCGCGAGGTCGGCGAAGCCGCCGGCCCGGTGCCGTTCGGCGAACTCCTCGGGGGAGTCCACGCGGTGGGTGCACTTCGAGGCGGCGCCGAACACCGGCTTGATCATGACGGGCCAGCCGGTCCGCTCCGCCGCCCGGGGCACCTCGTCGAGCGTCGCTGCCTGGGCGTAGTCCGTCACCGGGAGACCGGCGGCGCGCAGCCTGTCCTTCATCGCCCGCTTGTGGGCGCCCCGCAGGGACTGGTCGAAGCCCATCCCGGGCACTCCGAGCAGGACGCGGACCAGCCCGGCCGCCACCACGCTCTTCTCCGTGGCCGCGATGACGTGGTCGACGGGGCCGTGTGCGGCGAGTTCGTACGCCGCCTGCTCGACCTGTGTCAGATCGGCGAAGCTGTCGACGTACGCCACCTCGTGGTTCCGGTACAGGTCGGCGTACACCTTGCGGGTGATGACACGGAGGGTCACTTCGGGGCGGCGGGCCAGGGCCTCGAGGACCTCGGGCTTGTCCGAGTTGAGCAGGAGTACCTGCCGGGTCACTGCTTCTCCGTAGGTTGTGGGGCCGTGGGGTGCGGTGCGTGGTGGTAGGTGACGGTGGCGGCGTCCTCGTCGACGACGGCCCAGGCGGGGGAGGGGCCGCGGTCCGGGGCGCAGTGGGTGACTGAGCCCACGTTGATGACGTAGCGGCCGTCCGGTGCGAGCGGGACCGGCGACCCGAACCGTACGGGCAGGCGCTCCACCCGCACCGGGCCGGTGTCGCCGGGCCACAGCCTGTACAGCGCACTGCGGTGATGGTGCCCGTGCACCAGCGCCCGCCCGGGAAAGTCCGCGTCGGCAGGGCACCACAGCCCGGGCTCCGGTTCGCGCCACGGCAACGGGTGGCCGTGGCAGTACAGGGCGAACTCGGTGCGGTGCTCCAAGGGGGCGTCGAGCAGCGGGCGGGTCCAGCCGGGCAGGCGGTGGTCGGGCACGAGGGCGCGGATCCGCTCCTCCTGGTTGCCCCGCACCAGCCGTACCCCGTCCAGGAGCCGGGCGAGTTCGGGGTCCGGGTCGAAGACGTCGGTCAGCCGGCCGCCGAACTCGTACCCGGCCGCCTCCCGTTTCCCGATCCGGCACTCGAAGACGTCGCCGAGGCAGACCACCTGGTCCACCCGCTGCTCACGGGCCCCCTCGAGAACGGTTCGCAGCCGAGCGGTGTCCCCGTGAATGTCGGTCACAACGGCATGGCGCACCGGTCTCACCCACTCGTTTCGATCCGCACCCGGCCCGCCAGCACCTCGCAGAGACGGGCGGCGTCGGCCGCGTCCGTGCCGTCGGCGATGACGTGTCCCGCGCGGTCCTGCGAGCTGCGCACCGGGCGGACCCGGTCGCCGACCGCGACGTCCAGCCGGATCTCGGCGGTAGTGCCGCCGGTGTCGGGCAGGGTGATGTTCCGGACCGTTCCGGGCGGTGGGGCGAGGAAGCGGATGGCCGCTCCCCGGCGGGCGACGGGCGGGCCGGCGGGCGGCCGGAGCAGACCGAGCGGGCAGCCCGCGGTGAGGGTCACCAGGTCCAGTCCGTAGGCGCGGCCAAGCAGTTCGCGGATCTTGTCGCCGCCGATGCGGTTGTGCGACTCGAGGATCCGGGGGCCCTTCCCGGTGATCTTGACCTCGGTGTGGGCGGGGCCCTCCGTCAGGCCCACGGCGTCCAGGAAGGCCTGGACGAGCGCGGCGACCTCCGCCAGGACGGACGGGGGCAGGGCGCTCGGCTGGGTGTGCCCGGTCTCCACGAACGCGGTGCCGACCAATTTGTCGGTCACCGCGAGCACGGTGTGCTTCCCGTCGTACGAGAAGCTCTCCACGCTGATCTCGGGCCCGTCGAGGTACTCCTCGGCGATCGGCCGGGTGCCGCCCGCCGCTTCGAACGCCCGCCAGACGGCCTCGGCGTCCCGCGGCCCGGCCACCCGGAAGACAGCCTGACTGCTGGTGCCGGCCGCGGGTTTGAGGATGACGGGTCCGCCCGTCGTACGGCAGAACCCGGCGAGGTCGGCCGCGTCACGCGGTGCGCCGGTGTGCACCGGGCCGATGCCGCGGGCGTTGAGGAGCTCCCGCATGCGTTGCTTGTCCTGGAGCAGGCTCACGGTGTGCAGCGAGTTGCCGGGCAGGCCGAGCCGTTCGGCGATCGCGGCCGTCGGCAGCAGGCCGCGCTCGGTGAGCGACAGCACGCGCCCGAAGGGGCGTTCGGCGTGCAGCGGCGCCAGGGCCGCGTGCAATGCGTCGGTGTCCGCCAGGTCCACGGCGATGGCCGTGTCGGCCTCCGCGGCCACCGGCGGCGCCGACTGCGCCGCGTCGTGCACGAAGACGGTGTCGATGCCCAACGCGCGGGCCGCGCGCACCAGTTGCGGGGTGCCCGCGAGCACCGCGATACGCGGTGTCGCGGGCACCTGCTGCCCGAAGGTCATGCCACGGGCTCCTGCTGCGCTTCCACGGCGGTACCCGCCTGAGGCGTCACCGCCTCCGGGTCGCCGAAGCGCTCCTTGAGGTAGGCGACGATGTCGGCGTTCTCCCGCAACTTGCCCGGGATGACGGTGGCGCCGTCGACCAGGGCCGGGATGAATTTGCTGCCCGTGGTGCGGATCAGCTCGTGCCGCTCCTCGCGCGGCTTGGGCACGTTGATGTTGATGTAGGAGACCTGGAGCCTGGTGAGCAGTTCGCGCACCGGCTTGCAGTCCGGGCAGGTCTCCCGCTGGAACAGGACGAGCATCAGTGGCCCTCCTCGTGGAATGTGCGGATGATCTCACCGACGCCGGAGCCCGGGGTGAACGTGTGGCCCAGGTCGAGCAGGGCCATCTCCAGGGCGCCGAAGATCCCGCTCAGGTCGAGGGCGTCGGCCGCGCCCACGTGGCCGACCCGGATGAGCTTGCCCTTGAGATGTGCCTGGCCGCCGGTCATCGTGACCCCGTAAGACGTGGACAGCGTCTTCAGCAGCCGGCCGGTGTCGATGCCCTCGGGCGCGAGGGCCGGGGTGATGACGTGGCTGCGCCGGTTCGGGGGCTGGACGAAGGTGCTGAACCCGAGCTTCAGCAGGCCGCGTTCGGCCGCCCTGCCCAGCACGGCGTGGCGCCTGCGGAAGGCCTCCATGCCCTCCTCGTCGAGCATCTTCAGCGACTCGTGCAGGGCGAGCAGCAGGGACACCGCGGGGGACGAGGACGACATCGGGTAGAAGTGGCGCAGCCGCTTGAACGACCAGTAGTAGTTCGGCCCGGTGGAACGCTCCACGGCCGTCCACGCCTTGTCGGACAGGGCGACGAAGGCGAGCCCCGGCGGCAGCATGAAGCCCTTGTGGGAGGCGGCGAGGACCACGTCCAGGCCCCACGCGTCCATCTCCAGCGGGTGCACCAGCAGACCGCTGATGGCGTCGACGACCACGACCACGTCGGTGTCGCGGAAGATCCGCCCGATCGCCTCGACATCGTTGAGCGCCCCGGTGGATGTCTCGCTGTAGACGACGAACGCGCCCCGGATCTCAGGGTGTTCGCGGTAGGCGGCCGCCACCCGCTCGGGGTCGGCGCTGGTGCCCCAGTCGCTCTCGACGACGTGCACGACGAGACCGTACGACGTGCAGATCGCCTGGAAGCGCTCGCCGAAGTAGCCGTTGGAGACGATCAGGACCTCGTCGCCGGCCGAGAAGCAGTTGGCGACCGCGGCCTCCATGGCGCCGGTCCCGGAGGAGGCGATGGTGTACACGGGGGCGCCGGTCCCGAACAGCGGGGGCAGCCCGCCGCTGATCTCGTGGATCAGCTGCTCCATCTCGGTGGAGCGGTGGTGGATGATCTCGCGGGCCCCGGCCAGCAGCAGGCGCTGCGGGACTTCGGTGGGTCCGGGTGTGGCCAGCCGCAGCTTCACCGGCTGTTCTCCTTAACCGTGTCGGTGTGGGGGGTGGGCGCCGCGGTCCGGGGCGCGTCGACGAAGACGCGGCGGGTGGCGGGCTTCAGGTCGAAGTCGAAGAGCACCACACGGTGACTCGGCGACATGGCGAGGCGGCCGCCTTGGAAGGGCACGAGCAGACTGGTGCCGAGCAGCGACGACTTCAGGTGGGAGAAGCCGTTCGGGTCGGCGGTGGTCAGCTCGTGCAGATAGCGGCTGCCGTCGGCGGGGGACTCCGGGGCGATCCGTTCCAGGGTCCGCAGCAGGTCCTGCACGGCGCCGGGCTCGTAGCGCATCACGGTGAGACCGATGGTGCTGCCGTGCGCGAACACCCCTGCCAGTCCGTCACTCGTGCCGTGCTCCTGGAGGGCGGTGGCGATCCGGTCGGTGAGGTCGTAGTGGGAGTTGAGGCCGGTGCTCTCCACCGTCAGTTCGATCACCGGACCACCTCCGCGGGCCCGCCGATCGCGGACGGCACGTTCTCGGCCGTCAGGTCGCCCGGGCCGGTCAGAGTCCAGGCGGGCACCCCGGCCAGGACGTCGGCGATGCGGGCGAGCTGCTCGGCGTGGGCGGCGCGGCCGTCGTCGAGGTAGTGGTGCCAGCCGGCGTTGGCGCCGTCGAACGCCGACTCCACGTTGGCGCGCAGCACTTCGGCGTGCTCCTGACGGCTGCCGGTCAGCGGCTCGACGAGCGTGCGCTCGCCGGGCCCGATCGCCGGGTGCAGGATCGCCGCGACGGGGACGCGCACCCCGACCGGGGCGCTCGGGAAGCGGTCCCGGAACGGCAGCGGGTCCACTGCGAACTTCCCCACGGGCGAGAACGCGTGGCCCTCGGCGGGCACGTAGTCGTCCCCGATGCCCGCGATCTCCCTGAGTCCCGGGTACTTGGCGACGGTGCCGTAGCCGAGGTGCGGGTAGTCGGGCCAGCCGGCCGCGACGACCGAGCCGTCCGGCAGCTCGTGCAGCACGGTCTTGTCGCCGCTGAGCACCTCGTACCCGAAGTGCTCCACCAGCTCCAGGAGCACCGTGCTCTTGCCGGCCCCCTTCGCGCCGGTGACCAGCACGACCGCGCCGTCCCGGTAGGCGGCGGTGGCGTGCAGCACCGCGGCGCCGGTGTTCTCCTGGTGTTTCAGCACCAGGTCGCGCACCAGCTCGACGAGGTCCATGTGCCCGTCGGCCCCGAGCGCCACGTCGATCACGCGGGTGGCGCGGTCGAAGACGAAACGGCTGCCCGTCTTGGTGCACTCCAGGTACTCCCGGCCGTCCACCGCGGCCCGCCGGGCCGGCACGGTGAAGAATTCGCTGGCGCTCTTGCGGAGATAGATCTCCTCCTGCACGGTCCCGGCGGGAGGCGCGAGGAGCCCCGGGGCCGGGGCGTGCACGCGCAGCGTCGCGACCGGCTCGCGGTCCGTCTCGTCGGGCTTGGCCTCCTCGGCGGTCAGATGCGTGGCGAGGAAGGCCAGCGCGTCCTCGACGCCGGCGCCGGGCGCCACCTCCAGGTCGAGCCGGGTGCCGTGGAAGTCCAGCCGCAGGGCGGTGGGGTGGGTGGTCACTGTGCGGCCTCCGCGAGTTCGCGTCCCAGGGACTCGTAGCGCTCCTGCTGCTCCAGCATCTGGGGCATGCGCTGCAGGTCGAAGATCTCCTTGAGCGGGGCGAGTTCGGGCTCCACGTTCAGCGTGGTGCCGTCCCGCATGATCCGGGTGAGGGTCTCCCGCATGGCCCGGATCGAGCTGCGCAGCGCCTGGTTGGCGTAGATCGCCATGGCGAAGCCGCGCTGCTCCAGCTCCTCGACGGTGACCTGGTTGTAGGTGGTCGGCACGACGATCACCGGGAGGTCGCCGCGGTAGGCCTCGCGGAAGGCGAAGACCTCCTCCGGGTCCTTGCGCTTGGAGTGGATGAGCAGGGCGTCCGCCCCGGCCCGCTCGTAGACGTCGGCCCGGCGCAGCGCCTCCGCCATGCCCTGCCCGGAGATCAGCGCCTCCAGGCGGGCCACCACCACCATGTCGGTACGGGTCTCGGAGGCGGCCCGGATCTTGCCCGCGAAGTCGTCCAGCGGGGCGAGGTCCTGGTTGCCGTCGACGAAGCTGTTGAGCTTGGGGAACTGCTTGTCCTCGATGCACACGCCGGCCACGCCGCGCGCCTCGTAGGAGCGCACCATGTGGATGACGTTGTTGACGTTGCCGAATCCGGAGTCGCAGTCGGCGAGGACGGGGATGTCCACCGCGGACGCGAGGTCGGCCGCCGCGTCGAGGCACTCGCCCATGGGGAGGATGTTGGCGTCGGGCACGCCGGCCGCGGCGGAGATCTCCAGTCCGCTGGACCACACGACGTCGAAGCCGGCCTCCTCGGCGAGCCGCGCGCTGAGCGGGCTGTGCGAGCCCATGGCACGTGTCAGTCGCGGGGCGGTGAGGGCCGCGCGCAGCCGCTGTGCCGCGCCGGTCGGCGGGTCGTTCTGTTCCTGCTGGGGCGGTCGGCTCCCGGTCATGCGTCCCCTCCGTCGGTCTGTTCGCTCTGTTCGGCCAGTTCCCGGCACACGTCCTCGACCGTCGTGTCGAGGACCTTGCGGGGCCGCGCCGCACCGATCCTGCGTCCGACCTCCCACGGGTCGAGTCCGTGGCGGGCGCTGATCTTCTCGATGCGGTCCTGGAAGTAGAAGTGGTGGTCGTTGATCCCGGCGGCGATCTCCGCGCGGCGCACCGTCATGGGGCGCGGCAGCACTTGCTCGGCCACGTACTCGGCGGCCTCGCAGACCAGGGTCAGATCGGCGTGGGTGTCGTACTTGGGCCACGCGGTGAGGAAGGCCGCGGCCTGTTCGGTGGCGAGGTTCCCGGCGCCCCGCGCCATGGCGCACAGCGAGGCGTCCAGCCAGCTCACGCCCGCGTCCAGGCCGGCGACCGCGTTGGCCGCGGCCAGGCCCAGGTTGTTGTGGGCATGGATGCCGAGCGCTGTCGGCAGCCGCTCGGCCAGCAGCTCGACGCGCCGCTGGACGTCGTCCGGTGTGAGCGCGCCGAAGGAGTCGGCGATGTAGAAGACGTCGGGCGGTTCCGACGCCACGACGGCGGCGACCTCGGCCAGCTGCTCCTGGGTGGTGTAGCTGACGGCCATCAGGTTGACGCCGACCTTCAGCCCGAGCGCCCGCACGGCGCGGACGTACTCGGGGACCCCGTCGATGTTCCACGGGTAGGCGGCGATGCGCACCATGGACACCGGACTGTCGGGCAGGTCGTCCATGGCCCTCACCGGGCACACGGTGGGTACGACCATCACGGCCAGCTCGGCGTGCGAGACGGCCGGCAGCGCCGCGAGGTACTCGGGCGTACAGTGCGCCGATGTTCCCGCGGTGGCGCTGGCCCTGCTCCCGGAGCCGCCGCGGTAGCCGACCTCGATGACGTCGACGCGGGCGGCGTCCAGGGTGCTCACGATGGTGCGGACGTCGGTTGCGGTGAACTGCCAGTCGTTCTGGTTCCCGCCGTCGCGCAGGGTGCAGTCGAGCAGGGTGGGTTTCACACGGCTCCTTCCAGGTGCGCCGCCGGATCGGCCAGTTGGGCGCGGAAACGTTCCACCAACTGCTGGGGCGTCTGCTCCACGCGCTTTCCGGCGGGGTGGCTGCGCGGCTTGCAGCGGATCCGCACCAGAGTGGGCGTGCCGGTCAGGTCCAGGGCGGCCAGCTGGTCGAGGTCGTCCACGGTGTGGGCGGTCGCGTAACCGGCCGCGAGGGCCATGGCCGCCGGGTCGCCGAGCGCGACGGTGCGCTGGCCGCCGGTGCTCTCGTGGGCGCCGTTGTCGAGGACGACATGGACCAGATTCGGCCGGTGCTGGGCGATCATCGGCAGACAGCCCGGGTTCATGGCGAACGAGCCGTCGCCGTCCAGCACCAGCACCCGGCGGTCCGGGTGGGCCAGTGCGATGCCGAGCCCGATCGGCGCGGCCATGCCCATGGAGCCGACGAGATAGAAGTGGTTGGCGCGATCGCGGATGTTGTACACGTCGCGTGTGATGTAGCCGCACGTGCTCACCGTCAGGGCGGCGGACTCGCGCTCCAGCAGTGCGCTCAGGGCGTCACGGATGTCCAGCAACGCTCAGATCCCTTCCCGGACGATCAGTACGGCGGTGCTTCGCCCGGAGTCGTACTGCTTGAGGAACGCCTCCACGGAGTCCTCGGGGTGCTCGTTGTCCAGCACGGTCCAGGGAAGCCCGAACACGTCGAGCAGCCGGGTGAGTTCGCGGCCGATGACGTCGTGCTCGACGGCGTCGTTGCCGTCGTGACCGCGCCAGCTGACGACGATCGGGAGGTGGACGTCGTAGATGAGGTTGAACGAGGTGAGGACGTTGAGCGAGTAGCCGAGGCCGGAGTTCTGCATGAGGACCACGGGCCTGGCCCCCGCCACGGCGAGACCGGAGGCCACCCCCAGGGCGCTGTCCTCACGCGGGGCGGGTATGTACGTGGCCGGACAGTCGGGGTCCTCCAGTAATCGGAAGAACCCCTTCAACAGTGAACACGGCACGCCGGTGAAGTGTGAATGACCGCGGTTTACGAAGGCATTGAGCAAGGTTTCCGCGACGTTGGACCCGGATCCCGCTGCCGACGAAGATTCAGGCAGCACGCATCGCCTTTCTTTTGCGAAGCACGGACGTGATCACGCCCGGCGAGGAGCGTCTCCGTGCTCCTCGTCGGTGTGGATCTTGCATGACGCCCAAGGGAATCCGCAATGACGTTCCGGAATACGGACAGGTGAATTTGGCGGAGCCGAGTCGGGCATACCGTGCATTCGGTGGCCTTGTGGTCGCATGTTCAATCAGCCGATCTTCCGAGTGCAATGACCGAATTTCGATGTTTGAAGTCGGGGATTGCGGTGCCGTGATTCTGTGCAGCGGCCGTCGCCGAAGGCGCAGCTCGCCGCACGGGCCAGGAGCCGGACGAGACCCGGGCGGACGCGATCGCCGCGCGCGGTGCCGAACTGGGCCTTGTCGGGCGGGAGGCAGCGCAACGCCACGCAGGCGCGACACGTGGACATCCGTGCCGTCCTCGAGAGCCGCCGCCTAGGTCTGCGGGTTTCCGGCCATCCGATGTGTCGTGCGAGGGCCGGCCGAGGTCGGGAGCCGGTACGCGGTGGATCGGATTTGAGTCAAATTGGTGGCGAGACCCCCGGGTGCTTTACCGGCCACCTCGTACGCGCCGGAGCGCGGGATCTGCGCCTGCAATTCGGGCCGTGCGACGGATGTCTGCCTGCATCGCGCACCTTCCGCGGAGCGCGGTTTCCACGGACAAGGCGGGAGTGCAGAGTGGCTGGATTGCGGTGGTCCAGTGTTGATCTTCCCCGTGTACAGTCGATTCCATTGATGTCCGGATGCCTTCGGGAAGGGCCGCGGGGGTGCCGGGGCGGGGACGGTTCGTAAAAGAGCATCGAAGGGCCGCGTTCGGCTTTGTTCCGGTGTATGGCCCCGCACAGTGCCGTGCGCCGGTGCCGCCTCTTCGCCTCTTTCCAGCGTCTCTTACTTTTTCTTTCCGGTTCTTTTCGACATGCAGCGGGGTTGATTTATGCGTGCGGCAGAACAAGACAGTGGTATCGGTGTTGTCGACGACGAAGCACAGGCCGCGGTCGTGGCGGCCGAGGAGATCATCGACGAGGCCTCGGGGGGTGACGGCGCCGGCGTGTTCGGCCACGTGTGGTCGGACGACCGGGTGGCGCACCTGCTGGAGCGGCTCGCCTCGGACTTCGTGCTCGACAACACCTACCGTGAGCAGCACCTGAGCCTCACGGCCAGCGAGAACTACCCGAGCAAGCTGGTACGGATGCTCGGCAGCGGACTGCAGGGCGGCTTCTACGAGTTCGCTCCGCCGTACCCGGCAGAGGCGGGCGAGTGGGCCTTCCCGGACTCCGGCGCGAACGCGTCCCTGGTGGGGAAGCTGACCGGGATCGGCCGGCAGCTCTTCGAGGCGGCCACCTTCGACTGGCGGCCCAACGGCGGCTCGGTCGCCGAGCAGGCCGTGCTGCTGGGCAACTGCGGGCGCGGCGACGGCTTCGTGCACTTCGCGCACAAGGACGGCGGCCACTTCGCCCTGGAGTCGCTGGCCGCCGCGGCCGGCGTCAACACGTACCACCTGCCGATGGTCGACCGGACCCTGCTCATCGACGTGGACCGGCTGGCCACGCTGTGCGCCGAACACCCGGAGATCAAGCTCGTCATCCTCGACCAGTCGTTCAAACTGCGCTGGCAGCCGCTCGCCCAGATCAGGGCCGCGCTGCCCGAGGGTGTCTTCCTCGCCTACGACTCCAGTCACGACGGCGCCCTGATCGCGGGCGGGGCGCTGCCGCAGCCGACGCTGCTCGGCGCGGACGCCGTGCACGGCAACACCCACAAGACCATCGCCGGACCGCAGAAGGCCTACATCGCCTTCAGGGACGCGGACCACCCGAAGCTCAGGGCGGTGTCGGACTGGGTCTGCCCGCAGATGCAGAGCAACTCGCACGCCGAGCTGATCGCACCCATGTACGTGGCCCTTTCCGAGATCGCCCTCTACGGCCACGACTACGCGCGTCAGACGATCGCCAACTCCAAGGCACTCGCGCACGCCCTGCACGAGGAGGGGGTGCGGGTCTCCGGGGAGTCCTTCGGGTTCACCGAGACCCACCAGGTGCACGTCATCACCGGATCGGCCGCCGACGCGCTGCGCCTGTCCCTGGGCGACCTGGCGCACGCGGGCATCCGCACCACCAACATCGAGGTGCCGGGCGCCAACGGGCTGCACGGTCTCAGGCTCGGCGTCCAGGCGATGACCAGGCGCGGGCTGCGCGAGGCGGAGATGCGCGAGGTGGCCCGGCTGGTGGCCAAGGTGGTGCTGCGCCGCGCGGAGCCCGCGACGGTCCGCGCCGAGGTCGCCGATCTGCTCCAGCACCATTCTCTGGACCGACTCGCCTACTCCTTCGACTCCTACGTCGACTCGCCGGCCGCGGCCCGTCTGCTGGGGGAGGTGTTCCGGTGAGCACGGCGACTCCGGCGAGCGCGTCGGCCTCGGCGGGCACCGCGGGCACGGCGACCCGTGCGAGCGGTGCCGCCGGGGCGGGTGCGGCGGTCTCCACCGCCGTCATGGCCCCGACGGGTACGGCGATCCCCGCGCGTGCCGCCGCTCCGGGCTCCCCGGCGGGCCCGATGACCCGCCTGATCCCCCGGCCTCCGCTGCCGCCCGGTGTGCTGGGCGCGGCCGTACGGCCGCGCCGCGCCGACGCCCCGCACGCCGTGATCGGCGCGGAGGTCTGGCACACCGAGTGGGCCCGGCCGCTCCTCGAACGGCTCGGACTGCGGACCGTCATCGCCGACGAGCGGCTGTCGTGTGAGCGGGTGCTCGACACGCTCGCGCCCCAGTCGGTGGCGTTCGTGTGCGAGGAACTCCCGGTCAGCGGCCTGGCCGCGATGGCTTGGGCGGCTCGCCGCACCGAGGCGCTGCGCCGCGACGACCCGCTGCTCGGCGTGATCTTCATGGTCGAGGACCACCGGGCTCTGGACCCCCGTGCCCTCGGCCCGCTCGTTCGCACCCTGTCACCCGGCGACACGGACCTGCCCGACTTCCTCGCCGAAGTGCGGCGCGTGCGGCACGAGTACCACTGGGAACTGCGCAACCGGCGGCCCGGCACGCCGCCGGCCGGGGAAGCGGCGGCGCCCCCCGCCCGGTGGACCGGGACCGTGCCGAACTTCAACGTGAAGCACCCGTCCATGCTGCTGCCGTACGCCCTGCTCTCGGCGCGCACGCGGCGGGACGTCTACTGCGAGATCTCGCCGCAGGAAGCCCTGCTCTTCGTCGCGGACAGCGTCGGCCGGGGTCCGGTCGCCGCCGTCGCCGAGGTCTTCCGCAGGCTCCGGCAGGACGTCGACCAGCTGAACACCGCGCTCGGCTCGCGGCTGCGGCTGCACCTCGATCACGCGGACGACCACGAGGTGGTCCAGGCCGCCTGCGAGGCCGGGTTCGACTCGGTCATGGTCGACGGGTCCGGTCGTACGCTGCACCAGAACGTGCTGTTCACCAACGCGGCCACGGAACTGGCGCGCCGCTACGGCGTCCTCGTCGAGGGCGAGATCGGCTCCATCGACGGGGCCGGGCTGCGCAAGTGGAACAAGACGACCACGAGCGACTTCACCCGGTTCGTCGAGAACACGGACCTCGATCTGGTCGGCGCGCACGTGGGCCAGTTCCACAGCTTCGACTACGGCTTCGCCGCCACCCGCCGGTCGATGGCCGAGGTCGGTCTGCTGGACGACCGTGTCACCGGCGACGATCTGCACGCCTTCGCCGAGGCCTGCGCGCGCGTCGAGAAGGACCTCACGGAGTCCGGGTTGCCCGGCTATTCGGCCGAGCACCGGCTGGTGGCCGCGCTGGCCCGCCGGGCCACGACGCAAGGGGAGGGCCCGGACGCCGGGCCGCGGCTCGACGCGGTGTTCCGCGACGCCCGGACCCGCGTCCCGGTGTTCCAGCGGCCGCTGCTCGATGCCCTGGAGAAGGAGTGGCTGGAGCGGCGGCTGGCCAAGGCCCGGCGCAAGACCGAACTGTGGGACGAGGTCTTCGCCGTCGACCCCGCGCGCGAGCACCGGTACGCGGCGATCGACCACGGGCTCGTCCGGGCCCTCACCGGCGTCCTGGAGGGCACCGGCCGCGCTCTGGTCGTGCACGGCGGCAGCTCGATCTCGCGGGTCGACCTCGCGTCCCTGCCGGCGCACGGGGTCGCCCGGGTGAACTTCGGCAGCGGGGTCTACGCCGACTATCTGGAGGCGCTGCGCGCCCATCTGCCCGTCGATCTCAGCGGGGATCCCAATTCACGCACAGGTGACGGGTCTTGGAAGCACGTGCGGCGCATGTCGTACCTTGCGGAGGCGACACGTGACTGGCGGTCCTGGACCGAGGCGCCGCCGTCCTTCGTCGACACCTTCGTCAGCCGGCTGGAGCGGTGCTACGCGGCCCCGCTCCGTGGCCGTACGCCCGCAGAGGCCCCGGGAGGCCGCAGTTGAGTCCCTTTGAGCAGATCGTCGACCTTCTCGACCGTGAGGAGGCCAGGTACCGCGTGGTCGAGCACCCGGCCGAAGGGCGCTCCGAGGAGGTGTCCGCGGTGCGCGGCACGACCGTGTCGCAGGGCGCGAAGGCGCTCGTGTGCCGGGTGAAGGGGATCGAGTCCCCGGCGGTGCTGGCCGTGCTGGCGGGAGACCGGCGAGCGGACCTGAAGAAGGTCGTTGCCGCGGTCGAGGGCAAGAAGGGCGGGTTCGCCCCGTCGGAACTGGCCGAGCAGCTCACCGGCTGCGTGGTCGGCGCCATTCCGCCGCTGTCGCTGTCCGGTTCGCTGCCCGTCGTCGTGGACGCGGAGTTCCTCGAGGCCCACGAGGAGATCGCCTTCAACGCGGGACGGCTGGACCGGTCGGTGGTCATGGCCACGGAGGACTACGTACGGATCGTGGCGCCCAGGGTGGCGCCCATCGCGGCGCCGGCGGTCCCGGTCGCCGCGGAGTAGGGACCGACACAAGAAAAGGGGGGTGCGTCGGCTTGCGAGTGCGCATCGGGGCACAGTTCGTCGCACTGGCGTGCGCGTGGGGCTCGAGTTTCCTGTTCATCAAGGTCGCGCTGGACGGGCTGACGCCCGCTCAGGTGGTGTGGGGCCGACTGGTGCTGGGCGCGCTGGCGCTCTGCGTGGTCATGGCGGTGACCCGCAGCAGGATCCCCCGGGATCCCGGGCTCTGGCTGCGGCTGTCCGTCGTGTCCGTCCTGCTGTGCGTCGTACCCTTCCTGCTCTTCTCCTGGGCCGAGCAGCACCTCGACTCCGGCATGGCCAGCATCCTCAACGCCACCACCCCGCTGCTGACCCTCGTCGTCAGTACGGTCGCCCTGGCGGACGAGCGGCTCGACCGGCGCCGTACGGCGGGTCTGCTCGCGGGGTTCGCCGGGGTCCTGGTGCTGATCGGCCCGGGGGGCCTGGCCGGTGGCGGCGGCCATCTCATGGCTGAGCTCGCCTGTCTGGGCGCCACCGCCTGCTACGGCGTCGCCTTCGTCTATCTGCGCCGGTGCATCACCCCGCGCGGACTGCCGGCGGTCAGCGTCGCCTTCGTGCAGGTCACCATCGGCGCGATCATCATGCTGGCGGCCACACCGTGGCTCGCGGCACCCGCACCCCGCATCGACGCGCCGATCGCGCTGAGCATGCTGGCGCTGGGTGCCCTGAGCACCGGCCTCGCCTATCTGTGGAACAACAACATCGTCCAGGCGTGGGGCGCGGTGAACGCCGCCGCGGTCACCTATCTCACCCCGGTCGTCGGTGTCACGGCGGGCGTGATCCTGCTGGGCGAGCGGCTGACGTGGAACCAGCCGCTCGGGGCGGTGCTGGTCATCGCCGGGATCATGGCCGCGCACGGTGCGCCTCGTCCGGCGCCGCGGCCGGTCGTGGTGCCGGAGACGGCGGCCGAGGCCGAGGTGGTCGACTCCGACGTCGCGGAGCGCGCGGTCCGCTGAGCCGGTCGGGGACCGGCGCGGTGACTGTCGCTCCGTTTCCGGTCCCCGCCGCTGAAGGAGGCCCGCTCTTCCTCTTTTCGCGCCTGGGTCGCCGCGGCGAGCCCCCGATTCATCAGTGAGTGCACTGGGCTCGGGGTGAACAGCCGGGAGCGAGACGTTGTTCTCCTGGAAGCCTGGGCGTGACACTCTCCATAACTTCGATGTCCTCCCGCCCGGCCCGTTGCAGACCAAGTACGGGACATTCGGCGTTGGGCCAGACCTTCTGTTCCACCTGCCGAACGGGCCCGTCGCCGGAGAGGCGCGTGGACGCCATCGCCAGGCGAGAACGCTGTTCCCAAGGAACCCGGATTCGAACCAGAAGGAACGGCTCCTTCAACTCGCCGCTTGGTCAGCTGACTTGAAGGATCACCCGTACTTCATGAGCTGGGTAGGGATCGGCGCGACCGGCGTGGCTCGGGCTCCCGCTCGGGCACGGCGGGCTCCTCCACCGGGACCGGACCGGTCTCGCCGGCTGCGCGGACTCGCCGGCACGGACAGGACCTCACCCACGCGCTGCCGCGCGATTCAGCCACTCCTGCCAGTCCGCCTCCGCGAGCTCGGCCGGCACCCGCTCCGCCTCCTCCCGCAGCCCCACGATCGACACCATCCCGGCACCTCCACCGACGAGACAACCCGACGGTCCCAGCCTGTCCCGCCAACCCCGACATCATGCCTGAGCTGCAAGAACACACCGCTCAAGTTCCGGTACGGCAACGGCTTCTTAGTGTCGACCGGTGGTCATGACCGCCTCACCGCAGATGATTGTGCAATCGCTGACTACGGGGCCCCGCTACGGGGGCCCTGTGGCGGACCGCCATACCCAGGATGAGTAGGAACATGTACACTCGTCCGAAGATTGGACCAAAGTGGATTACGCCGATCCAGCCCTGGCGACGAGTCAGGACCCGGCGAGTCTTGACCTATTGATATCCACTTCGTGGTGACGGTCATGGTCCGTAGTGGTTCAGGAGCTGGTCGGGGGGCTGGTGTAGTGGCAGCGGCTGCATGCGATATTGCCGAATCGTTCGGCCTTGACCGCCTGGAATGCCAGGTCGTGCAGGGTGGAGAGGTTCCCAGGCAGGCGTACAGTGCGGGCCTGGCGGCGCTCCTCCTCGAAGGTGTCATCCAGGACGTGATGCCGGTACTCGGCGGACCAGTGCAACTGTTGACGGACCGCCAGGTCGCTGGGTCTCGCGTCCGAGGCCGACAGGCTGGTGATCCCGAACACGTATTCCTTAAACCGCGATTGTGGACTCCATGCCCGCGCGCCAAGTCCGGCAAAGCAATGACCGATCACGAGAACTGACTGACCATCATCGTGGAACGGAACTCGCCGGGGCCCTGGTGATGAAAAACGCCGTCGCCGACAGCCAAGCCCATTGACGAGGTCCTGTCCTAGGCTATTCGGGGGAAATAGTGCCGCAAACCTTGCTGAGCAAGCCTTGCTGAGCGTCCATGGCCCTAAACGGCCAGTGGGCGAATTTTCCGAGTCAACGGTCCCCGCAGTCGATGAATTGGACCACTGTATCATTCATGCCCTGCGTATCGACGGTCGGGCGCCGTTCAGCCGGATCGCCGAGGTTCTGGGCGTCTCCACGCAAACAGTCGCCCGTCGCTACGGGCGACTGAGCAGCGAGCTGTCGCTTCGCGTTGTCGGGGTGGTGAATCCGCGGCAACCGTCAGGCGGGAAGTGGATTCTGAGGCTCACGGCCAGCCCGAACACCGCTCAGAGTGTCGCGTACAGCCTGGCTCGGCGGGACGACACCACCTGGGTGCGGCTCGTGTCCGGGGGAACCGAAATCTGCTTCGTCATGAACTCCGCGGCGCACCATGCGCTGCTGTTCCGCGAGATCCCTCGTGTGGCCAACATCGCCGAGGTGTCGGCGCACCGCCTGCTGCATACCTATTTAGGCGGTCCCACCGCATGGCAGGGGCACACTAGCGCTCTCACCAACGAGCAGCAGGAACAACTACGCCGACCACTCGACTCGTCAGATGACGCTGACGAGCCCAAGCTCCGCTCATCCCTGACGCAGGCGGACTGGCAGCTGCTGGACGCGTTGCAGAACAACGGCCGCATCAGCTACACAGACCTCGCCGCCGAGACCGGCCAGTCTTCCTCGACCATTACGCGCCGACTCGCTGCTTTGCAGGCCAGCGGCATGCTCACCTTCGACGTCGAGATCAGTGCGGAGGTATACGGCATCACCACGCAAGCCTTGCTGTGGATGTCTGTCGCCCCCGCGCACCTGAATCAGGTAGCGAGCACCCTGATCCAACACAGGGAACTAGCCTTCCTGGCCTCTACCACCGGCCCGACCAACCTGGTGGCCCTCGTCTTGTGCAAGAGTCCCAGTGAGCTGCATGACTATCTGGCCGATAGGCTCAGCGCGCTGGACTCCATCCGCATGCTCGAAACAAGTCCTGTCCAGAGGACTCTGAAAACCTGCAGTCCGTTCCTGCAAAGCAGCCCCAGACGTATCAATTCAGCCTGACGCGCCTCGTTCCCTCGACCAGAGGTCTGATGACGTGGCCTGGCCTGCGTGAAGTGCGCCCAACCACCGCACCCGTCGGATGCGGCGCTCGCCGCGCCCCGAGCCGAGCTTCCCTGGCTGAACTCCCGCCGAGTTCAGCCAGGGGAAGCGGCGGTGACGTGCAGGAACGCGGGGCCCGGGGCTCGGCCCCGGAATCATCAAGGTGAGTGGCCGGCCTCTCGGCAGCCCAGGGTCATCAGTGGTTGTAGACGAGGTGGGCGATGCGTTCGGCGATCATGATCGTGGTGAGGTTGGTGACGCTGGAGGGCACGTACGGAATGATCGAGGCGTCCACGACACGCAGGGCGGCGATTCCGTGCACGGCTCCGCGGGAGTCGACGACGGCCTGAGGCGAGTCGGCGGCACCCATGGGGGCGGTGGAGGTGGGGTGACCGTAGATGGAGAGGCTGGATTCGATCACCCGCGTCAGTTCCTCGGCGTCGTCGGGCAGTTCGCGCGGCATCAGAAGCCCGGCGAGCGACGGCGCGAGTGCCGGGTCACGGGCCAGATCACGGGCGATTCGTACGCCTTCGAGCATCCGCCGGCGGTCGCGCTCGGTGCCGAGGTAGTTGTGGTCGATCAAGGGCTGGGCAAGCGGATCGCGGCTGGTGAGGCGCACCGTGCCCTGCGCCTCGGGGAGCACGAGAGCCGTGGACAGGGCTATGACGCCGCCGGCGGGCATGAACGGAGCCCCGTTGGGATGCACGGCGACGACGTTCAGATCGAGTTCACCGTCCGCGGCCTCGCTTGAGGCGGTCCACAGCAGTGCGCCGAGGGCCGGAGCCATCTCCCCTCGCCCCGGGGCGAGTGCATGGACCGCGGGGCAGAAAGGGTGGTCCTGCAGGTGTTGTCCGACGGGTAGGTCGGCGAGGGGTTCGATGCCGAGCGACGCCAGGTCGCCGGCGGGGCCGATGCCGGAGCGCAGCAGGATCGCCGCGCTTCCGTAGGTCCCGGCAGAGAGGATCACCTCGTCGGCTTGGTGCACGGTCCCGTCGGCGGTGACCACTCCGGTCGCGCTGCCACCGCGGAACAGGACCCGGTCGACGGTGACGGCACCGTGCACCGTGAGATTCGGGCGAGCGCGCACCTCAACGGTGAGGTAGACCAGTGCGGTGTTCTGTCGGATCCCATCGAGGACGTTGACTGCGAAGGCTCCGACGCCGTCCTGCTCGGCACCGTTGAAGTCGGTGATCCGCTTGTGGCCGCGTGCGACCGCGGCGTCGATGAAGCCACGATGCGCGGGGGTCAGCTCGGAGTCGGTCAGCTGGCGCACGGGCATCGGCCCGCTTCGCCCGTGAAACTCGTCCTCGCCGGTGGGGGTGTTCTCCAGGTCGCGGAAGTACGGCAGGACGTCGGCGAAGCTCCAGTCGTCGAGCCCGTTCTCGGCCCAGCGGGCGAAGTCGCGGGCACGGGCGCGGAGGGCGGCGCCTGCGTTGACGGCGGAACTCCCGCCCATCACCTTGCCGCGCAGGGCGACCATCGAGGGGCTCAGTCGCCCGCCCCGCGAGGTGTATCCCCAGTCGTGATCGAGATCGGCGATGCGGTTGGCGTCGAGCAGTGAGTCGGGGAACCGGGTGGGGCCGTAGTCCGGCCCGGCCTCGAGCAGCACGACGCGCCGGGCGGGGTTCTCGCTCAGGCGCGCGGCGAGCACCGCGCCGGCCGACCCGCCGCCGACGATCAGGACGTCGGCCGGTTCGACGGAGTGGGACAAGGTAGGACCCTTTCGATCTCGCTGGAGTTGGAGGGAGCGTCCCGGTGGCGAGCCGCCGCGGGCGACATCGGAACCGCGCTCACGGTGCGAACGTGAGCGTTGCCGGAACCAGGTTCAGTTCCGGATGACACCCTTGTTCCGCATGAGGAAGTCGGCCAGGTAGCCGTCGTGCGGTACCGAGGGATCCATCCAGTGGGTGTGCTGGCTTCCCAGGTACAGGTTGCTGATGGTCGGCTCGTCGAGCAGGCGGTCGATGAGCCGGCTGTCGTGGGTCATCGCGTTGAGCACGAGCGTGTTCCTCAGCGGCTCCGTGCCGGCCTCGGGTGTCCACGGCGCGATCCACACGCAAGGGAACGGCAGTTCCACACCTGCCTGCGGAGCGGCCGGATCGTCGAGTTGGAAGACGGCCGGCATCAGCGCGGCGCTCCCGTCCCCGAGTTCACCCACGACGCCGTCGCCGCCGAGCCAGGGCCGGGCGCCGGCTGCCTTCTTGAGCAGGTGCGTTTCGATCGCCTTGGCGACCGCGACCGGCTGTACGGGGAGTACGGCCTTGTCGTCCTCGGGCGGCAAGGGGGTCGCGGCGGACAACCGTGCCGCGACCGCCTCGGCGAGCGGAGTCGGGTCGCCCTCCACGAAGACGGCTGTCGTGTTCACGCATCCGGTCCCGCCGTGGCCGCTCACGGATGAGACGATCTCGTCCAGGTGGTCGCGCCAGTCCACGTCGGCCGTGATGAGGATCTTCGACCGACCCGGCCCCTGCGGCAGCACCGTCGCGGCCTCGCCGTACTTGCGGGTCACCTCCTCGCCGCCGTACACCATCCCCAGGTCGGCGCCGCGCAGGATGGCGTCGGCACCGGCGTGGTCGGTGGGCAGGAGCACCACCTGGTCGTCGGCGAATCCCGCGCTCCGCAGTGCCGCCACGAGCCGGTGCGGGGTGAAGGGATCGCGGCTCGACGGGCGGACCGCGACGCGGTAGCCCAGCGCCAGTGCCTCCGGCCAGATGCTGTGGGTGCCGGGGTGGTTGCCCGCGGCGTGCACGGCGAACACGTCTCCGCGCCGTGTCCACACCGAACGCCCGGTCCGCGTCAGCGGATCGCGCCAGTTGTCGACCGCCCCCCGCGGGCGCGCGCACTGGACGCTCGCATGAGCCTTCGCCACCCGCTCGGCGACCGTCGTGGTCGCCGTGACGACGGAGGAGATCGGGACGCCACCGACCCTGCTGACAGCGTGTTGGTACTCCTCGACGGTCAGGCCGTCGATCGTCGCGGTCGCGAAGAGCTTGGCCGCACGGATCATCGCGTCGGCCCGTTCGTCGGCCGGCATGATGCTGCTCCGGCGCAGCGCGGCCATGGTGCGGTTGACGAACAACGGCGGCACGAGGCTCAGTTCCGCGAGGACCGTGCCTGCCACATCGGTGACCGTCTGTATGTTCCTGGAGCGGTAGGCACCCGTTGCGCCGAGCGCGGGCAGGTCGATCATCAGTAGACCCCCTCGATGACGTCCTCGTCCTCGAAGACCGCGACCGTGGAGATGTCGGCGACCGAGTCCCCGACCAAGCCGTTCACCTGAGGAATCCGGGTGGCGAGGTCACGTTCCAGGTTGCTGGGCAGCAGGAAGGACTTGCTGACGTGGTTGACCAGCACCCGGCCCCGCTCTCCGTAGGGCACCGGCTCGAGGCCCTTCGGATCGACGACCGTGAAGGTCACGTAGGGGGAGAGCGAGTCGAAGACACACGGATCGTCGAGGGAGATCCCGGCGCGCTCGCCCGCGACCCCGATGATCATCGTGCTTCCGTACTCGCCGCACAGCGCGACCTCGGGGAACACCTCGGTCTTGAAGAGGTGCCGGGAGTCGGCGTCCATCTGCGTGCCTCCCCACCTGATGCACTTCACCCGCTCGTTCACCAGGGCGACCAGCTTCTCGTCCCTGGCCAGCCGTTCCAGCAGCGGGGGCGTGATGGTGAGCAGGCCGATGTCCTGCGTCCGCAGGACATCGGCGGCCTGGTCGATGAGGTGCTGGGCGTAGGCGTCGACCTGCCCGAACTGACCCTCGGCGATGAGCCGCTTCACCCAGCGCGGATCGAGGTCGATCGTGAAGCCGTGGCGGCCGTGCGTCACGGCGTGCTGCCGGAACAGGGTGCCCACGACGTGCGGCCCGGTCGGGATGATTCCCAGCCAGTTCCCTCCGCGTGGCACACCGTGACGGTCAAGGTTCGCGTTGCTCCAGCTCACCATGCGGTGCAGCCAGTCCCGCATCAGAACGACCCGCTTCGGGGCGCCCGTGGTGCCGCCGCTCTCGAAGAACCCGATCACGTCGGGCTGTTTTCCGTATCCCCTGGGAATCAGGTCCTCGCCACGGACGTCACGAAGGTCCGCGGCCACGTTCGGGAAGAGCCGGAGATCCTCGTGCGTCTTGACATCGGTTCGCGGATCGAAGCCGAGAGTAGCGGCTCGGTCCAGCCAGAACGTGCAGCCGGTCTCGGGATTGAAGTGCCACTCCATGGCGGCGCGGATGAACTCGTCCGGATCGGGCTGGACGTCGAACGGAAGATCCAGGATCTGGTCTGCGGTAAGAGGCATTGTCTCTTCCTCATGGAAAGGGTCGGGTGTGTCCGGGCACGACGACGACGCAGCCGAAGCCGTGAAGGGCGGTGAGCGCCAGGAGGGTTCGTCGAAGGAGCGGGGACTACGGTTGCAGCCGGCTCGTACGCCACTCGAGCGAGTCGCGGTCATAGCGCAGCCTGCGGTGCAGCCGGTCCGAGCTCGCGGACCAGAATTCGACGACGTCGGGCTGCAGCCGGTAGCCGACGAAGAACTCCGGCCGCGGCTGGGGCTCCCCGGTCAGTTCCAGGCTGCGTGCCCTGGCGCGCAGAGCCTCGACGTCCTCCAGCGGCTCGCTCTGCTCGGTGACCGTCGACATGGCGTGCAACGGAATCGGCCGGGCGGACCACAGGGCGTCCGACTCGGCGTCGGGCAGCAGCTCGACCGGACCGGAGACGATGATCTGCTGACCGGTCTCTCGCCAGTACAGCAAACCCGACGCCCACCCCGTAGCAGCGAGTTCGCGTCCCTTCTGGCTGCAGCTGTGGCTGCTGAACACCAGACCGAGGTCGGTGACATCGGTGATGGCGACTATCCGGTTGGAGGCGCGGCCGCGGGAGTCCGCGGTGGCCAGCGCCAGCGCGCTGGGCTCGCGGACTCCGATGTCCCGTGCCTCGGAAAGCCAGCTGCGCACCAGCTGGAGAGGCTCCGACGGCGGCTGGTCGTACTCGGGGAAGGGGAGGTCGACCTTCCCGCTGAGGGACTCGTATCCACTCGCGTCCATGAAAGGCCCCCCGCTAGACATTGATTGTTCCCTCGGCAACCATCGCGGCGTGCCCGCCGACGCGGACCGAGCTGATCGACTCGCCGACCCCTTCGGCGGTCGCCCTCATGACCGACGGGCGTCCCATTTCCACGCCCTGGGTAATTCTGATCTCCTGCCCGTACTCGGCGAACCCGTGTCTGGCCAGGTGAATCGCGAGAGGCCCGGCGGCGGAACCGGTCGCCGCGTCCTCGACCACGCCGTAGGCGGGGGAGAACATCCGCGTCCGCCAACCCCCGTCCGCCTCGGCGAAGCAGTTGGCGGCCATGTCGGGGAAGCGCGAGAGGGCGCGGTGATCCGGGTGGAGAGCGGAAAGCGCCTCGACGTCGCTCAACCCCACGAAAACGTGACGCGGCCCGTTGTGGTAGATCTCGACCGGGGCCGTCGATGCCCCGACCCCGAGTGCGGCCAGGAGCTCCGTGGCGAGATCGTAGGGCTTCGAACTGGGAACCGGCTGCTCCATCCGGACCCACGCGGCGCCGTCGCGGGTGCCCAGCTCGAACGGGATGGCACCCATCGCGGTCTCCAGCAGCAGCCTGTCGCGTCCCCAGGTCCGACCGAGCGCGAAGGCCGTGCCGAGCATCGGGTGCCCGGCGAACGGCAGTTCGTTCACCGGGGTGAAGATCCTGATCCGTGCGTCGCCGTCCTGCTCGGCCGGCAGCACGAAGGTGACCTCGGAGAGGTTCATCTCCTTCGCGATGCGTTGCATCGTCTCACCGGTCAGATCCTCGCTGTCGAAGAAGACGGCGACCGGGTTGCCCAGCAGGGGCTCGCTGGCAAAAGCGTCTACGACCATGTATCGGTGCATTACGGGCGCTCCAGGGCTTGTGCCGGTACCGAGGGCCCGGCGGAGAAGGCGAGGCCGAGCGAGTCGATCCCCTCGGCCACCGCTGCGACGTCGAACCCGGTGCGGTGGTCGGGTGCGTACCCGATCAGCTCGGCCGCCCGGTTGGGGGGCAGTTGCTGATCTGCCGGAACGTCCGAGTCCCACCACATGACCGCGCCCCAACGGCCGCGTTCACGGTCGGCGATCCACAGCTTCAGGCGCAGTCCCTTGACCTCGTGCCACGGCTCGACGGAGCCGTCACGAAGATCCTTCTCCAGGGATTCGACGGTCTGGTGGGACCTGGCCAGGTCCCACCAGACGACATCCACTCTCATCGGCCGAGCACCCCCTGTATCGCCTCTCTGATGATGCGCGGGCCGTCGACGGTGAGCACCGACTCGGCGTGGAACTGCATCGAGGCGAAGCCCGGCCCGCGTAGCGCGTTCACCTCGCCGGTCTCCTGGTCCCGGCTCACCTCGACCACGCCGATCCCTTCGACGGTTCGCTCGCTCACCGCGCTGTGCCCGGCGAACGTGTTGTAGAAGCCCACTCGTTCGGGCACGCCGAACAGTTCGATCTCACGCTGTACGCCCTGGTTGGGTACCTCGCGGCGGTGCAGCTCGAAGCCGAGCTTCGTGCTGAGCACCTGATGGCTCAGGCACACGGCCAGCATCGGCCGGCGACTCGCCAGCGCGGTGTCGATCGACTGCCGCAGCTTGGCGATCTTGGGGTGGGAGGTCGTCCGCGGATCTCCCGGACCGGGACCGAAGACCGTCAGGTCGTAGGCCGCCACGTCGTACGGCTCGTCGAAGCGGCGGACCTCCACGGACAACCCCAGTGACCGCAACTGCTGGTCGAGCATCGCGGTGAAGGTGTCCTCCGCGTCCACGACCAGTGCCGTCATGCCGTCCAGCGAGGCCCCGGCCGACGGACGGTCATCCTTGTCCTTGTCCCGGAGCCAGAAGCCCGCGATCCCTTCGTTGCGGCGCTCCAGGGCGGCGAGGACCTCCGGGTCGGCCGCGTAGCCGGATGGACGGTCGGACTTGAGCGCGTTGAGCAGGGTCGCCAGCTTGCCGTGGGTCTCGGCGGCCTCGGCCATCGGGTCGGAGTGGCGCACCAGCGTGGCCCCCACGGAAATGTTCATCCGGCCGCCGGGATCGATGTCGGCCGTCCGGATCAAGATCGCCGAGTCGAGTGTCTGCTGTCCGGCCGCGTCCCGTCCGATCAGCGCGGCGACCCCGCTGTAATAGCCGCGTCCGTTCGGTTCGTAGCGCGAGATGACCTTGGCGGCGCTCTCCAGCGGGCTCCCGGTGACGGTCGGGGCGAACATCGTCTCGTGCAGGACCTCGCGCACATCGCGGTTGGTCCTGCCCTCGATCAGGTATTCGGTGTGAGCCAGCCGCGCCATTTCCTTCAGGTACGGCCCGTGGACGCGCCCGCCGTCGTCGCACAGCCGGGCCATCATCTTCAGTTCCTCGTCGAGGACCATGTAGAGCTCGTCGGTCTCCTTGGTGTCGGCGAGGAACTCCATGACCCCCTGCAAGCTGGGGCCGCCGGACGGATACCGGTACGTACCGCTGATCGGGTTCATGACGGCCGTGCCGCCGACGAGCGAGACGTGGCGCTCCGGTGTCGCACCGACGAGAGTGTTGCGGCCGGTGTGGATGATGAAGGTCCAGTAGGCCTTCTCCTCGCGCTCCAACAGCCGCCGGAAGAACGACAGGGCGCTGGTCGGCGAGTAGTCGCCGATGTCCGCGACGAACGAGCGCTTCATCACGAAGTTGGCGCCCTCGCCGGTGCCGATCTCCTCGGTGACGATCTGACGCACCATCTGCGCATAGGCGTCGTCGTCCATGTCGAAGTGTCCGTCGGTCAGTTCCGTCGGGACCTGCGGGAAGCCGGCGAGCGCTTCGGCGGCCGGCACCGTGTCGCGAGTGGTGAGGCTCATCGCGAGCAGGGGCGTGGCGTCGTCCCGCGCGGCGAAGCCGCGATCGGCCAGCTGCCGGTAGGGGACGAGCACCAGCGTGTCGAGCGCGGGACCCGGCCCGGAGTCGTCGGCCAACGGGATGTCGTCCAGCGACTTGTACTCGGTCACCTGGCCGGCCAGGACGTCCAGCGTGCCGGGGGAGCCGCTTTCGGGACGGTGGATGATCGCGAAGGCGGGGAGTTCCAGCGCGAGAACCTGCTCAAGCAGGGCGCTCATGCGAGCACGTCCTCGGTTCGGACCACCATGGCGCAGCACCGTGCCGCGTATTCGAGGGTCATCTTGTGGCGGTCTTCGGAGAAGTCGCCGAGCGCGTCGGCGACCAGGAAGGGCTGGATGTCGTTGGAGAACGCCTCCAAGGCGGTCGACAGCACACCGATATGCGCGTAGACGCCGCAAATGATCAACTGGTCACGCTGTAGCGCGCGCATGCGCTGGAGCAGCTCCGACCCGAAGAACGCGCTGTAGCGCCATTTCGTGCTCACCCAGTCGTCCGCGTCGGGTTCGAGTTCGGGAACGACCGCGCGTTCGGTCTCGTCAGTGCGCATGCCGGGGCCCCAGAAGTCCTTCAGGAGCCCACGCTGCCGGTCCGTCATCCCGCCGGGCTGGGCGGTGTAGGCCACCGGCACCCCCAGCGCTCCGCAGCGCTTCTTGAGGTCGGCGATGTTGCTCACCAATTCGCTGCGCATGCCGTCCTCGAAGGGCTTGAGGAAATAGCTCTGCATGTCGTGGATGAGGAGCACCGCCCGATCCGGGTCGACGGTCCAGCGCACGGTGTTTTCCGGCAGCGCATCCCTCGGCGGCAGTCTGTAAGGCGCGATCGGCGGTATTCCCGTCATCACAAGGCTCCCTCTCTAGGAATCTCAGTACTCGGACCACGCAGAGACCACCTTGATGGCCTGGGGGGTGTTGAGTCGCGGATCACACAGGCTGGTGACGGGGCCCGACCCCAGCTCGGCCGTGTCCAGCACGCACTCGGTCACGTCGTCGGGGGTCGCCTCGAGGTGAAGTCCCCCGGCCGGAACCCCCGCCAGGTCCAGGACCCGCCGGAAGCCGCGGACTTCCCGGGCGACGGTTTCCACGAGCCGGTACTTGGTGCCGTCAGCCGCGCAATCGGTGTTCCCGTGCATCGGGTCGCTGAGCCAGACCACCGGGTGCCCGGCCGACTGCACAGCCTCGACGAGCCGGGGCAGCCTGTCGGCGACGAGGTCGGCGCCCATGCGCACGATGAGTGAAAGCCGGCCCGGCTCCCGCTCCGGGTCCAACCGGTCGCACAGCTCGACGATCTCGCCGGCGGTCATCGACGGGCCGACCTTGCAGGCGACCGGGTTGGCCACCTGGGCGAGCAGTGCGACGTGCGGGCCGTCGATCTGCCGGGTCCGCTCGCCGATCCACGGCCAGTGGGTGGAGCCGAGCAAGTGCCGACCGCCGTCGCGCTCTCGGAGCATCGACATCTCATAGTCCAGAAGCAGCGCTTCATGGCTGGTCCAGACAACAGGCCCGTCAAGCCGAGGTGCTGACCCGACCCACCCGAGCCGCGTCGTGATCTCCCGCGCCGCCATGTAGCCCGTGAGCATGCGCAGTGGATCGGGACGCCTGCTCTCGTGGGTGGGCTCCGGCCCGTTGATCATGTGCCCGAAGAAGGACGGCAGTTCGTCATCGCCGAGTTTTTCGACCTGGCTGGAGCGGGGCTTGCAGAACTGCCCTGCGATCCGCCCGACCCGTAGCGTGGGCTTGCCGGTGGCGGTCTCCAGGTTCTGGGCGAGCAGATCGATGAGTCCGGTCTTGCCCTGAATGTGCCCAGCGGTGCACTCGGCCGGGTCCTCCGCACAATCTCCGGCCTGGAGCACCTGCATCTCGCCGGTGGCGACGCGGGCCAGGTGGGAACGGAGGTTCTCCACCTGCGCCGCGGTCACCAGCGATGTGACGGACGACAGCATCGCCCGTACGAGCTCGACCTGTGAGGGACTGTCCCATTCGGGCTGATGGCGCGCCTGGGCCCTATCGATGTCGGCAAGGATGTTTCCCATAACGACCTTCTCCATTGATTGATAAGAAGACGCCTGGCGAACGGCGTTCAGGTCGGTATGTCGGCCCGCTTGACCTGAGGGACGGCGATGCCCAGAGCCCTGAACTGCTGGCAGGGGTTCATGAACTCGCGCTGGCGCTTGATCTTCCCGTTCTCGAACAGGAAGGAGTGCAGGAAGTGATTGCGGTAGTGGCCGTCGGGATAGTCGGGGAAGCGGATCGTTCCCTCGCCGTCGCATTCGACCCAGAACTGGTTGGGGTCCTGCGTGTCGAAGATCTCGACGTTCGTCCAGGCCCAGTCGGGGAAGCACTTGAGCGACCATTGGCCGTGGTCACCCAGTCGGTCCCTGCCCGTGATGACGATCGGCTGCCCCGTTTCGGTCGTCCAGAGACCACCGGTGCCGTCTTCGGTGAACAGAAGGTGCCGACGCAGGCGATCCTCCCCGCGGGTATTCATGTACTGCGCCACGATCGCACGGTTGCTCGCTCGCAGTTCCGCGTCGCCGCGGGAACTCGACAACGTATCGGTGGTTTCAGCGGTGCCGGTGATGTCGACCATTGGCTCTTCCTGTAGTGCCGAAGTAAAGCGGGATCACCGCGCGCACAAGGGCAGACCCAACAATTCATGACGACGCCGAAAGAGCACAATCATGCATTGGTTCATGAGATTTCTGTTGAACCCCCCTCCCGCGCTCGGCGGGTAGGCGGAATCTTGTTCATGCCGTGGCTGGTTCGGGAAGCCGAACACCGCTGTCTGACCGAAAAATTCCAGCCGGAATCACCGTCTGATGGATCTGCTCCATGGCGGGCGCGACTCTGCCTGAACACTCGTAACACGATCTTGTGGCTGTGGGCTGGTGGGCCGTGTCCGGTGTGACGATTCGTCCGTTGTAGTGGTGTGAGTGCACCGTGGATGGTCGATGACGAGCTGTGGGCGCTGATCGTGCCGGTCCTGCCGCCGTGGCCGGAGCGCTCCCCGGGACCGCGGCCGGTGGACGACCGGCTGTGCCTGCAGGGGATCCTGTTCGTGCTGTTCACGGGCGTCACGTGGCAGCAGTTGCCGCCTGAACCGGGCTTCGGCTCGGACCACCTGATCCGCGACGGCAGCGGCACGCCGCCGAAAGTGATCACGACCGGCGGCAACGTCCCCGACATCACCCAGGCACTCGCCCTGGTCGACGGCGTCCCGTCCGCGGCCGGCCGGGTCGGCCACGCAAGCGGCCCGAGTCCCTTCCCGGTGACAAGGGTGACGGCAGTCGGCACGTCCGACGCGAGCTGACCCGGCGTCGGGTCCTGCCTGTCGTCTCCCGTCGAGGCGAGCCCGACATCCGCGGCCTCGGCAAGCTCCGCTACGTCATCGAGCGGACCTTCGCCCCGCTCCACCAGTTCAAGCGCCTCGCCACCCGCTGGGAACGACGCCTCGACCTCCACGACTCACTCGTCTCAGTCGCATGCGCCCTCGTCTACTGGCGAAGGATCAACAAGCCGACACCGTGATCGTGTTACGAGCTCTGAGCCCCGATCCACCGATCGGGGCTCAGAGCGACGGCCAGTCGACCGTCCGGGAGTCGGCCCGCCCGCCGGCCTGCACTCCTGTCCCCTGTATGAGGGACGCCCGCGACCACTACTACCGGCAGCCCGGAGCTCCGGACCGGCACCGGTGCCCGGACACGTGCCGCCGGCCTGGCCGTCGGCGCGGGCTGGAGCCTCGCATCCGACGTGAATTTCGGCCACGCGAGCCGCGCTCGATGGAACGAACAAGCCAATACGGCGCCACGTGCGGTGGCCAAACCTATGGGGCACTTATGTTCGCGGTGCGCACCGCACATCTCGATGATTTCCATGTCGAAGGATTCGGGAATCTATTGCCGAGCATCGGCCGCGATCACCCATATATTCCATGACTACCCCACACAAGGCACTTGCCCGACCGGAAGGAATTCCAGTGAAGCGTATTGGTGAACATGCGGTGGTGCTGGGAGCGAGTATCTCGGGTCTACTTGCCGCCCGGGTGCTCTCCGAGGCATTCGACCGGGTAACGGTGGTGGAGCGTGACCAGCTGCCGGAGGGGCAGCGGACTCAGCGGCGAGGTGTGCCGCAGGGCCGCCACGCTCATGGCCTGCTCTCCAAGGGTGCGAAGATCTTCGAGGAGCTGTTCCCCGGGATACTCGACGACTTCGTTGCCGGTGGCGCGCCCGTCATCGACGGACCCGCCGAGCTGCGGATGAGCTTGGGCGGGCACTTGTTGTGCATGGACGGCGAGTACGCCGATCTGTCCCGCACCTACCAGCCGAGCCGGCCGCATCTGGAGAGTCGGCTCCGCGCCCGGATCGGGGATGTCGCGAAGATCAAGCTCATCGACGAGTGCCAGGTCACCGGCCTCGAGACCACCTCGGACAATGACGCTGTCACCGGTGTGCGTGTCAGGTACGTGGGCAGCGGCTCCGAGGATGTGATCCCCGCCGATCTGGTCGTGGACGCGACCGGCCGGTCCGGACGTACCACCAAGTGGCTGGTCGAGATGGGATACGAGCCGCCGCTCGAGGAGCGTATCGACGTCGACATCATGTACACCAGCCGGTATCTGCGGCCGGCCCCGGGTTCGATGGGCCGTGAGAAGGTCGTGATCATCGGGCACGCACCGGGGAGCCCCAAGGGCGCGGAATTCCTGGAGGAAGAGGACGGCCGCTGGGTCCTGACGCTGATCGGATACCGCGACCACCATCCGCCGACCGACCCGGCCGGGTGGGTGGAGTTCGCCAGGCCGCTGGTTCCCGAACACGTCTTCGCGGCGATCCGCGACGCTGAGCCGCTCAGCGAGATCTCCGCGCACCGGTTCCCGGCGAGCGTGCGCCGTCGCTACGAGAAGCTGACCCGATTCCCGCGCAGGCTGCTGGTGGTGGGCGATGCGATATCCAGCTTCAACCCCATCTACGCCCAGGGGATGACGGTGGCCTCGCTCCAGGCGATGGCGCTTCGTGACTCGCTGAGCGGTGACCTGGATCAGGTCGCGCAACGATTCTTCCGCAAGGCCGCCAAGCCCATCGGCGTCGCCTGGAAGATGGCGACCGGCAGTGACCTGGCCCTGCCTCAGATCGAAGGTCCGAGGCCACTTCCCGTGCGGCTCATCAACTCCTACATGGACAAGGTGCTCGCCGCAGCCGAAACGGACATGGTCGTGGCCGAGAAATTCCTGAAAGTCCAGTACCTGCTCGAACCGCCGACAGCAGTGTGCACCCCGGGCATCATGTGGCGCGTTCTGATGGGAAATCGCCGGCGGCGCTCCCCGGCACACACCAGTTAATGGAGGTAACGAAATGACCCTCTCCATCGCCGACAAAATCCTTCGGCTCTCCCTGACCACGTTCCCGTTCATAGACGCGTCACAGTTCTTTCCATCGCTCTCCACGTACAAGGTTGACAGAGCCTTCGAGCTCGCCGAGTTCGAGGAGGCCATGAAGCACTTCTTCCGGGGGAATCCGCTCTTCTCCAAGTGCCACTTGGTAGAGCTGACCTTCGACACTCCTGAGGATTTCCCCCTCTCGTCCTTCCAGGGACTCCTCGCGGAAAAGTACGAAAGCTTTTACGACAGCTTTCTGCTCGCCTCCGTCACCTATCGCTCCGACCCACACCTGCAGGGTATCTTCACGTGCATACCGTTTCCGCTGCAGGACGGATACAAGGTTTTCCGATTCCACCAGGCGCTGATGAGCACCCTGAAGACCCGGCAGGACGGCTTCCGGATCGCCGAAGGCCTCGCAGAGCTGGAGATCCGGGCTGATGAGCTGGCGGCCTTCTTGCCGCCCGCTCAGACTTCGCCCTCCGGTGCGAGCAAGGAACTCCCCGTCACCTTCACCGAAGGCGCTGACGCGCCGGTCAAGATCGGCTCCTTTTTGGAAAGAATGAAGGCGGATTTCCTCGACCGCGACAGTGCGAACATGTTCGTCCTCAAGAACAGTCTTTACTCGCCGAAGCTGCCCCTTGGCAACACGCTTCGGTTCCTGACGGTGCCGCGAAGCTTCATCGAGCAGAGCACGGGAATCCAGATCCGTGACTACTATCGCGCCGAGGAGCAGCGGCAGATAGACGCACTGTCTGGCGTCGAGCGGCGAGAAGACTTCATTGAAGCCGGCCAGGCCCGAATCGGGAAGATGATTGCCACGCCCGACGTCTTTGCCGTCAACAACTACGGCAATGTATCGGCGCACGACGGCTCGGACGCCCATGCGGACCAGGGCACGCTCGTGAAGTACGAGTGGCATATGCCGCTCATCGTGTTGGGGCTTACCGTGGGCGAGAGGTCCGGACTCTCGTGGACGATCACCATTCGCGACAAGGCGTTCAACTTTGCGACGGTCCGTCGAATTTCCCCGCAGGATGACATCGCCAAGGCGGCTGTCGGAGACAATCCGGCAGCGTCCGTCGCATGAACCGCCGGTGACGTGCAGGAACGAGGGGTCCGAGGCTCGGCCTCGGAGTAAATGACGTGACTGTTCGTGAAAACCTGAATATTTCACGAACAGTCAAGGACCGCTCGTCTTCTACCGGTCGGGTGGCCAGGGGTTCGCGTCCCCGGCCGCCCGACCGCGTCCCTGTCTCCGCCGCACCTATGGAAACGTACCCAATGGACGCGCCGAGCGGTCCGCAACGATGCCGCGAACAGACGCGAGAGGCTTTCCGATGAGTATCCCCGCCCTGCCGACGTTGACCCTCGCCGACGACCTGAGCATCACTCGGATGGGATACGGCGCGATGCAGCTGACCGGTCCCGGTGTCTTCGGACCGCCCAAGGACCGCACTCGGGCGATCGCCGTGCTGCGCGCAGCGGTCGAGCTCGGCATCACCCACATCGATACCAGCGACTTCTACGGGCCGACCGTCGTCAACGAACTGATCAAGGAGGCCCTGCACCCCTACCCGGCCGGCCTGCACATCGTCACCAAGGTCGGCGTCCGCCGCAGCGCCACCGGCGGCTGGATCACCTCCCTGGACCCCGCCGACCTCAAGGCCCAGGTCCACGAGAATCTCCGGCACCTCGGCCTGGAGACCCTGGACGTGGTCAACCTGCGCACGGCCGCATTCGGCGGTGACGGGTCCTCCGTCGCCGAGCCGTTCGGCACCTTGGCCGGCCTGCGTGAGCAGGGCCTGATCCGTCACCTCGGCCTCAGCGGGATCACCGGCGCCCAGCTCACCCAGGCCCAGGCCATCGCCCCCGTGGTCACCGTGCAGAACCAGTACAACCTGGTCGACCGCGCCGACGACGACCTCGTCGATCGCTGCGCCGAGGAGAACATCGCCTACGCCGCGTTCTTCCCCCTTGGCGGCGGATTCCACCCACTGCGGTCACGGACCCTGCGCGACGTCGCCTGCCGCCTCGGCGCCTCCGAGCAGCAGGTGGCGCTCGCCTGGCTGCTGCGGCGCTCGCCGTCGACGGTGCTGATCCCCGGAACCTCCAGCGTCGATCACCTGCGGGAGAACATCGCCGCGGCCGACCTGCAACTGCCCGAAGAGGCGATCGCCGAACTCAACACCATCGGGCAGTGACCCTGAGCGCGGTCAAAAGACCTCAACGCCAAGCTCCGCACCTGCATCGACGGCAAACTCGATTGAGACCAGCAGGATCACGCGACACCAGAGAAGGCGGCAACCAATGAACATTCGAGACCTCCACGACGAGTTCACCGCGGACCGCGCCGCCGCCGAGCGCGCCTACTACGGGAAATTCCTCACCCTTGAGGGAGTCTCAATTCGAACGGGCGAAAGCCAATACGGTACGCCGGTGGTCGAGGTGTCAGATACCCCCGGAGGCCCCCACCTCGCCATCTTCGTGCTGCCGTTCGACCACCGAATCAAGGAATCATTCCGGCTTGTGCGAAGCGTCCCCCTGGGCGTCCCCGTCACCGTCAAGGGAGAATGCCGGGTCTTCAGCGAGGACGGAACGGTGCTGGTCATCAAGGAGTGCGAACTCCTCACCCCGTGAGTCCCTGCGGGCCATTTCCCGGAGCGGCGATGCGTGACGGTCTGTCGGGCAGGGCGGGCCGGGAAGCGTGACAGGCACGGTCTCCCCGATCATGGACTTCTCCACGCCCCGTGATCCGAGTGGAAGACCGTGCCTGTCTGCGCGTCATCGCCGATGTCGCCCGCTCTTGACCGGCTCCGCGGGGCAGCGCCGCTGCTGCCCGCCCGGCAACGGCCCTCCGAGTCCGCGGTGCGGCGGCTGCCGGCCCGGATCGACGGTGACGCCCTCGACGCGGCGGTCGGGCGCCGGCTCGCGGACCGATCGTCGTCAAGGGCGACATGAAAAAGCTCCGCAGGCAGCTCAAGCCCCTTCGCCAGAAGGACATCCCGCTCCAGGGCCGGGGTCAGGGCCGGGGCACAGGCCACGGCCGCGCGGACACCACGTCCGCGACACCACCTTCGCCGAGGACGCCTCCGAGCTGCGGACCGGCATCGCGCCATGGCCACGCCGAGGCCCTGGGGGCGGGTGCGCGTGAATATCCACCACCAGGAGGGTCCCCGGTGGAACGAGTCCGTCAATATTGCGTGATAAATTCCGCTCGGATCACCGACTGCCTTTACTTACAGGGACACAGCCGCTCGTTCCGAAACGATCGCCCTTTCGAAGCGCTCGTGAAGAACGCATGACCGCGGACACGACCGACCCGCTCGCCAACATTGACAGTGATGACGCACACGGGTTCGCGTCCTACACGAGAAATGGACCAGTCAGTGACCACCAATCGCACCCTCGTCATTGTCGCCCACCCGAACCTCGCGGAATCCCGTGGCAACGCCACCTGGCTCGCCGGGATCAAGGACCTGGACAACGTCACCGTCCACGACCTCTACGAGACCTACCCCGATTTCAAGATCGATGCCGCACGCGAGCAGGAGCTGCTGCGCGAGCACGACACCATCGTCCTCCAGTTCCCGGTCTACTGGTACAGCGTAACCCCGCTGCTCAAGGCCTGGTTCGACGCGGTGCTGGTGCACGGTTTCGCCTTCACCTTCGACGGTTCCGCCTCCGCGCTGCAGGGCAAGAAGGCTTGGCTGGCCGTCACGGTCGGCAGCACCCTGGAGACCTACGCCGCGGACGGCCTCGCTCGGCGGACCCTCGAGGAGTACCTCGCCCCGGTCATTCAGACGCTGGAGTTCTGCCAGCTCGACTATCAGGGTTTCCACTCCGTCTACGGCATGATCTTCGACCCGCTGGACGAGGATCTCGTCCTGAACGCCAAGGAATACCGCAGGCTTCTCGCGGCCAGTGAGACGCCGGTCGGCTGACCTCGATTATTCGTGAATTCTTAGAGTTTCACGATTAATCACGGTGTTTATTCTGGGGCCGAGCCCCAGGCCGCGCGTTCCCGCATGTCACCGCCGCTTCCTTCGCCGAACTCGACGAGAGTTCAGCGAAGGAAGCCCCCGCGACGATCCTCAAGTGGCACCGGGACCTGGTGGTGTCCGCCGCCCGGGCCGGATTCAGATCACAGTGAGGGGAGAACAGGATGTCCGCCGTGGCCGTGCTGCTCGCGATGCGTGAGCAGGTGTTGGCGGGGCCGAGTGCGGCGGCGACGGAGGCGCAGCACGCGAAGGGGAAACTGACCGCGCGTGAGCGGATCGGGCTGCTGCTGGACGAGGGTTCGTTCAACGAGGTCGAGCCGCTGCGCCGGCACCGTGCCACCGGTTTCGGCCTGGAGGCGAAGAAACCCTACACCGACGGCGTGATCACCGGCTGGGGTACCGTCCACGGCCGCACGGTGTTCGTGTACGCGCATGACTTCCGGATCTTCGGCGGCGCGCTGGGCGAGGCCCACGCCCAGAAGATCCACAAGATCATGGACATGGCCATCGCGGCCGGTGCTCCGCTGGTGTCGTTGAACGACGGCGCGGGCGCCCGTATCCAGGAGGGCGTCACCGCGCTGGCCGGTTACGGCGGCATCTTCCAGCGCAACACCCGCGCCTCGGGTGTGATCCCGCAGATTTCCGTGATGCTCGGCCCGTGCGCGGGCGGCGCCGCCTATTCGCCGGCGCTGACCGACTTCGTGTTCATGGTCCGCGAGACCTCGCAGATGTTCATCACCGGCCCGGACGTGGTCAAGGCCGTCACCGGCGAGCAGATCTCCCAGAACGGTCTGGGCGGCGCGGACGTGCACGCCGAGGTCTCCGGTGTGGCGCACTTCGCCTGCGACGACGAGCGGACCTGCCTGGAGGAGGTCCGGTTCCTGTTGTCGATGCTGCCGCAGAACAACCGCGAGACCCCGCCGGTGGAGATGACCGAGGACCCGGCCGACCGCCGCTGCGAGGCGCTGCTGGACCTGGTCCCGGCCGACGGCAACCGCCCCTACGACATGCGCAAGGTGATCGAGGAGCTGGCCGACGAGGGCCAGTTCATGGAGATCCACGAGCGCTGGGCCACCAACGTCATCTGCGCGCTCACCCGCATGGACGGGCAGGTCGTCGGCATCGTCGCCAACCAGCCGCAGTCGCTGGCCGGTGTGCTGAACATCCACGCCTCGGAGAAGGCCGCGCGGTTCGTGCAGCTGTGCGACGCCTTCAACATCCCGCTGGTCACCCTGCTGGACGTGCCCGGCTTCCTGCCGGGCGTGGACCAGGAGCACGGCGGCATCATCCGCCATGGCGCCAAGCTGCTGTACGCGTACTGCAACGCCACCGTGCCGCGGATCTCGCTGGTGCTGCGCAAGGCGTACGGCGGCGCGTACATCGTCATGGACTCGCGCTCGGTCGGCGCGGACCTCGCGTTCGCCTGGCCGACCAACGAGATCGCGGTGATGGGCGCCGAGGGCGCCGCCGACGTCATCTTCCGCCGCGAGATCGCCGCCGCGGACGATCCGGAGGCCAAGCGCGTGGAGATGGTGCAGCAGTACAAGGACGAGCTGATGCACCCCTACTACGCCGCCGAGCGCGGCCTGGTCGATGACGTGATCGACCCCGCCGCCACCCGCGAGGTGCTCATCCGCTCCCTGCAGATGCTCCGCACCAAGCACGCGGACCTGCCCGCCCGCAAGCACGGCAACCCACCCCAGTGAGCGCACCGAAGGGGCAGCAGATGGACCAGGGGGACCTCCGCATCATCCAAGGCGATCCCACTCCCGAGGAACTCGCCGCGCTGATCGCGGTTCTGGCGGCCCGCACCGCCGCGCAGCGCGCCGCCACTCCGCGGTTCGCCCATGGCAACCGCCGCCCGCAGGCCCGCTGGCGCCGCCTCGAGCGCGCGGCCGGCTACCGCAGCCCCGTCTCCTGGCGCTGATGCCGCCCGCCTCGGTTCGACGTGGTGCAACCGAACGGCGTCAGCACCATGTTGTAGGCAAAGGCCACGGCGACAGTCAGGAAGCCGATCGCCCCGAGCATCGTCACCGTGTACAGGGCGCGCCCGGTGCGACTTTTCAGGGACTCTCCGCTGCGTGAGCAGGGAAGGCCCCGACAGCGCCGAAAGAAACGAACGCGCTGTTCAGGGCCCGTTTCCCTAGCACTCGATGATGTTCACCGCGAGCCCGCCACGCGCGGTCTCCTTGTACTTGACGCTCATGTCGGCGCCGGTCTCCTTCATGGTCTTGATGACCTTGTCGAGGGAGACCATGTGGGAGCCGTCGCCGCGCATGGCCATCCGGGCCGCCGTCACGGCCTTCACCGCGGCCATGCCGTTGCGCTCGATGCAGGGGATCTGGACCAGGCCGCCGACCGGGTCGCAGGTCAGGCCGAGGTTGTGCTCCATGCCGATCTCGGCGGCGTTCTCGACCTGCTCGGGGCTGCCGCCGAGCACCTCGGCGAGCGCGCCGGCCGCCATCGAGCAGGCCGAGCCGACCTCGCCCTGGCAGCCGACCTCGGCGCCCGAGATGGAGGCGTTCTCCTTGAAGAGCATGCCGATGGCTCCGGCGGCGAGCAGGAACCGTACGACACCTTCCTCGTCGGCGCCCGGCACGAAGTTGATGTAGTAGTGCAGCACCGCCGGGATGATGCCCGCCGCGCCGTTGGTGGGGGCGGTGACCACGCGGCCGCCCGCCGCGTTCTCCTCGTTGACCGCCATCGCGTAGAGGGTGATCCACTCCATGGCGTGGGCCAGCGGATCGCCCTCGGCGCGCAGCTGGCGGGCCGAGTGGGCGGCGCGGCGGCGGACCCTGAGGCCGCCCGGCAGGATGCCCTCGCGGGCCATGCCGCGCGAGACGCACGCCTGCATCACGCGCCAGATGCCGAGGAGCCCCTCGCGGATCTCCTCCTCGGTGCGCCAGGCCCGCTCGTTCTCCAGCATCAGGGCGGAGATCGACAGGCCGGTCTCCTTCGTGAGCCGCAGCAGCTCGTCGCCCGTGCGGAACGGGTACTTCAGGATCGTGTCGTCGAGCTTGATGCGGTCCTCGCCGACCGCGTCCTCGTCGACCACGAAGCCGCCGCCGACCGAGTAGTACGTCTTCTCCATGACGAGCTCGCCCGAGGCGTCGTACGCGAAGATCGTCATGCCGTTCGCGTGGTACGGCAGGGCCTTGCGGCGGTGCAGGACCAGGTCGTCGTCGAAGGAGAAGTCGATCTCGTGCTCGCCGAGCAGGTTGAGCCGGCCCGAGGCCTTGATCTGCTCGACCCGCTCGTCGGCGCCCTCCACGTCCACCGTCCGGGGCGAGGCGCCCTCCAGGCCGAGCAGCACCGCCTTGGGGGTGCCGTGACCGTGGCCGGTCGCGCCCAGCGAGCCGTACAGCTCGGCGCGTATCGCCGTTACGGGGGCGAGCAGCTCTTCGTTGCGCAGCCGCCGCGCGAACATCCGCGCCGCGCGCATCGGGCCCACCGTGTGGGAGCTGGACGGGCCGATGCCGATCGAGAACAGGTCGAAGACCGAGATGGCCACGGGAACTCCTTGGTGGTTTCGCCGGACGCCGTTGTCCGGCGGAGGTGGTGCGGGACCGCATGGAACGGGGCACCGCGCTCTTCCAGTGTGCGCGGTGCCCCGGATGCCCGTACGAAAGGAACCGTACGGGTGAATACAACGTATGACGGAAAGCCTACGAAACTACTTCAGCCCGGGGTACAACGGGTGCTTGTCGGCCAGAGCGGACACGCGGACCTTCAGGCCCTCCACGTCGTAGGACGGCTTCAGCGCCTCGGCGATGATGTCCGCGACCTCGGTGAAGTCCTCGGCCGTGAAACCGCGGGTGGCGAGGGCGGGCGTGCCGATGCGCAGGCCGGAGGTGACCATCGGCGGGCGGGGGTCGTTCGGGATGGCGTTGCGGTTGACCGTGATGCCGACCTCGTGGAGGCGGTCCTCGGCCTGCTGCCCGTCCAGCTCGGAGTTGCGCAGGTCGACCAGGACCAGGTGCACGTCCGTGCCCCCGGACAGGACGTCCACGCCCACGGCCTTCACGTCGTCCTGGACCAGGCGCTCGGCCAGGATGCGCGCGCCGTCCAGCGTGCGCTGCTGGCGCTCCTTGAAGTCGTCGGTGGCGGCGACCTTGAAGGAGACGGCCTTGGCGGCGATCACGTGCTCCAGCGGACCGCCCTGCTGACCGGGGAAGACCGCGGAGTTGATCTTCTTGGCCAGCTCGGCCGTCGAGAGGATCACGCCACCGCGGGGGCCGCCGAGGGTCTTGTGGGTGGTCGTCGTGACGACGTGGGCGTGCGGCACCGGGTTCGGGTGCAGCCCGGCGGCCACCAGGCCGGCGAAGTGCGCCATGTCGACCATGAGGTACGCGCCGACCTCGTCGGCGATGCGGCGGAACTCGGCGAAGTCCAGCTGCCGCGGGTAGGCCGACCAGCCGGCCACGATCAGCTTCGGGCGGGACTCCTTGGCGAGGCGCTCGACCTCGGCCATGTCGACCTGACCGGTCTCGTCGCTCACGTGGTACGCGACCACGTTGTAGAGCTTGCCCGAGAAGTTGATCTTCATGCCGTGGGTGAGGTGCCCGCCGTGCGCGAGGTTCAGACCCATGATCGTGTCGCCCGGCTTGAGCAGCGCGAACATCGCCGCCGCGTTGGCCTGGGCGCCCGAGTGCGGCTGCACGTTGGCGTGCTCGGCGCCGAACAGCGCCTTGACGCGGTCGATGGCGATCTGCTCGACCACGTCGACGTGCTCGCAGCCGCCGTAGTAGCGGCGGCCCGGGTAGCCCTCGGCGTACTTGTTGGTCAGGACCGAGCCCTGGGCCTCCATGACCGCGACCGGAGCGAAGTTCTCCGAGGCGATCATCTCCAGGGTGGACTGCTGACGGTGCAGCTCGGCGTCGACGGCGGCCGCGACGTCCGGGTCCAGCTCGTGAAGGGGGGTGTTCAGAAGCGACATGCGGTGACTCCTCAGCCGGCGGTGAAGGCGGTGTACTCGTCGGCGGACATCAGGTCCTCGGGCTCGTCCGCGACGCGCACCTTGAACAGCCAGCCGCCCTCGAAGGGCGCGGAGTTCACCAGCGACGGGTCGTCCACCACGTCCTGGTTGGCCTCGACGACCTCGCCGTCGACCGGGGAGTACAGGTCGCTGACCGACTTGGTCGACTCCAGCTCACCGCAGGACTCGCCCGCGGTCACCGTGTCACCGACCTCCGGGAGCTGGGCGTAGACGACATCGCCGAGCGCGTTGGCCGCGAACTCGGTGATGCCGACCGTCGCGACGCCGTCCTCGGCGACGGACAGCCACTCGTGCTCCTTGCTGTAGCGCAGCTGCTGGGGGTTGCTCATGGCCTGAATTCTCCTGTACGCGGTGGAGTGCTGATGGAGGGAAGCGTGGGTGACACGGGCGGATGTGCCCAGGGTCACGTCCGACGCCCGACGGGGCGCCCGTCAGGGCCGGCGCCCGACGGGCATACGTGTCATGTCCGGCCCTGCGGACCGGTGTCGTTCCGGCCCGTGCGGACCAGTGTCATTTCTGGCGCCTGTAGAACGGCAGCGCCACGACCTCGTACGGTTCGTGGCTGCCCCGGATGTCCACACCGACACCGGCGGTGCCCGGCGCGGCGTGCGCGGCGTCGACGTACGCCATGGCGATCGGCTTGCCCAGCGTGGGGGAGGGGGCGCCGGAGGTGATCTCGCCGATCACCTGGCCGCCGGCGACGACCGAGTACCCGGCACGCGGCACGCGACGCCCCTCGGCGATCAGGCCGACGAGGACCCGCGGCGGGTTCTGCTCGGCACGGGAGGCGGCCTCCGACAGCGCCGCGCGCCCCACGAAGTCGCCCTCCTTCTCGAACTTCACGACCCGGCCGAGACCGGCGTCGAAGGGGGTCAGCGAGGTGGTCAGCTCGTGCCCGTACAGCGGCATGCCGGCCTCCAGGCGCAGCGTGTCGCGGCAGGACAGACCGCAGGGGACCAGCCCGGCCGGGGTGCCCGCGTCGGTCAGCGCCTGCCACACCTTCTCGGCGTCGGCGGGGGCGACGAACAGCTCGAAGCCGTCCTCGCCGGTGTAGCCGGTGCGGGCGATCAGGGCCGGGACGCCGGCCACCGTGCCCGGCAGGCCGGCGTAGTACTTCAGGCCGTCCAGGTCCGCGTCCGTGACCGACTTGAGGATGCCGGAGGACTCGGGCCCCTGAACGGCGATCAGCGCGTACGCGTCACGGTCGTCGCGCACCACGGCGTCGAAACCGGCGGCGCGCTCGGTCAGCGCGTCCAGCACCACCTGGGCGTTGGAGGCGTTCGCGACGACCATGTAGTCGTGCTCGGCGAGCCGGTAGACGATCAGGTCGTCCAGGATGCCGCCGTCCTCCTGGCAGATCATGGTGTAGCGGGCGCGGCCCACGCCGACGGTGGCGATGTTGCCGACCAGCGCGTGGTTCAGGAGAGCCGCGGCCTCGGGGCCGGTGACGGTGATCTCGCCCATGTGGGAGAGGTCGAAGAGGCCGGCCTTCGTGCGGACGGCGAGGTGCTCGTCGCGCTCCGAGCCGTAGCGCAGGGGCATGTCCCAGCCTGCGAAGTCGGTCATCGTCGCGCCGAGCGAGCGATGCAGGGCATCGAGCGCGGTGTGACGGGGTGCGGTGCTGCTCATCGGTCTGGCTCCCAAGGCATGACGGCGAGGTCGTTCCTCCCCATCTGTCATCGGAACCTGAGAGGTTCATCACGACCCCACGAAATGGTGGTCCTGATTTGCACCTTGGGTGGAGCCACCGGAGAGCGGCCCGCTTTTCAGATGTGCCTCGCCCGCGCGGTAACGGGGCCTGAGAGATTCAAGGGAGGGACTTGCTCCTTCGGCGCCCGGGTACACGTACCCAGGACTCTCCCGCGCGGATTCAAGCGGCCGGTATGCAGTTGGCGCGGCCATCATTGCACGCGCTGTCCGATCCCGGCAGCCCGCACCTGGAGCCGTCCCGTCGGGGCGGTCCGCATCTGTGACCGGCCTGTGGCAGTCCGCGCATGAAAAGGGGAAGCGCCGGGCATTACCTTCTCTTTACAGTCGACGGGGATGGGACTCCACGTCCAAGGGGAGGACGGTCACGGTGAACAGGACCACGGCGTACGCGACGACCTCGGGTCTCGCACTGCCCGAGCAGCCCGGCGCAGCGGCCCGGAAGGCGCGCGGCCCGCTTCCGGCGGCCGTCGTCCGGGATCTTCGCGACCGGGTGGGGCACAGCCCGCACGGTCTGCGCTTCGGGGCGCGCGACGTCGTCGTGGTCACCGGACTGCCCGGCAGCGGCAAGTCGACGCTGATGCGGCGGGCCGTGCGGGGCACGCGCGTCGACTCGCAGGACACCCGCGACCGCTGGGACGGCCGGACGGCCCGCCTGCTGCCGTACGTGGTCTACCGCCCCCTGGTCCGCCTCGCGCACTACGCCGGCCTGCGCCGCGCGCTGCGCGAGGGCGGCGGACTAGTCGTGCACGACTGCGGTACGCAGGCCTGGGTGCGCCGCTGGCTCGCCCGCGAGGCGCGGCGCCGGGGCGGCGCGCTGCACCTGCTGCTGCTCGACGTCACGCCGGGCACCGCGCTGGACGGCCAGCGCGAGCGCGGCCGGGGCGTCTCGCGCTACGCCTTCGCCCGCCATCGCGGCGCGGTCGCCCGGCTGCTGCGCGCCGCCGAGAAGGGAGACCTGCCCGAGGGGTGCGGTTCGGCGGTGCTCATCGACCGGGACGCGGCGGATGTGCTGCGCAGGATCGACTTCGGCCACTGAGCGGTCGCGGTGGCCCACTAACCTTTCCAGCTGGAACAGCGGTTCGAAGCGGGCGGTAGACAGATGGACTTTCCGGCACAGGCGCACCCCCATCCGCACGGCGGTTGGCCCGGCAACGAGTTGGAGGAGGTGTTGTCCTCCTCCCTCGGCGTGCCGGCGGGGCCCTCGGCCGGCGCTCGCATCGTCGAGGTGCTCGGCCGCAGCTTCGTGTGGGTGCCGCTGCCCAACGGCGGCGGCCCGCAGAGCGGTCCGCTCGATCTGCCCACGATGGACCTCGGGGGCCAGGTGTACGTCCCCGTCTTCAGCTCCGAGGAGCAGTTCCGCCAGGTCACCGGCGGCCACATGCCCTACACGATCGCGCCCGCGGTGGAGTTCGCCCGCGGACTTCCGCCGCAGGTCGGCATCGCGGTCAACCCGGACGGCGTGGTCGGCGTACCGCTGCCGCCGATGGCCGTCGCCGAGCTGTGCCGGGCCGGGCGGACCCCGCTGGACGGGTCGGCCAGCGGGGGCCGGGTGCGGCTCTTCGAGCCCGACTGGCAGGAGGACCCGATCGACTTCCTCGCCGCGGCCTCGGCCGAGTTCGCCGGGACCGGCGTCGTCCTGAGCGCCCGCCGCTGCCTGGCCAGCATCGAGGGCGACGATCCGGTCATGTTCATCGGCGTCGAGCTCTCGCTGTGGGAGGGCGAGGCCCGCACCCTGCCCCTCGACGCCCTGGGCCGTGCCCTCGGCCGCGTCCCGATGAACATTCCGGTGAACCTGGTTCTCCTCGATGTGACGCAGGACCCGGTCGGCGACTGGATGCGGGCCCAGGTGCGCCCCTTCTACCAGCACGGTCACTGAACGCGGCCCGTCCCGAGGGCGCCCGGGAAACCGTGCGCCCGGTCCCGCGGGGCCCTTGGCTCCCTCGCGCGGCGGGCTCCGGCTCTCGACTGCTTCCCCCGGCGGAGCGCGATCGCCGCATAAGCTGGTTTCATGGCCTGGTCGAGGTGTTGACGCACGTTCGTATCCGGTGCCTCGGGCGTATAGGGATGAGTTCGTCGTGAATTGTTCGCGAAGGGGCGGTTGAGGGTGAGCGCGTCGGGCACGGCCGCGGCCGGGCAGGTCGAGCACATGCTGCGCCAGGTGACACCCGGGCGTTACGACGCCTACGAGGCGCTCCTTCGCGCGCTCGCGACCCCGTCGTCCGGCCAGGTGTGGATGCTGCTCTGGCACGGCCAGGCCGGCTCTCCGGACGCCCAGTACGGGAACATGCAGGTGGAAGGCTTCGGGTACGCGCCCTGCGTCACCTCGGCCCAGGAACTCTCGGCCAGCGGCTGGAACCGCTCGTACGAGGTCGTGGACGGGCTGGACGTGGCCCGCACCCTGTACCCCGACCAGTTCGGCCTCTGGCTCAATCCGCACGCCCCCGGTGGCGGCCTCGGCATCCCCTGGCTGGATCTGCGCCGGATCGCCACGGGCCTGGAGCGGCAGCCCGCGGGCCCGCTCCGGCTCTCCGAACCCGGCATCGAAGTCCCGCAGTTCTACGCCCTGTTGACCCAGAACGCGCATCTGACCCCGGCCGTGCGCTCGCTGCGCCGCGCCTGGGTCCAGCCCGCCCTCGGGGCGCCGTATCTCGCCATCGGCCTCGACGTGTACGACACTTCACCGCCCGCGGTGGACTCGGTGCGGGCGATGATGCAGCAGTCCATCGGCGCGGTCCCGGACGGGCTGCCCGTCTCCACCGTCGCGATGTCGGACGAGTTCGACCCGGTGGCCATGTGGCTGCGCGCGAATGCCCGGCCGTTCTACGACCGCGAGGCCCACGCGGCTCCCGCGCAGGCTCCGATGGCGGGCGGCTACGGCTATCCGCCGGCCCGCGGCGGCTACTGAGGGCGTCCCGAATCCCGGACCTGTCGGATGCCAGTGCGAGTTCGGCTGGCATCATGACCCTGCACACGGCCTTCTTGTGTCGTGCGTCGCATGCTGCTGACCTGCGGGGAAGCGGATGTATGTGCCGGTTGTCCCGTTTTGGTACAACCTCTGACTGTAAAGACCTCTATGGGCCATTTCGTGTCAATTGGCAGTCGTCCGACTCCCGTTACCCACTGTTCGGATAACGGAATCCCTCAACAAGCATCACGGTTGCGCATACTTTCTCCATGAGGCCTGGCACCTGATCGTGGCGGCACTGAAGACTCCCCCATCAGACACGGGTCTTCGATCCCGTGAGCGAGTGCAAGTCGAATCATCAGCCGGGTCATCGGGCCGCACCATCTGCGGTCGACCTCCCGGCGAGCAAGTGAACCAAGCCGCAGACAGCGGCAGGCGTAGGCCGGTCACCACCGGCGAGAGGGGTCGGGTCACTGTGACCGCACCGATCGAGACCACCGCGGCGGCAACGGAAGCGCAGCCAGAGGCTGTGCTTGCCGGGGTCGGCAAGGGGCAGATCGAGGGCCGTTCCCTGGGACAGATCGCCTGGACGCGCTTCAAGCGCGACAAGGTGGCGGTCGCCGGCGGTGTCATCGTCGTACTGCTCATCCTGATGGCGATCCTCGCCCGGCCCATCCAGTCGATGCTGGGCCTGGACCCGAACGCCTTCCACCAGGACCTGATCGACCCCAACACCTCGCTCCCCAAGGGCGGTTCGGGTGGCATGAGCGCGGACCACCCGCTCGGTGTCGACCCGAAGTTCGGGCGCGACCTCGCCACCCGTGTCCTGGAGGGCTCCTGGGTGTCGCTGGTCGTCGCCTTCGGCGCCACCATCCTGTCGAACGTGATCGGCGCGATCCTGGGCGTCGTCGCGGGCTTCTACGGCGGGCGGGTCGACTCGATCATCAGCCGCTTGATGGACACCTTCCTCGCCTTCCCCCTCCTGCTCTTCGCGATCGCCATCTCCGCCACCCTGCAGGGCGGCGCCTTCGGCCTCGAAGGGCTCCCGCTCCACCTGAGCGTCCTGATCTTCGTGATCGGCTTCTTCAACTGGCCCTACCTGGGCCGGATCGTCCGAGGCCAGACGCTCGCCCTGCGTGAGCGGGAATTCGTGGACGCCTCCCGCGGTATGGGCGCCAGGGGCCCGTACATCGTCTTCCGGGAGCTGCTGCCCAACCTGGTCGGCCCGATCATCGTCTACTCGACGCTGCTCATCCCGACCAACATCCTCTTCGAGGCGTCCCTGAGCTTCCTCGGGGTCGGCATCCAGCCCCCGCAGGCTTCGTGGGGCGGCATGCTCAGGGAAGCGGTCACCTACTACCAGGTCGACCCGCAGTTCATGATCGTGCCCGGCCTCGCCATCTTCGTGACCGTCCTCGCGTTCAACCTGCTCGGCGACGGTCTCCGCGACGCTCTCGACCCGCGCAGTCGCTGATGCCTGACGCACGCCGAGAGACCATCAAGTTTCCGACAATGGAGGGGAACCCGCCCATCATGCGAAGGTCAGCGCTGGCCGCTATAGCGGCCATCGGCTCCGCGAGTCTGCTCGTTGCAGGCTGCAGCAAGGCCGATGACAACAAGAACGACGACACCACCAAATCAGCTGGGGCCAACGCAGCGACCAAGGACGTCGTCAACGCCTCCACGAAGAAGGGGGGCACGGTTACGTACGAGTACTCCGATGTCCCGGACTCCTTCGACCCGGGCAACACGTACTACGCGTACATGTACAACCTCAGCCGGCTGTACGCCCGCCCGCTGATGACGTTCCAGCCCGGCGCCGGCGAGAAGGGCAACACCCTTGTCCCGGACCTCGCGGCCAGCGCTGGTGTCCCGAGCGACGGCGGCAAGACCTGGACGTACAAGCTGCGTACCGGCCTGAAGTACCAGGACGGCACGCCGATCACGTCCAAGGACGTCAAGTACGCGGTGGAGCGCTCGAACTTCGCGCGTGACGTACTCTCTCTCGGCCCGAACTACTTCCAGCAGTTCCTCGTGGGCGGCGACAAGTACAAGGGTCCCTACAAGGACAAGAGCGGCAAGGGCCTCGACTCGATCGCGACCCCTGACGACACGACCGTCGTCTTCCACCTGAAGACCGCGTTCCAGGAGTTCGACTACCTGGTCGCCTCGCCGCAGACGGCTCCGGTCCCGCAGGCCAAGGACAACGGCGTCGACTACGTCAAGAACATCGTGTCCTCGGGCTCGTACAAGTTCCAGAGCTACTCCGACGGCAAGCAGGCCGTCCTCGTGCGCAACGAGAACTGGGACGCGAAGACGGACCCGCTGCGCAAGCAGTACCCGGACAAGATCGTTGTCAACCTGAAGGTCAACGCCGAGACGATCGACAAGGACGTCCTCGCGGGCGACGCGATCGACCTCGGTGGTGCCGGTGTCCAGGCCGCGACCCAGGCGCAGCTGCTCACCTCCGCCGACAAGAAGGCCAACACCGACAACACCTACGGTGGCCGTCTCGTCTACATGGCGATCAACACCAAGGTGAAGCCGTTCGACAACGTCGCGTGCCGCAAGGCCGTGCAGTTCGCGATCGACAAGGTCTCGGTGCAGACCGCCGAGGGCGGCCCGATCCGTGGCGACATCGCCTCCACGGTTCTCCCGCCGGACATCCCGGGCTACGCCAAGTCGGACGTCTACGCGTCCGCCGGCAACACGGGTGACGCGGCCAAGGCCAAGGACCAGCTCAAGGCCTGTGGCAAGTCGACGATCAGCACCAACATCTCGGCGCGCAGCGACCGCCCGCAGGAGATCGACGCGGCCACCGCGATCATCGCCTCGCTGAAGAAGGCCGGCATCAACGCCACCCTGAAGCAGTACCCGTCGGGCAAGTACTTCACCGACTACGCGGGTGTCCCGAAGTTCACCGAGAAGCAGAACATCGGCCTGATCATGATGCAGTGGGGTGCCGACTGGCCCTCCGGCTACGGCTTCCTGCAGCAGATCCTGAACGGCAGCGCGATCGGCGCCTCGGGTAACACCAACCTGTCGCAGTACGACAACAAGGACGTCAACGCCCTCCTCGAGAAGGCGATCGGTACGCAGGACAACGCCGCGCGCAACAGCCTGTACACCGAGATCGACAAGAAGACCATGGACGACGCCGTCCTCGTGCCGCTGACCTACTTCAAGGTTCTGCTGGCCCGACCGCAGTACGCGACCAACCTGGTCTCCACGGCGGCCTTCAGCGGTCAGTACGACTACCTCAACATCGGCACCACGAAGAAGTAGCAGCCCCGGAAGGCAGGTGAAGGCATTGGTGCCCGCGGGCTTAGCGGCCCGCGGGCACCAGCGCCGATCCCCGTGATCTCGTACATCCTCCGTCGGACGGCAGCGGCAGTGATCCTGCTCCTGGTCGTCTCCGCGGTCACCTTCGCCATCTTCTTCCTGCTGCCCAGACTGGTCGGCCAGACCGCCGACCAGCTCGCGCAGCAGTACATCGGGAAGAGCCCGACGAAGGCCGACATCCTCGCGGTCAAGCACAACCTCGGTCTGGACCAGCCCGTCTACGTCCAGTACTGGCACTTCATCAAGGGGATCGTCAGCGGCGCGACCTATGACCTGGGTCCCACCACGGCGCACTGCGACGCACCGTGCTTCGGGTACTCCTTCAAGACCCACCAGGCCGTCTGGCCGGAGCTCACCTCCCGCCTTCCGGTGACCCTTTCGCTCGCCGCGGGTGCCGCGGTGCTGTGGCTGGTGTCCGGTGTGGCCGTCGGCGTGATCTCCGCGCTCAAGCCGCGCTCGTTCTTCGACCGCACCTTCATGGGCGTCGCGCTCGCCGGTGTCTCGCTGCCCATGTTCTTCACGGGCAACCTGGCGCTGCTGCTCTTCACCTACAAGTGGCCGATCTTCGGCCGCACTTACGTCCCGTTCACCGAGAACCCCATCCAGTGGGCCAACACCCTCTTCCCCGCCTGGTGTTCTCTCGCGCTCCTGTACTCCGCCATCTACGCGCGGCTCACCCGCTCGGGCATGCTGGAGACGATGAACGAGGACTTCATCCGCACGGCCCGTGCCAAGGGCCTGCGCGAGAGCAAGGTCGTGGTCCGGCACGGACTGCGCGCCGCGCTCACCCCGATCATCACCGTCTTCGGCATGGACCTCGGTCTGCTGCTCGGCGGTGCCGTGATCACCGAGAGCGTGTTCTCTCTGCACGGCATCGGCGCGTACGCGGTGGACGGCATCACCGACAACGACCTGCCGCAAATCCTCGGCGTGACTCTTCTCGCCGCGTTCTTCGTCGTCGTAGCAAATCTTCTGGTTGACATGTTGTACGCGGCCGCCGACCCGCGGGTGAGGCTCTCATGACCGAACTGTCCAAGACCGGCGCCGCGGTCGGCGAGCCCGTCTCCTCGCCCTCGAACGCTCCGACCTCCTTCCTCGAAGTGCGCGACCTCAAGGTGCACTTCCCGACCGACGACGGTCTGGTCAAGTCCGTCGACGGGCTCTCCTTCTCGGTGGAGAAGGGCAAGACCCTCTGCATCGTGGGTGAGTCGGGCTCCGGCAAGTCCGTCACCTCGCTGGCGGTCATGGGCCTGCACCGGCTCGGCGCGCGCGGCAAGAACGTCCAGATGTCGGGCGAGATCTGGCTGGACGGCAAGGAACTGGTGAACGCCGACCCGGACGAGGTGCGCAAGCTCCGCGGCCGCGAGATGGCGATGATCTTCCAGGACCCGCTGTCGGCGATGCATCCGTACTACACGATCGGCAACCAGATCGTGGAGGCGTACCGCACGCACCACAAAATCGACAAGAAGACCGCCCGCAAGCGGGCCATCGAGATGCTCGACCGTGTCGGCATTCCCGAGCCGGCCAAGCGCGCCGACAGCTACCCGCACGAGTTCTCGGGCGGTATGCGGCAGCGCGCGATGATCGCCATGGCGCTCGTCAACAACCCCGAGCTGCTCATCGCGGACGAGCCGACGACCGCCCTGGACGTCACCGTCCAGGCGCAGATCCTCGACCTCATCCGCGACCTGCAGAAGGAGTTCGGCTCCGCGGTCGTCCTCATCACCCACGACCTGGGTGTGGTGGCCGAGATCGCCGACGAGGTACTGGTGATGTACGGCGGCCGGTGCGTCGAGCGCGGCTCCGTCGAGCGGGTCTTCGAGCAGCCGCAGCATCCCTACACCTGGGGTCTGCTCGGCTCGATGCCGCGTATCGACCGTGAGACGTCCGACCGGCTCATCCCGGTCAAGGGCCAGCCGCCGAGCCTCATCAACGTCCCCTCGGGCTGCGCCTTCCACCCGCGCTGCCCGTACGCGGACCTGCCCAAGGGCGATGTCACCCGCACCGTGCGTCCCGAACTGCAGCTGATCGGCAGCGGCCACTACACCGCCTGCCACCTCTCGCAGGAGGACCGCACGCGGATCTGGACCGAAGAGATTGCGCCGAAGCTGTGAGTGAGACGAACAAGACGGACGGCGGGGGCGCGGTGATCCCGCAGCAGGCGGCGGCTCCCGAGCACCGCGCGAAGTCCTCGGAGAACCGCGAGGTCCTGCTCCGGGTCCAGGGGCTGCAGAAGCACTTCCCCATCAGGAAGGGCGTTCTCCAGCGTCAGGTCGGCGCGGTCAAGGCGGTCGACGGCATCGACTTCGAGGTCCGCAAGGGCGAGACGCTCGGCGTCGTCGGCGAGTCCGGCTGCGGCAAGTCGACCATGGGCCGGGTCATCACCCGTCTCCAGGACCCGACCGGTGGCAGCATCGAGTTCGAGGGCCAGGACATCACCCGGCTCAGCGCCTCGAAGATGCGACCGCTGCGCCGCGACATCCAGATGATCTTCCAGGACCCGTACGGGTCGCTGAACCCCCGTCACACCATCGGTTCGATCGTCTCGGCGCCGTTCCGGCTCCAGGGCGTGGAGCCCGAGGGCGGTGTGAAGAAGGAGGTCCAGCGGCTCCTGGAGCTGGTGGGTCTGAGCCCCGAGCACTACAACCGCTACCCGCACGAGTTCTCCGGCGGTCAGCGCCAGCGCATCGGCATCGCCCGCGCGCTCGCCCTGAAGCCGAAGCTGGTCGTGGCGGACGAGCCGGTCTCGGCGCTCGACGTGTCGATCCAGGCGCAGGTCGTGAACCTGATGGACGACCTGCAGTCCGAGCTCGGTCTCACGTACGTGATCATCGCCCACGACCTCTCGGTCGTGCGCCATGTCTCGGACCGCATCGCGGTGATGTACCTCGGCAAGATCGTCGAGCTCGCGGACCGCACCTCGCTGTACGAGGCGCCGATGCACCCGTACACCAAGGCCCTGATGTCGGCCGTGCCGGTGCCGGACCCCAAGCGCCGCGGCACCAAGAGCGAGCGCATCCTGCTCAAGGGAGACGTTCCCTCGCCGATCGCGCCGCCGAGCGGCTGCCGCTTCCACACCCGGTGCTGGAAGGCCACGCAGATCTGCAAGACCACCGAGCCGCCGCTCATCGAGCTGAAGCCCGGCCAGCAGGTCGCCTGCCACCACCCGGAGAACGCCGTGGACCAGGCGCCGCAGGACGTCGTCCTGCTGTCGGCCGCGCGCGAAGCGGTGCAGCTGGTCTCCGCCGCGGACTCCGCCGAGGTGTCGGACAAGGCTCCGGCCGAGGTCGCCGCCCCCGCCGAGGAGGCCGGCTCCGCGTCGGACTCCGGGGCCGCGGAAGCCGATCGTCAGGAGTCAACCGGCAAGTAGGCCGTGACGACTTGGCAAAGTCATGAACATGCTCGAACGGGAGAGTGCAGAGTCCTGCGTGTCCGTCTGATCGGAAATGATCGGCACACGTACGAAAGGGACGCTGATGGCACTCTCCCGTTCGGCACGTTTAGGGGCTCTCGCGACCGCGATGGCCTCTTTCCTTCTCGTCGCCGCCTCCTCCGCCCCCACCCCGGGCGCCGACGGCATCGGTGACGCCTACTTCCCCCAACTGGGCAACGGCGGCTTCGACGCCCGCCACTACGCCCTCGACGTGGCGTACAACCCGGACACCGACCGCCTCGACGGTCGTACGACCCTCACCGCCCGCGCCACCCAGAACCTCTCCGCCTTCGACCTCGACCTCCAGAAGCTGGACGTCACGAGGGTCGAAGTGAACGGCAGAGCGGCCCACTTCACGCGGGAGGGCGACGAGATCCACATCACCCCGCGCGGCCCGCTGCCCAAGGGCAGGACGTTCACGGTGACCGTCACGTACGGCGGAATCCCCGAAGCCCTCAACGGCCCGATCGTGTTCGGCTCCGACTACGGGTGGATGAAGACCGCCGACGGCGTCTTCGTCGCCTGCGAGCCCAACGCCGCCTCCACCTGGTTCCCCTCCAGCGACCACCCGTCCGACAAGGCGACCTACGACATCCGTATCAAGGCGCCCAAGGGCCTGACGGCGGTCTCCAACGGACGGCTGATATCGACCCGCGACCAGGGCGCCGAGACGGTCACGCACTGGCGTGAGAGCAGGCCGATGGCCACCTATCTCGCGACGGCGACCATCGGGAAGTTCGACGTGAAGACCGGCAGGACCCCCGCCGGGACACCGATCTACGTCGCCATCGACCCGGTGCTCGCGAACAGCAACAGCGTCGACGTGTACGGCGTCACCGCCGAGGCGACCGACTACTGGTCGCAGGTCTTCGGTCCGTACCCGTTCGAGGAGACCGGCGCGATCGTCGACGACATGCCCGAGGCGGGCTTCTCGCTGGAGGTGCAGTCCAAGCCCGCGTACTCGGCCGTGCGCTCGGAGTCGACCATCGTGCACGAGCTGGCCCACCAGTGGTTCGGCGACTCCGTCTCGGTGGCGCACTGGAAGGACGTCTGGCTGAACGAGGGCTTCGCGACCTACGCCCAGTGGCTGTGGTCCGAGCACAAGGGCATCCGCTCCGCGCACGACTCGTTCGTCGCCGGGTACGACCAGCGGCCCGCGGACTCCTCCTTCTGGCAGATCAAGGTCGCCGATCCGCAGCGGGACACGATGTTCGCCTCGGCGGTCTACCAGCGGGGCGCGATGACGCTCCAGATGCTGCGCGAGCGCATCGGCGACACCGCCTTCTTCAAGCTGCTGCCCACGTGGACGAAGCTGCACCGGTACGGCAACGCCAGTACCGCCGACTTCATCGCCCTCGCGGAGCGGATCTCCGGCCGGCAGCTCGACGACCTCTTCCAGACCTGGCTGTTCACCACAGGCAAGCCTGCCGTCTGAGCCTTCCTTTGTAAGGTGCACTCCCCGCGACAGGTGAGAATGTGGGGGTGCTTCAGCAACTCTTCAGCCCCTCCGTCCAGCACACGCTCGACCTGATCGGCATCTTCGTCTTCGCGATCTCCGGCGCTCTGCTGGCCGTCCGCAAGAACTTCGACGTCTTCGGTATCGCCGTCCTCGCGGAGATAACCGCGCTGGGCGGAGGGCTGCTGCGCGACGTGATCATCGGTGCGGTACCCCCGGCGGCCTTCACCGACCTGGGGTACTTCACCACACCGCTCGTCGCCGCCCTGCTCGTGTTCTTCCTGCACCCGCAGGTGGAGCGCATCCAGGTCGGCGTGAACGTCTTCGACGCGGCCGGGCTCGGACTGTTCTGTGTCACCGGCACGGTGAAGGCGTACGACTACGGGCTCGGCCTGACCGCCTCCGCCGCCCTCGGCCTCGCGACCGCCGTGGGCGGCGGTGTGCTGCGGGACGTCCTCGCCAACGAAGTCCCCTCCCTGCTGCGCTGGGACCGTGACCTCTACGCGGTCCCGGCGATCGTCGGCGCCACGATGGTGGTGCTCTGCATCCGCTACGGCGCGCTCACCCCGTTCACCAGCGGCCTCGCCATCGTCACGGCCTTCGTGCTGCGTCTTTTCGCGATGCGGTACCACTGGCGAGCTCCGCGCGCGTGGAACCGCCGCTCGACGGTGCGTGAGGAAGAGAACTCCTGACCCGGTCGGCGCCGACCGTGCCGCCGGCGTCCCCGGGGCTGCCCGTGCCGTCGGTTCCGGGAGTTCCGCCGGAGCCGGGTGTGCCCGCAGCGCCCGCCTTGTCTCGCGTCCCGGCGTCGAGCTGCTCGGTCAGCCAGCGGAAGACCTCCGGCAGCTGCGGCCGCCACAGCCCCATGTCGTGGCCGCCCGCGCTGCGCGGCAGCAGCATCACGTCCACGCTCGTCGGCGGCTTCGCGATCGCCTGGATCGCCGCGCCCGCCTGGTAGCCGTCACCGGACTCGCCGGAGAAGTAGAGCGCGATCCGGGGCGGGACGCGGTCGGCGCGCAGCATGAGATAGGGATTGTTCCGCCGGCGCAGTTCCGGGTTCTGCCCGGCGAGTGAACTGCGTTCGCCCTTGGGGTCGTTGTAGCCCGACATGCTCACCGCGGCCCGGTAGCGGTCGGGGTGAGCGACGGCCAGCTTGGTGGCGCAGTGCGCCCCGGCCGAGTATCCGGCGGTGGCCCAGCCGTTCGGGGCGGACTCGGCGCGGAAGTTGTCCATGACCATCCTCGGCACGTCGATGCTGAGCCAGCTGTCCGCGTTCACCGTTCCCGGGATGTTCGCGCAGCCCGTGTCCGCGCGGGCCAGCAGGGTGGTGCGCGGCGCGACCAGGATGAACGGCGCGATGCGTCCGTCGAGCATCATCGGCCGCAGCTGCTCGTGAACCCTGGCCGATCCGAACCACGCCTTCGCGGAGCCCGGATATCCCGAGAACAGTTCCACGACGGGGAACTTCCGGTGCCGGTAGGCGGGTTCGTTGTACTGCGGCGGCAGCCAGACGTAGACCTCCGCGTTCACCCCCGACACCCGCCCCCTCAGGTCGGTGGCCAGCACCCCGCCGGCCTGCCGCATGCGATGCCCGTCGGCAGGCCGGAAGGTCTGCCGCATCCTGGGCAGGCTCTTCAGCGAGATCCCTCCGGTGCCGTCCACGCCGAGGTCGGCGGCCTGCTGGACGTGGTTGCCGGTGCCGAGGAGGTCGGCCCAGTTGTCGTACAGGTTGTTGGCGTTGTTCACGAGGACGAACACCAGGCTGATCGCCGTCCCCTGGGCGAACAACAGCATCAGGAGGCGTGCCGCGCCGCGTACCGGCGCCGGTCCGGGCATCCGGGACCACAGGGCCAGGGGCAACAGGAGGGCGACGGCGCACAGCACGAACGAGGTCATGAGGAAGGGTGTCCCGGTGAGGCTCATGTCCCTTCAGAGGAGAACCCGGACCGATTGGTCACGGGTGATTGCGGACACTTAACAAGAAATTGCCGAATCCTCACCTGAATGGCTGGATGGCAGGGGTTCATACGCCCGAAACGATGAAAGCTACCGCTTAGTAATTTCCTGTTGTACCGTTCACGTATGCCAGAAGCAGCTTCGGTACAGGCCGTACGGGCCACGATCGGCGACAGTGAGTTCGACCGGGACACCGCCGTCACCCCGCGCGAGGCCGGCGTCTACGACGTCGACCTCTCCGCCGGGTGGACGATCATCAGCGCCGTCAACGGCGGCTACCTGCTGGCCGTCCTCGGCCGCGCGCTCGCCGACGCCCTCCCGCACTCCGACCCGTTCACGATCTCCGCGCACTATCTGACCGCGTCCCAGCCGGGCCCCGCGGTCATCCGCACGGACGTCGTACGCACCGGCCGGACGCTGTCGACCGGACAGGCGTCCCTCTTCCAGTACGACAACGAGGGCCGCGAGACCGAGCGGATCCGCGTGCTCGCCTCGTACGGCGATCTCGACACCCTGCCCGACGACGTCCGGACGACCGCGCGGCCGCCCGAGATCCCGCCCATGGACCAGTGCTTCGGTCCGCAGGACGCGCCCGCCCCCATCCCCGGCAGCTCGGCGATCACCGACCGGCTGTTCCTCAAGCTCGACCCCGCGACCCTGGGCTGGGCGCTCGGCGCGCCCTCCGGCAAGGGCGAGATGCGGTCGTGGTTCGGACTCGCCGACGGCCGGGACCCGGACCCGCTCTCCCTGCTCCTCGCGGTGGACGCGCTGCCGCCGACGGCCTTCGAGATAGGCCTGTCCGGCTGGGTGCCGACCGTCGAGCTGACCGTGCACGTGCGGTGCCGCCCGGCGCCCGGCCCGCTGCGGGTGTCGATCACCACCCGCAACCTCGCCGGGGGCTTCCTGGAGGAGGACGCGGAGGTCTGGGACAGCGCGGACCGCCTGGTCGCCCAGTCCCGGCAACTCGCCCGCGCCCGCCTCCGCTGACCCGCGCCCGGCGTCCTCCGTCGGTCCCCGGCTGCCCCCGCGGCCGCCCGTGACCCCGTCACACCTCCGTCGCGGAACCGACGGACCTTTCACCTGCGGACGACGGCCGGTCGGGGCCGCCGTCCGCAGGCGGGCGCCGGCACCTTCGGGGGGATCGGCGCCGCCGCGTCCAAGGGGCGACTCGGGGCCCTCGTGTCCTGGTCCGGTCTTCGGCGGCATCGCCGGCCCGTGCCGGCGCCACGTCGTCGGTGGCACCCGTGGTCCGTACCACCGCCGCGGTGCCTGCGGTGCCCGCTGCCGGTGTCCCGGTCGCGGGCATCGGGGGCACCGTCCGGGTGCCCCGGCCTGCGCTCCGCAGCGACGTCTCGGGCCGTCAGGCGGTCACCAGTGGGCGGCGGCCCGTCCAGGCCGCCAGCCGCTCGTAGGCGTCGGCGCCCTCGGGGACCGGTACCACCGGGCCGAAGGGCAGCTCGGGGTCCTCGCGCCCCTCGTCGGGCAGTACGCGGCCGGCGATCGCGAGCGCGAACTCGGCCAGTTCCGGATCGAGTTCGAGCGGCCGGCCAAGCGCCTCGGAGAGGTCCCAGGTGTGCGTGACGGCCTCCATGACGTACCCGGCGAGGGCGATGCGCCCGGGAGCCTCGCCCCAGGGCACCCGCACCGGCGCCTCCAGCCGGGCGTCGTCCGCCCATCCCGCGAGGACCGCCGCCCGGACCTCGTCGTAGGCGGAGCTCCAGCCGTCGTCCGGCACCCCGTCGGCGAACGGCCGCACCGCGAGTCCGTCGCCGCCCGCCCCGATCACGGCGATCCGCCGGGTGCCGCCGACCATGTGCGACAGCAACAGGCGTACGTCGAACTCGGTGCACGGCGTGGCACCGTCCAACTGCTCCGGCCGGACGGTCCCGATCAGCGACGCGATCTGCTCGGCGGCGCGGCTGTACAGGGGGCGGGGGTCCATGGCGTTCATGACTACCTCTTCCGTGTGTCGGTGTGCCCTCACTCTCGACGCATAACTTGACAGTTTCCGTCAACATTTGCGGACGGCCTCCGGCGGGCGCGATCCTGGGTCCGTGAAGTCCGACCGCCTGCTCTCGATCCTCTTGCTGCTCCAGACCCGCGGACGCGTCCCGGCGCACGAACTCGCCGACCGGCTGGAGGTGTCGGTGCGCACCATCTACCGGGACATCGAGGCGTTGTCCGCCTCCGGCGTCCCGGTCTACGCCGAACGCGGGCGGCACGGCGGCATCGAGCTGCTCGCCGGATTCCGTACGGACGTCACGGGACTGACCGCGGACGAGTCCCGCTCGCTGTTCATCCTGGCCGCGCAGGGCGCCCACGCCGCCCTCGGCCTCGACGCGGCGCTCGGCTCCGCGCTGCGCAAGGTGATGGCCGCGCTGCCCGCACCCTTCCGGCCGGCCGCCGAGGTCACCAGCCGACGCGTCCTCGTCGACGCCACCCGCTGGAAGGGCGGGCCCCAACGGGCCGTCGATCTGGACGTGTTGCAGGACGCCGTGTTCACCGACCGCCGGCTGCGGCTGCGCTACCGGCACGGCGGCGACACCGAACCGCGCACCTACACCGTCGACCCGTACGGACTCGTCTCCAAGGCCGGTGTCTGGTACCTCGTCGCCGACCGGCGCGGCGGCCCACGGCTGTTCCGCGCCGACCGGGTCCGCGGGGCCACCCTTCTGCCGGACCCGGTGCGGCGCCGTCCGGGCGTCGAACTCGCCGCCGTCTGGGAGGTGCTGCGCCGCCAGGTCGAGGAGCGGCCGGGGGGTCTCGACGTCACGGTTCGGGTACGGCGTTCCCGCCTCGACATGTTCGTACGCCTCAACGCCGCCTCCCTCGCGGAGCTGCCCGAGGACGACGGCACGAGCGAGTGGGTGACCGCGCGTCTCTCCCTCGGCTCGGTGCGGGAGTCCCGCACGCTGCTGGCCTTCGGGGATGCGCTGGAGGTCCTCGCACCGGCCGAGGCGCGGGAGGAACTGGCCGCGACGGCCGCCGCCATCAGCGCGGTGTACGAGGGGGGTTGAGCCCCGGCGCCGAGCGCGCGTCGCACAGCAAGGCACAGCTTCGGCACAGCGCGGCCCTACGTGGATCTGGTGCTCTGGCTCCCGCTCGTCCGGCTTTCGTCAACCGGCCCACGTGACTTGACTGGGAGTTGCCCCATGAACCGTCGTGCCCGACTCGTTCCCTTCGTCGCCGTCCTCGCGCTCTCGCCGCTGCTGGCGGCCTGCGGCTCCGGCGATGCATCGTCCTCGACCAGCAGGACCTCCGGCGGACAGAACTGCACCCGCCCCTCCGGGATGCCGGGCGGCGCCTCCGGACGCCCCAGCGGTGCGCCCTCGGGCATGCCCTCGCGCTCGGGTGCCCCCTCGGGCATGCCCACCGGGAAGGCCCCCTCCGGCAACCCGTCGGGCATGCCGAGCGGCGCCCCCGGCGGCGGCATGGGCGGCGGCCAGGGCGGCTGCGGAGGAGGCCCCGGCGGTGGCCAGATGGGCCAGGGCCAGAGCCAGGGCCAGAGCCAGGGCCAGGGGCAGTCGGCTGCGCAGGGCTGACGTATCGGAGAAGCCGCCTTCGTACGTACGGCGGTACGGCGATCCGGCGGTCCGGCGGCGGTAGGGCTGCCTGGGCGGGGAGCGGAGTGACGCACCTCGGGACCGGAGGAGTGACCTGGGCAGGGCATGGCGGGTTGCCCCTCGCCGGTCGCCGGTCGCCGGTCGCCCGGCGGCGTACGAGGGCAGGTGCCCGGCGTGGTGCGCCCGGGTGCCGGCGGGGCGCCTCCTGTGCCGGCGGCGACCGTCGCCCTCCCGTGTCGTCCGCCGGGGTCGTCAGCCGGGGCCGTCAGCCGAGCCAGTGGCGGCGGCCGATGCTGATCAGCCGCATCTGGCGGCTCGCCACCCGGGCCACCCGCTCGCGCTCCGCCTCGGAGCCGTCCAGCGCCTCCAGGAACGCCGAGGCGGCCATCAGCATGTGGTCGACATACAGCCCCGCGAGCATCAGCAGATCGTCGTCGCTCCACCCCGCGGACTCGGGGTGCTCGGCCAGCGCGTCCTTGACCTCGTCGGCGAACCGGGCCAGTTGCTCGCGGATCGCGTCCCGCACCGGCTGGACCCCGCCGTGCCGCTCGCGCGCGATGAACCGGACGTGCGCCGGGTGCGTCCCGACGTGGTGGGCGATCAGTTCCACGGCCCGGGTGATGCGTTCGTCGCTGTCGCCGGCCGCGGACACCGTGTCCTCGATCATCGGGTGCAGACTGCCGAGCGCCTCCTCGACCAGCGCCACGCCGAGATCCGCCGTCGATCGGAAATGCCGGTAGAAGGCGGTCGGAGCGACTCCGATGGCGCGGGTGACCTCGCGCAGCCCCAGGCTGCTCAGGCTCTGCTCCTCCAGAAGCCCCAACGCCGCGTCCAGCAGCGCCTGTCGGGTCTTCTGCTTCTGCGCCTGGCGGATGCCGAGAGTGTGACTCATGCCATGCAGTTAACAACTGTTCTCTGGAATTTAAAAGCCGTGGAGCGCGCTAGACTCAAGAGTCAGTGAACAAGTGTTACTACAACCGTTCACTGAGCCGTCAAGTCCCGGAAACATCGGGGCCTCACCGTTGAGGTCCCGGACGTTCCGGGACAGGACTTCGAGACTTCTTCGAGAGGCATCTCATGCTGTTCCTCGTCGCCGCACTCCTGCTGCTCGGCGTCGTCATGGGCTCCGTGGCGCACGCCCCGCTGTCCGTCAGCCTCGTCGCCGCGGCCGTCATAGGCGTCTGGCTGGTCGTCTTCGCGCTGCGCGAGCGCAGCGCCCGCCGACGTCACCCCTCCGCCAACTGACCGTTGGTCCCGCACCTTTGCCGACCGGCCGTTGGTCCCACACCTACACCGACTGACCGTTGGGAGCTGACTCACGTCATGGAACTCACCACGCGCACCACCGGCACGACCCGCACCACCAGCGCTGCCCGTACCTCTGACGCGACCCGTACCTCTGGCCTCGATCGCACGGCCGAGGCCGCCCGCGCCGCCGGCACCACCGAGGCCGCCCGTGTCACGCGCCGGACCGCCGTCCAGGACGCGGACGGCATGGCCGTGGCCGCCTTCATCCTCGGCCTTCTCGGGCTCCTGGTGCTGAACGTCTTCCTGGGCCCCATCGCCATCGTCCTCGCCTCCGTCGCCCTCTGGCGCGGCACGGCCCGCCGGGGCCGCGCCTTCCTCGGCCTCGGTCTGGGTGTGGCCGACCTGGTCGTCCTGGTCGCCTTCATGCAGTTCGACAGCACGGTGTCCTGGAGCTTCTGAGGCGGTCGCGACGGCCGGGGCTCCGGTGCGGTCCGCGTCGGCGCCGCACGCGCCGCACGTGCCGAACGTGCCGCACAAGGGTCCGGGCGCGGCTCCGGGGAGCAGGCCACGACTCCTTGCGCGAGCCGGGGCTGGCGGCCACGCCGGTGGGGGCCGAGGCGAGGGGAGAGCGGGCCCGTAGAATCGAGCCCACCATGGCTTACCTCGACCACGCCGCGACCACCCCCATGCTTCCCGAGGCAGTAGAGGCCCTGACCGCCCAACTGAGCGTCACGGGCAACGCCTCCTCCCTCCACGCCGCCGGCCGCCGTGCCCGGCGGACGGTCGAGGAAGCCCGCGAAACACTGGCGGACGCCCTCGGCGCCCGCCCCAGCGAGGTGGTCTTCACCTCCGGCGGCACCGAGGCCGACAACCTCGCGGTGAAGGGCCTGTACTGGTCCCGCAGAGACGCCGATCCGGCCCGTACCCGCGTTCTCGCGAGCCCCGTCGAGCACCACGCCGTCCTCGACGCGGTCCACTGGCTCGGCGAGCACGAGGGCGCCACGGTCGAGTACCTGCCCGTCGACGCGTATGGCCGCGTCCACCCCGACGCCCTGCGCGAGGCCATCGTCCGCAACCCGGACGATGTCGCCCTCGTCACGGTCATGTGGGCCAACAACGAGATCGGCACCGTCATGCCGGTCCGTGAACTGGCGCACGTCGCCGCCGAGTTCGGTATCCCGCTGCACGCCGACGCGGTCCAGGCCTTCGGTCAGATCCCCGTCGACTTCGCCGCCTCCGGCCTCGCCGCGATGACGGTGTCCGGCCACAAGATCGGCGGCCCGTACGGGATCGGCGCGTTGCTCCTGGGCCGCGAGTACACCCCCGTACCCGTGCTGCACGGCGGCGGTCAGGAGCGCCATGTCCGCTCCGGCACGCTCGACGTGCCCGCGATCGCGTCCTTCGCGGTCGCCGGCCGGCTGGCCGCCGAGCGGCGCGAGTGGTTCGCCCGCGAGATCGGCGCGCTGCGCGACGACCTGACCGACGCCGTCGTCAAGGCCGTGCCCGACGCGATCCTCGGCGGCGACCCGGCGCCCGGCGGTCGACTGCCCGCCAACGCGCACTTCACGTTCCCGGGCTGCGAGGGCGACTCGCTGCTCCTGCTGCTCGACGCGCAGGGCATCGAGTGCTCCACCGGCTCGGCGTGTACGGCGGGCGTGGCCCAGCCGAGCCATGTCCTCCTCGCCACCGGCACCGACCCGGACCTCGCCAGGGGCACCCTGCGCTTCTCGCTCGGCCACACCTCCACGGAGGCGGACGTCGCGGCGGTGACGCGGGCGATCGGCCCGGCGGTGGAGCGGGCCCGCATGGCGGGCCTCACCTGACACCGCCGCGCCCCCTCGCCGTGCCCTTGCCCGCGCCGGAGGCGGGCTGCGTGGAGTGCGTCATGGCGGTGGACTCTCGCCCCACGGACTGTGCGACGAATGAGGCCGACTTAGGAGAACACCTTCTTCGCTGTGAAATCCGATGACTTGAATTCAGGATCAACTCACCTGAGGGGAAGGGGGAGTTGATGGCCCACTGGTCACGGCGGCGGCACGGGACGCAACGGACATGCGCTTCCCGGGCACGCCTCACAGCATCCCGATGTGGTGCCCCGGGCCCCCGGCGTCGCTGCCTGTGACCACGCTGCGAAAGCGCTCTCCCAGACCTACGCGCGGGTTGTGCGCGCCCGCCGTACGAGCCGTATGTAACGGTCCCAGTCCCAGTACCGTCCGGGGTCCGTGTGGTCCGTGCCGGGGACCTCGACGTGCCCGATGATGTGCTCGCGGTCCACGGGTATGCCGTACCGCCCGCATATCCCCGCCGTCAGCCGTGCCGAGGCCTCGTACATCGCGTCCGTGAACGACGAGGCGCGGTCGACGAAACCCTCGTGCTCGATGCCGACACTGCGTTCGTTGTACTCGCGGTTGCCCGCGTGGAACGCCACGTCCAGCTCGCGGATCATCTGGGTGATATGACCGTCCTTGCGGACGACGTAGTGCGCGGCCGCTCGGTGCCGCGGGTCCTGGAAGACCCTCACCGCGCTCGCGAAGCCGCCCTGGGTGACATGGATGACCACCCGGTCTATCGCGTAGTCGTCGGGACGGTCGGCCCGCCGCCAGTTCGCCGCCGAGGCCGCCACCCACTGCGCGCCCCGGAAGTCCACCGCCCCCGCGACCCGCGCCTTCTCCACACCCGGCAGCCGCCACCACAGGTGCGACAGCTTCTCCCGGGCGAGCCCGGCCACGCTCAGGGTGGCCAGCGCGCCGCCGATGAGCAGCACCCGGCGCCCGACCGGCTGGTCCGCGTCCTTGGATCCCGCCCCGGCACCACCGCTCCGTGGCTTCCCCGGCTTCCCCTTTTTCGCCCCCATGCGATCTTCAACGGATACTCGCGGGCTCCGGTTCCCGCGGCCCCGTACTCTGGAGGGGTTATGACTGACACCTCGCAGCGCCCCCTCCGCGTCCTCGCCGCCATGTCCGGCGGAGTGGACTCCGCCGTAGCCGCCGCCCGTGCCGCCGAGGCCGGGCACGACGTGACGGGCGTGCATCTCGCCCTCTCGGCGAACCCGCAATCGTTCCGGACCGGCGCGCGCGGCTGCTGCACCATCGAGGACTCGCGCGACGCCCGCCGCGCGGCCGACGTCATCGGCATCCCCTTCTACGTCTGGGACCTCGCCGAGCGCTTCCGTGAGGACGTGGTCGAGGACTTCATCGCCGAGTACGAGGCCGGCCGCACCCCGAACCCGTGCCTGCGCTGCAACGAGAAGATCAAGTTCGCCGCCCTGCTCGACAAGGCGCTCGCGCTCGGCTTCGACGCGGTCGCCACCGGCCACTACGCGCAGGTGATCGTCCGCGAGGACGGCACGCGCGAGCTGCACCGCGCCTCCGACATGGCCAAGGACCAGTCGTACGTCCTCGGTGTCCTCGACGACCGCCAGCTCGCCCACGCGCTGTTCCCGCTCGGCGACACGGTCACCACCAAGGACGAGATCCGCGCCGAGGCCGAGCGCCGGGGCCTGGCCGTCGCCAAGAAGCCGGACTCGCACGACATCTGCTTCATCGCCGACGGCGACACCCAGGGCTTCCTCGCGGGCCGGCTCGGCAAGTCCGAGGGCGACATCGTCGACGAGTCCGGAGCCAGGCTCGGCACCCACGAAGGCGCGTACGGCTTCACCATCGGCCAGCGCAAGGGGCTGCGCATCGGCACCCCGGCCGCCGACGGCAAGCCGCGCTACGTCCTCGACATCTCGCCGGTGAACAACACGGTGACGGTCGGCCCGGCCGCCTCCCTGGACGTGTCCGCGCTGACCGCCGTCAAGCCCCGCTGGTGCGGTGCGGCCCCGACGGGCCCCGGCACCTACACCGCCCAGCTCCGCGCCCACGGCGGCGAGACCGAGGTGAGCGCCGAACTGGTCGACGGTTCCCTGGACGTCCGCTTCACCGAGCCGGTCCGCGGCGTGGCCCCCGGCCAGGCGATCGTCCTGTACGAGGGCACCCGCGTCGTGGGGTCGGCGACGATCGCGACGACCACGCGCGCGACGGCGGACGTCTAGCCGTCCGACCGCGATCGGGCCCCTCCACCGTCCCGCGGCTAACCGTTCGTCGTGAAGAACTCCGCCAGCACCGGCGCGAGCACCTGCGGATCCACCATGTGGGTCTGCCCCGCCAGCGTGCGGTACGACCCGTTCGACGCCGCGTCCGCGACGGTCCGCGCCGCCTCGCGCATCCACGCGGGGCTCGCGTCGCCGGCGATCGACAGCACTGGCACGGAAAGCGCGGCCAGCCGCTCGCGGGGCACCCGGCCGCCGCCCATCGCGGCGTCGTCGTACGCCAGGGTCGGCGCGATGGCCTCCATGCCGGGCCAGGCGTGCGACATGCGCACTCCGGCGATCATCTCCGGAGGCGTGCCGACCAGGGTCAGGAACAGTTCGACCGCGTCCCCGCGCCGGTCCTGGCCGAGCAGCTCGGTCAGCCGCTCCGTGTACTCGGCGCGCTCCTTGCCGGCCCCCTCGTCGACGGCGAACGGCGTCTCGTAGACGGCGACTTCGCGGACGGGCAGTCCGCTCGCCGTCGCCGCCAGGGCCAGCGCGCCGCCCGACGAGATGCCGTAGAGCGCCGCGCTGCCCCCGGAGGCCTCGATCAGCGCCGCGATGTCCTCGACCTCCCGGGCCACCGCGAAGGGCGCGGTGTCGCCGCTGTCGCCGCGGCCCCGCCGGTCGTAGGTGATGGCGCCGAAGCGGTTCGAGAGGGCCTCGGCCAGGGGCGCCAGCGTGGCACCCGTACACATGGCGCCGCCGACCAGGACGACCGTCGGGCCGTCACCGTAGCGTTCGTACGCGATGGGGGTCCCGTCGCGCGAGATGGTCTTCTTGTCCATGTCTGTAGAGACTGCCGGGCGACCGGGAACTCATCGCGTCACCACGCCCGCGTCGGCCCGGGTCCGCCCGGATCTCAGGACACGTCCACCTCGTAGAAGCAGAGATGGTCCTTGATCTCGGAGACGTCGGGCTTGGGGTCGGGATAGGTCCATACGAGATCGGCCGCGTCGGGGCGCGACCAGTAGGACGCGGTGCCCTTGAAGGGGCAGTACGTGTGGGTGTCGGAGGGCGTCAGCAGGTCCAGGCGGACGTCCTCGGGCGGGAGGTAATAACGCACCGGACAGCCGGTCTCGCGCAGCACCAGGGGGCGGTCGCTCTCCGCCAGGACCTGGCCGCCGTGCACGACGCGGACGTGCTGTGCGCTTTGCTCGATGGTGATCGTGTGTCCTTCAGCCATACCGGGAAAGCGCTCGCGAGCCCCGAATCGTTCCCGCGTACGGTGAGGACATGAACATCTGCGTCTTCCTGTCCGCCGCCGACCTCGACGACCGTTACACGCGCCCCGCGCGGGAGTTCGCCGAACTCCTCGGCAAGGGCGGCCACACCCTGGTGTGGGGCGGCTCCGACGTCGGGCTGATGAAGGTGGTCGCCGACGGAGTGCAGCAGGCGGGCGGGCGGCTGGTGGGTGTCTCCGTGGACTTCCTGGCCGCCAAGGCCCGCACGGACGCCGACGAGATGGTCGTCGCCCGAGACCTGGCCGAGCGCAAGGCACTGCTCCTGGCGAAGGCCGACGCGGTGGTCGTCATGGTCGGCGGCACCGGGACCCTCGACGAGGCGACCGAGATCCTGGAGCTGAAGAAGCACGGGAAGACCGAGAAGCCGGTGGTCCTGCTCAACACGGCCGGCTTCTACGACGGCCTCAAGGAGCAGTTCCGCCGGATGGACGCCGAGGGCTTCCTGCCGCGCCCACTCACCGACCTGGTGTTCTTCGCCGAGGAGCCGGTGGGGGCGCTGGCCTACCTGGAGGAGAGCGTCGGCACCCTGTGAGGCGTCGGCGCCCCGCGAGCGCCGGTGTCCGGTGACGCGTCGGCACCCGGTTCGGGGCCGGTACCCGGTGATGCGAGCATGGCGTCCATGGCTACACATGTGATCACCGGGGCCGGTTCCGGCATCGGCGCGGCCGTCGCCCGCCGTCTGCACGCGCGCGGGGACGAAGTCGTGCTCCACGCGCGGGACGCCGGCCGGGCGAAGGAACTGGCCGCCGCGTTCCCCGGGGCGAAGACCCTGGTCGGCGATCTGGCGGACCCCGACAAGCTCTCCTGGGCGTTCTCGCACCAGACGCTTCCCGGCCGCGTCGACTCCCTGCTGCACATCGCGGGCGTGGTCGACCTCGGGCCGGTCGGCGAGCTGACCCCGAAGTCCTGGCGCCATCAGCTCAACGTCAACCTGATCGCCCCCGCCGAGCTGACCCGCCACTTCCTGCCCCAGCTCCGCGTCGCCCAGGGACACGTGGTCTTCGTGAACTCCGGCGCCGGCCTGAGCGCCCACGCCGACTGGTCCGCCTACGCCGCTTCCAAGCACGGACTGAAGGCCCTCGCCGACTCCCTGCGGCACGAGGAGCACGGGAACGGGGTCCGGGTGACCTCCGTCTACCCCGGCCGTACCGCCAGTCCCATGCAGGCCAAGGTCCACCAGCAGGAGGGCAAGGAGTACGACGCCGCCAGGTGGATCGACCCCGAGTCGGTGGCGACGACGATCCTGATGGCGCTCGACCTGCCCCGGGACGCCGAGGTCAACGACCTGACGGTGCGGCCGGGCGGCTGACCTCCCCCCGGGATTACGTACGCTTCCGTGGTGAGCGAAAACAGCGAGTTCAGGTTCGGTTCCGCCACCGGGGTCGGGTCCATGCCGGGCGGTGACGCGCGGGAGGCCGCGAAGACCGTCATCGGTTCCCTCGACGACTTCCCGTTCCTGGCCGAACTGCCCGCACGGGGGCCCGGGGCGGACATGATCGGCCGGACCGCGGGGATGCTCGTCGAGCTGTACGCGCGCGTGGAGCCCAGCGGCTGGCGTTTCGGGGACCGGCCGGGCCGGGACACCAAGCGGGCCCGGTCGTGGCTGGGGGAGGACCTCGACGCCCTGGAGGAGTTCACCCAGGGGTACGAGGGCCCGTTGAAGGTGCAGGCAGTCGGTCCCTGGACCCTGGCCGCCGCGCTGGAGCTGAGGAACGGCGAGTCCGCCCTCTCCGACCCGGGCGCCTGCCGCGACCTCGCGGGATCGCTCGCCGAGGGACTGCGCCTCCACCTGGAGGACGTGCGCCGGCGGATCCCCGGAGCCCAGATCGTTCTGCAGCTCGACGAACCCTCCCTCGTCGCCGTGCTCCGCGGCCAGGTTCCGACCGCCAGCGGCTACCGCACCAACCGCGCCGTGGACCGTCAGGTCGCCGAGGCCAGGCTCCGGGACGTCGTCGGGGTGCACGGCGACGGGCCCGTCGTGGTCCACTCCTGCGCGCCCGACGTCCCCTTCGCCCTGTTGCGCCGGGCGGGCGTCTCGGCCATCTCCTTCGACTTCTCGCTCCTCACCGAGCGTGACGACGACGCGATCGGGGAAGCGGTCGAAGGCGGTACCCGGCTCTTCGCCGGTGTCATCCCCGGCGTGGACGTCCCATTGTCGGACCCTGCCGGTAGCGTCATGGGTGTCAGGACGCTGTGGCGCAGGCTGGGGCTGCGGCCGGGTCTTCTCGCGGAGGCGGTCACGCTCACTCCGTCGTGCGGACTCGCGGGGGCTTCCCCCGACTTCGCGCGCAAGGCGCTGGCCCACTGCGTCCGGGCGGCGAGATCCCTCGCGGACAACCCAGAGTAACGGGAGGACACAACGGTGGCCGGCGAAAAGCACGCAGAGCCCACATCGGTACCCGCCGAGGCACGGGAGAAGCACGCGCAGCTCGCTGAGCAGATCGAGGAGCACCGCTTCCGGTACTACGTGAAGGACGCCCCCGTCATCAGCGACGCGGAGTTCGACACCCTCCTGCGCTCCCTGGAGGCGCTGGAGGACGAGCACCCCGAGCTGCGCACACCGGACTCGCCGACCCAGAAGGTCGCCGTCGAGTACGAGACCGACCTGGACGAGGTCGAGCACCGCGAGCGCATGCTCTCCCTCGACAACGTCTTCGACGACGCGGGGCTCGCCGCGTGGGCCGGCCGTGTGGCCAAGGACGTGGGCTCGTCCGGCTACCACTTCCTGTGCGAGCTCAAGGTCGACGGCCTCGCGGTGAACCTGACGTACGAGGACGGCAGGCTCACCCGCGCGGCCACCCGGGGCACCGGCCGGACCGGCGAGGACATCACGCCCAACGTCATGACGATCGCGGAGATCCCGCACCGGCTGAAGGGCGATCACGTCCCTGGGCTCGTCGAGATCCGCGGCGAGGTCTACTTCCCGATGGAGGCGTTCGAGGACCTCAACGCACGTCGGGTGGCGGCCGGGCAGAAGCCGTACTCCAACCCCCGGAACTCTGCCGCCGGTTCGCTGCGCCAGAAGGATCCCAAGGTCACCGCGACCCTGCCGCTCCACATGGTCGTCCACGGCATCGGTGCCCTGGAGGGCTTCGAGGGCCTCGGCCGTCTCTCCGAGGCCTACGGCCTGCTGCACACCTGGGGACTGCCGACCACGCGGTACGCCAAGGTGGTCGACGACCTGGACGGCGTACGGGAGTTCATCGCGTACTACGGGGAGAACCGCCACTCCGTGGAGCACGAGATCGACGGGGTGGTCGTCAAGCTCGACGAGATCCCCCTCCAGGGCCGGCTCGGCTCCACCGCGCGCGCACCGCGCTGGGCGATCGCCTGGAAGTACGCGCCCGAGGAGGTCAACACCAAGCTCGTCAACATCCGCGTCGGCGTGGGCCGTACGGGCCGGGTCACGCCGTACGCGCAGGTCGAACCGGTCACGGTCGCGGGCTCCGAGGTCGAGTTCGCCACCCTGCACAACCAGGACGTGGTGAAGTCCAAGGGCGTCCTCATCGGGGACACGGTGGTGCTGCGCAAGGCCGGTGACGTGATCCCGGAGATCCTCGGACCGGTCGCCGACCTGCGGGACGGCAGCGAGCGGGAGTTCGTGATGCCGGCCGAGTGCCCCGAGTGCGGTACGGCGCTGCGGCCCATGAAGGAGGGCGACGTCGACCTGCGCTGCCCGAACGCGCGGGCCTGCCCTGCCCAGTTGCGCGAGCGGCTCTTCTATCTCGCGGGCCGCAAGGCGCTGGACATCGAGCACTTCGGGTACGTCGCCGCGGCGGCCCTCACCAAGCCGCTGGAGCCGTCCGAGCCGCCGTTGAAGGACGAGAGCGACCTCTTCGACCTCACCATCGAGCGGCTGCTGCCCATCAAGGCGTACGTTCTCGACCAGGACAGCGGGCTGCCCAAGCGCGACCCGAAGACCGGCGAGGAGAAGATCGCCACGGTCTTCGCCAACCAGCAGGGCGAGCCCAAGAAGAACGCGCTTGCCATGCTGGAGAACATCGCCGCAGCCAAGGAGCGCCCGCTCGCGCGCATTCTCACCGGCCTGTCGATCCGTCACGTCGGGCCGGTCGCGGCCGAGGCGCTGGCCCGGGAGTTCCGTTCCGTGGACCGGATCGAGGAGGCCACCGAGGAGGAGCTCGCCACCACCGAGGGCGTCGGGTCGATCATCGCCGCCTCGCTCAAGGAGTGGTTCGCCGAGGACTGGCACCGCGAGATCATCCGCAAGTGGAAGGCCGCCGGTGTCCGGATGGAGGACGAGGGCGCGGGGGAGGACGAAGGCCCCCGCCCGCTCGAAGGACTCACTGTCGTGGTCACGGGCACGCTCGAACACCACACGCGGGACGGGGCGAAGGAGGAACTCCAGAGCCGTGGAGCAAAAGTGACCGGTTCTGTTTCGAAGAAGACATCCTTCGTTGTGGTGGGCGACAATCCTGGCTCGAAGTACGACAAGGCGATGCAGTTGAAGGTTCCGGTCCTGAACGAGGAGGGCTTCGCGGTCCTGCTCGGACAAGGACCGGACGCGGCGGCGGAAGTCGCGCTTCCGGTCGAGGAATAGCGGTTGAAGACCACCCGTTCGGCGCATATCGGTTCCATGCGGGTGACTGGGTCGCATTCGGGCAACCGTCGTCGACCGCTGCCCGTGGAAGCCTTCTGCGGCCTACTGTTGAGGTGTGCGCCTGCCGTGCCCGGCTGCGGCCGGCGCATCCCCTGCTCCGCACGAGCCAGGGGAAGGGTTTTCCGACGCGGCACCGTTGGCAGTTGTCGCCGGCAACGGACCGCGTGGCGTGGGCACCGCCGGCAGTGAGAGGGACGGGAATGGAACCGACCGAGAGCGCCGCTCCCGACTCACGGCTGCGCCTGCGCCGGATGACCGGCGCGTGGCTGGCAGGCCTGCGGACGGGACGGCCTTCGGAGCGCCCCGCCCCGAGCGGGCTGCGCGCGGCACCGCTCGCCGCTCCCGTGGGCCCCGGCGTCGGCCGTCTCACCGCAGAGCGCGGCACCGGCCTGCCCGGCCATGACCCCGAACGCCATATGTCCTGGCCCGCACTGCCGTCGGCGGTCGTGGCCACCGCCGTGTTCGTCCTGGGCGCGGGCTTCTACCGGGCGTTCACCGGTCACCACGCGCTCTTCCCGTGCGGCGCCGTCGGCTGGTCGCTGGCGTTGCTGACCGGCATCATCGTCGGCCACCTGGTCGCCCTCGGCCGTGCCCGCTGGTGGGGCGGCACCGGCTCCGGCGCGGCACTCACCCTCGCCGTCCTGCTGCTCTACGGCTGGGTTCCCGCCGGCATGGTCAGCCTGACCGTCGTCGTCCTGGTCGGCACGGCCCGCCGAAACCGCTGGCGCCAAGGCGTCCTGCACGGCGCGGTCGACATCCTCGGCATCGGCGCCGGCGCCCTGGTCCTCGCGTCGTTCGGACGGTTCCCGAGCGTCGAGACGCCCTGGGACCCCTTGGCGTGGACGTTCTACGCCGCCCCTCAGGTGGTGCTGGTCGCGGGCGCCTACCTCGCCGTCACCCGCGCCCTGCTCTGGTACCTGAACGCACCGCGCGGCGGCGGCCTGCCCACCGTCGCCCGTACGGCCCTGGTCAGACAGGGACTCGTCGCCGTGGCCCTGCTCGGCATCGCGCCGCTGATCTGCGTCGTCGCGCTGGCCCAGCCGATGCTGCTGCCGCTGTTCTCGATCCCGCTGATCGCCCTCGACTCCACCCTGTGGATAGCCCGCGCACGGGCCGAGGAGCAACTGCGCGACCCACTCACCGGGCTGCCCAACCGTCAGTGGCTGCTGGAGCGCACCTGGACGGCGCTGGACGACGCCGAGCGCATCGGCGCACGCTCCGCCCTCATGCTGATCGACCTGGACCGGTTCCGTTCGGTGAACGACACCCTGGGGCATCTCGCAGGCGACCGGCTGCTCCTCCAGATAGCCGACAGGCTGCGGCTCGCACTGCCGCGCGGAGCGGAGGCCGCGCGGCTCGGCGGTGACGAGTTCGCCGTCTTACTGCCGGTCGCGGACTCCACCACGTCGGCCACGCGGGTCGCCCGCAATCTGGTCGCCGCCCTCGGCTCGCCGCTCGACCTCGACGGACTCACCCTCGTCCTGGAGGCCAGCGCCGGGCTCGCCGTCTTCCCCGACCACGCGCTCGACGCGGAGGGGCTGCTGCGCCGTGCGGACATCGCGATGTACCAGGCGAAGCGGGACCGCACGGGCGTGGAGGTCTACGAGTCCAAGCGGGACTCCAACACCCCCGACCGGCTGGGCCTGCTGGGCGATCTGCGCCGGGCCCTGGACACCGGTGACGTCGAACTGCACTACCAGCCCAAGGTCCGCTTCGACGGGCAGGTGGCCGGACTCGAGGCACTGGTGCGCTGGGTGCATCCCGAGCGCGGCAAGGTACCGCCGGACGAGTTCATCGCCATCGCCGAGTCGTCGGGGCTGATGCCCCACCTCACCGAGTACGTCCTGGAGACGGCCCTCGGACAGGTCGCGCGCTGGCGGGCCCAGGGCCTCTACGTGCCGGTCGCGGTGAACGTGTCGCCGCGCGACGTCCACACACCGGGGTTCGCCGGCGCCGTCGCCGCCCGCCTCGCCCGGCACGGAGTCCCGGCGGGAGCGCTCCAACTGGAGATAACGGAGCACGTGCTCCTGGAGGACCCGCAGCGTGCCGCCGACACCCTGGCGGCCCTCACCGGGCACGGCGTGAAGATGTCGCTGGACGACTTCGGCACCGGTTACTCCTCTCTGGTCCATCTGCGCCGGCTTCCGGTCAGCGAGCTGAAGATCGACCGTTCGTTCGTCGCGCGGCTCGCCGTGGACACCGAGGACGCCGAGATCGTGCGCTGCACCGTCGATCTCGCGCATTCGCTGGGTCTCCTCGTCGTGGCGGAGGGCGTCGAGGACGACGAGACCTGGGAGCGGCTGCGGGACCTCGGCTGCGACGCCGTCCAGGGATGGCTGGTGGCCGCGGCGATGCCACCCGACGAGGCCACGGCGTGGCTGCTCGCCCGGGGGTCCCGGGGATGGCAGCGGCCGCGCGCCGCGTTGCCCGCGGCGGAGTAGTCCCCCTTTCCGGGGGTGTCATACCGGCCTCCGGCCGAATGTCTCCCGCTCACGCACCACCCATGACCCTCACCCGACGGGCCCAGCTCTCCCGAGGGGCCGAACCGCCGTCGGTGTCGGCCCCGCCGTGGGTCGCCGGCCCGCCCGCGGGCCGCACCCGTCGCCGGCCCCGCCCACCGTTGGCCCCGCCCGGCCCCTGGTCCCCGCCTGTCGACGGGCCCGTCCGTCCGGGCGCCCGTTCCGCCGTCGGTCCCGCCCCGCTCACGGTCCCCGTCCGTGGTCGGTCACCCGGTTGACCGCGCCCCTTTGCGGCGCGAACCGTCCCGCAGCCCGTGTTCCGGAAGGCGCCGGGAGCAAACCCGGGCGCGGGCACGGCGCCCGGCCCCATAGGATTGGGCCAAACCACACACACTCACCCCAGAGGATCGCTGCATGCCTGGCATCACGCGCGAGGAGGTCGCCCACCTCGCACGGCTGGCGCGTCTGGAGCTGAAGGGCGAAGAGCTCGACCACTTCGCCGGCCAGCTCGACGACATCATCGGCGCGGTCGCCCGCGTCAGCGAGGTCGCCGACCAAGACGTACCGCCGACCTCTCATCCGCTGCCGCTGACGAACGTCATGCGCGTGGACGAGGTCCGTCCGTCGCTCACCCCCGAGCAGGCGCTCTCCGGCGCCCCGGCCCAGGAGCAGCGGCGTTTCAAGGTGCCGCAGATCCTGGGGGAGGACTAATCACCATGACGGACACCAACGTCAACATCATCAAGCTCACCGCGGCCGAGATCGCCGGGAAGATCGCGGCCGGCGAGCTCACCGCCGTCGAGGTCACCGAGGCCCACCTCGCCCGGATCGAGGCCGTCGACGAGAAGGTGCACGCCTTCCTGCACGTCGACCGCGAGGGCGCCCTCGCCCAGGCCCGTGCCGTGGACGCCAAGCGGGAGGCCGGCGAGAAGCTCGGCCCGCTCGCCGGTGTACCCCTCGCGCTCAAGGACATCTTCACCACCGAGGGGATCCCGACCACCGTCGGCTCGAAGATCCTCGAAGGCTGGATCCCGCCGTACGACGCGACCCTCACCAAGCGGCTGAAGGCCGCCGACGTCGTCATCCTCGGCAAGACCAACATGGACGAGTTCGCCATGGGGTCCTCCACCGAGAACAGCGCGTACGGGCCGACCGGAAACCCCTGGGACCTCACCCGGATCCCCGGCGGCTCGGGCGGCGGCTCCTCCGCGGCCCTCGCCTCCTACCAGGCGCCCCTCGCGATCGGCACCGACACCGGCGGTTCGATCCGCCAGCCGGCCGCCGTCACCGGCACGGTCGGCGTCAAGCCGACGTACGGCGCGGTCTCCCGCTTCGGCATGGTGGCGTTCTCCAGCTCCCTCGACCAGGGCGGCCCCTGCGCCCGTACGGTCCTCGACGCGGCCCTTCTGCACGAGGTCATCGCCGGGCACGACCCGCTCGACTCGACCTCCATCGACGCCCCGGTCCCGCCGGTCGTCGAGGCCGCCCGCAACGGCAGCGTGACGGGCATGCGCGTCGGTGTCGTCAAGCAGTTCCGCGGCGAGGGCTACCAGGCCGGTGTCGTGCAGCGCTTCGACGAGGCAGTCGCCGTGCTCAAGGAGCTCGGTGCCGAGATCGTCGAGCTGGACTGCCCGTCCTTCGACCTGGCGCTCTCCGCGTACTACCTGATCGCGCCGTCCGAGTGTTCGAGCAACCTCGCCCGCTTCGACGGCCTGCGCTACGGCCTCCGTACGGGCGACGACGGCACGCACTCCGCCGAGGAGGTCACCGCCCTCACCCGTGAGGCCGGCTTCGGCCCCGAGGTCAAGCGCCGCATCATGCTCGGCACGTACGCGCTCAGCTCCGGCTACTACGACGCGTACTACGGCAGCGCCCAGAAGGTCCGTACGCTCATCACGCGCGACTTCGAGAAGGCGTTCGAGCAGGTGGACGTGATCGTCTCCCCGACCACGCCCACCACCGCCTTCCCGATCGGCGAGCGCGCCGACGACCCGATGGCGATGTACCTCGCGGACCTGTGCACCATCCCGACCAACCTGGCCGGCAACTCCGCCATGTCGCTGCCCTGCGGTCTGGCGCCGGAGGACAACCTCCCGGTCGGTCTGCAGATCATCGCCCCGGCGCTGAAGGACGACCGTCTTTACAAGGTCGGCGCCGCCGTCGAGGCCGCCTTCGTGGAAAAGTGGGGGCACCCGCTGCTTGAGGAGGCTCCGTCGCTGTGAGCAAGGCAATGTCCAAGGCCAAGGGCTTCAAGAAGTCCAAGTCCGGCACGTATCTGTCCATCGCCGGCACGGCGTTCGGTGCCTTCGGTGTCGCGAAGCAGGTCAAGAAGGCCCGCCAAGAACACGACACGCTGCGCCTCATCGACGCGGCCGTGTCCGCCGCCGCCATCGTCACAGGCCTCGCCATCCTCTACCGGGAGCTCAAGCGCCTGGGCGACGACGACGTCCTGCTGGGCTGAGAGGGAAGTTTTCACCGTGACCACCACGACCGACCTGGTGTCGTACGAGGACGCACTCGCTACGTACGACCCCGTCATGGGCCTCGAAGTCCATGTCGAACTCGGCACCAAGACGAAGATGTTCTGCGGCTGTTCGACCGAGCTGGGCGCCGAGCCCAACTCGCAGACCTGCCCGACCTGCCTCGGCATGCCCGGCGCTCTCCCGGTCGTCAACGCGACCGGTGTCGAGTCCGCCATCAAGATCGGCCTCGCGCTGCACTGCGAGATCGCCGAGTGGTGCCGCTTCGCCCGGAAGAACTACTTCTATCCGGACATGCCGAAGAACTTCCAGACCTCCCAGTACGACGAGCCGATCGCCTTCAACGGCTATCTGGACGTCCAGCTGGAGGACGGCGAGGTCTTCCGCGTGCAGATCGAGCGCGCCCACATGGAGGAGGACACCGGCAAGTCGCTGCACGTCGGCGGCGCCACCGGCCGTATCCACGGCGCGTCGCACTCGCTGCTCGACTACAACCGGGCAGGCATCCCGCTCATCGAGATCGTCACCAAGCCGATCGAGGGCGCGGGCGAGCGGGCCCCCGAGGTCGCCAAGGCGTACGTCGCCGAGCTGCGCGAGCTCATCAAGGCGCTCGGTGTATCCGAGGCCCGTATGGAGCAGGGCCAGATGCGCTGCGACGTGAACCTCTCGCTGCGCCCGCACGGCCGCGAGAAGTTCGGCACGCGCTCCGAGACGAAGAACGTCAACTCCCTGCGTTCCGTCGAGCGTGCCGCCCGCTTCGAGATCCAGCGCCACGCCGCGGTGCTGAACTCGGGCGGCACGATCATCCAGGAGACCCGCCACTTCCACGAGGACACCGGGTCCACGACCTCGGGCCGCGTGAAGGAGGAGGCCGAGGACTACCGGTACTTCCCGGAGCCCGACCTCGTCCCCGTCGCCCCGTCCCGTGACTGGGTCGAGGAGCTGCGTGCCGGACTGCCCGAGCAGCCGCTGGCCCGCCGCAACCGGCTGCGCGAGGAGTGGGGAGTGAACGCCCACGACATGCAGTCGATGCTCAACGCCGGTGCCATCGACTCGATCGTCGCGACGATCGAGGCCGGTGCCGACTCCGCCTCCGCCCGCAAGTGGTGGATGGGTGAGCTGGCGCGCAGTGCCAACGAGTCGGGCAAGGCCCTGGAGGACCTGCCGATCACCCCGGCGCAGGTCGCCCGGGTGGCCGAGCTGGTCACCTCCGGCGATCTGAACGACAAGCTCGCCCGTCAGGTCATCGAAGGCGTCCTCGCCGGCGAGGGCACCCCGGACGAGGTCGTCGACAAGCGCGGCGTGAAGGTCGTCTCGGACGAGGGCGCGCTGACCGCCGCCGTCGACGAGGCCATCGCCGGGAACCCGGGCATCGCCGACAAGATCCGTGGCGGCAAGGTCCAGGCCGTCGGCGCGCTCGTCGGCGCGGTCATGAAGGCCACCCGCGGCCAGGCCGACGCGGCTCGCGTCAAGGAGCTCATCCTGGAGAAGCTGGGCGTCAGCGAAGGCTGAGATCCGGGTTTTCCCACATCCCAGGGGGTGCATCGCGACCGATGCACCCCCTGGGGTCTGTGTCGGCGTGCTCAGGTCAACGCGCTACGCTCGCGCGCCATGAGTGGAAGCACCGACTCCGAGACGCACGAACACAAGACGCACGACCGCGAGACGCGTGACGGCAGGGTCCAGGACCCGGAGGTTCAGGCCCCGCAGGTTCAGGACAAAGAGGAGCAGGACAAAGAGGAGCAGGACCGCGGGACGCCCGCCCGCGAGACGCCCGACCGCGGGGATCATGACCAAGAGGTTCAGGGCGGCGGGACGAGCGACCGCGAGAGTCGGAACCCGGAGGGTCCGGGCGACGAGGACCGGCACTCGGAGGGTCCGGACGGCGAGGTTCAGGACGCGGAGGATCCCGACCATGAGGATCATGACCCGGATGTGCGCCGGGCCCGCTGGACCGCGGCCGGGACGGGAGTCCTGCTGACCGTCGCAGGGCTGGCCGCGTCGGCGATGCGCTCCAGCGGCTCCGCGACCGCCCTCATACCCCTCTCCTACGCCTCGGGGGCCGTCCTGTGCGCGGGCGCGTCGGTGCTCGGGGCCAAGGGCCGCACCCGGCGAGCACTGTGGCTGATGATCGTCGGTGTGATGGTCATGGCTGTGGGTGACCAGCTCGACTGAGCGATGACGGGCGGGGCGACAGAGCCACCGGGAATGTCCTGTGACATGAGTCGCAGTCCTGTGAGTAAGCCCACGAATGCGACAAAGGATCATTTCCGGCTGTAAGAGTGATGGCGCATTAGTCATGCGTTCTTTGCGGGCAGTTCCCGATAAAGATCCACAAATCCCCCCTGGGAGCTCGTTCGTGGCAGCCCTCGCACGTTGGTGTGTCAAGCATCGCCTCGTCGCCGTTCTGCTCTGGCTTCTGGCCTTCGGCGGTGTGACTGCCGCCGCTGCCGTGACGGGTTCCGCGTACTCGAACGACTACGAGGTCCCCGGCACCGAATCGGGCCACGCCACCCAGCTCCTGAACACCGGTTTCCCGGGCCTCGGCGGCGACAGCGACACCGTCGTATGGCACACCGGCTCGGGCACCGTGCGCTCCCCCGACGTCGAACAGTCGATGACCCGGGCCCTGGACAAGATCGAGAAGCTCCCCGGAGTGGCCTCCGTCGACAGCCCGTACGCGCACCAGGGATCGGGCCGGACCGACTCGGACGGCCGAATCAGCTCGGACGGCCGGACGGCGTACGCGACCATCACCTTCGCCGACCGCGCCGAGAACCTCGACAAGGGCGAGGTCCAGGCCGTCGTCGGCGCCGCGAAGGCCGCCGAGGCCAAGGGACTCGACGTCGAGCTGGGCGGCACGGCCATCGCCCTCACCAAACCGTCCGGCGGGCACCTGGCCGAGATCGTCGGCGTGGCCGTCGCCGCAGTGGTCCTCTTCCTCGCCTTCGGCTCGCTCGCCGCCTCGATGCTGCCCATCGCCACCGCCCTGGTCGGCGTGGGAACGGCGTACTTCGGCATCGTGCTCCTCGGGCACGCCATGACCGTCGCCGACTTCGCCCCCATGCTCGGCATGCTGGTGGGCCTCGGCGTCGGTATCGACTACGCGCTGTTCATCGTGACCAGACACCGGCGGGGCCTCAAACGCGGTCTGCCGGTGGCGGAGGCGGCGGAGAACGCCGTCGCCACCACCGGACGCGCGGTCGTCTTCGCCGGCGCCACCGTCTGCATCGCCCTGCTCGGCATGCTCATCCTGAGGCTCAGCTTCCTCAACGGCGTCGCGATCGCCGCCTCCCTGACCGTCGTCCTCACCGTCGCGGCCTCCGTGACCCTGTTGCCCGCACTGCTCTCCTTCATCGGTCCACGCGCACTCAGCCGCCGTGAACGGCGGCGACTGGAGGAGCACGGGCCCGAGCCGGAAATGGCCACCGGGTTCGCGGCCCGCTGGTCCGCCTTCGTGGAACGCCACCCCAAGCTGCTCGGTGCCGTGGCCGTCGTCGTGATGGCCCTGCTCGCCCTGCCCACGTTCTCGCTCCACCTGGGCACCTCCGACCAGGGCAACGACCCGAAGGCGACGACGACCCGGCAGGCGTACGACCTCATCGGAAAGGGCTTCGGTCCCGGCGTGAACGGGCCCCTGACCCTTGTCACCAACGTCCGCGGCGCCGAGGACAGGCTCGCCCTGGACAATCTGGACGCCACGCTGCGGGCCACCGAGGGTGTCGCCTCGGCGACCCCGGTGACGTACAACAGCGCCGGTGACACCGCCTTCCTCACCGTCGTCCCCACCTCCGCGCCGCAGTCCCAGAAGACCAGCGACCTCGTCGACAGGCTGCGTACCGACGTCCTGCCGCGCGCCGAGTCGGGCACCGCACTCGATGTCCAGGTCGGCGGTGTGACGGCGAGCTACGACGACTTCGCGGACGTCATCGTCGGCAAGCTCCCGCTCTTCGTCGGCGTCGTGATCAGCCTCGGCTGTGTCCTGCTGCTGCTCGCGTTCCGTTCGATCGGCATCCCGCTCAAGGCCGCGGTCATGAACATCGCCGCCGTCGCCGCCGCCTTCGGAGTCGTCGTCACGATCTTCCAGTGGGGCTGGGGGAGCGAACTGCTCGGCCTCGGCGCCGCCGGTCCCATCGAGCCGTTCCTGCCCGTGATCATGGTGTCGGTGCTCTTCGGGCTCTCCATGGACTACCAGGTCTTCCTGGTCAGCCGGATGTACGAGGAATGGCTGGAGACCGGTGACAACCGGCGCGCCGTCCGGGTCGGCCTCGCCGAGACCAGCCGGGTGATCAACTCCGCCGCCGTCATCATGATCTCGGTCTTCCTCGCCTTCGTGCTCAGCGGCGACCGCGTCATCGCGATGTTCGGCATCGCCCTCGCCGCCGCCGTCGCCCTGGACGCCTTCATCCTGCGGACGCTCCTCGTTCCCGCCCTCATGCACCTGCTCGGCGACGCCAACTGGTGGCTGCCCCGATGGCTCGACCGGAGGCTGCCGCGCATCAGCATCGAGCCCCCCGAGTGCCGTGCCGCGCATGAGAGGCTGGCCGAGGCCACGGACGCCGAGGCGGCCGACGTACTGGGCCGCGCGGCGGAGGACGCCGAGGCGACGGACGTGCTGACGAAGGAGCGGGAGCGGGATGTACGCGATATCCCTGGGTGACGACGGAGCGGAACTGCGGCCCCTGGAGCCGTGGCACGCCGAGGAGTTCCTGGCGCACCTGGACCGGGGACGCGAGTTCATCGGGCAGTTCATCCCCTTCGGGGCCAAGTCCACGGACGTGCCGTCCGCGCGGGCGCAGCTCCAGAGGTACGCCGACATGCGCGCCGCCGGTACCGGGTCCCTGCACGGCCTGTGGCTGGAGGGGAAGCTCGTGGGCGGGGTGCTCTTCCTGAACTTCGACGCGGAACAGGGCAACTGCGAGGTCGGCTGCTGGCTGGAACCCGCCGCCTCCGGGCGCGGTCTGGTCACCCGGGCGATGAGGATCCTCATCGACTGGGCGGTCGAGGAGCGCGGGATCCACCGCGTGGAGTGGGTCGCCGCGGCGGGCAACGTCCCGAGCCTGAACGTGGCCCGGCGGCTCGGCATGAGCCGGGACGGCGTGCTCCGGGAGAAGCACCCCCATCGCGGGGTCCGGCACGACCTCGAGGTGTGGTCCTTGCTCGCGTCCGAGTGGCGTGCCGCACGCTCGGACGCCGCTCACAGAGAGCATTAAGGAACTTCTCAGACAGCGTCCGTACGGTGCGCTTCATGGGAACCAAGACAGTTGACGAAGCCGGGGCCGAGACCGGTACCGAGGCGAAGCGCGAAGAGCAGACGGTGGACGTCGCCGAGACCGACAAGGCCGAGGCGTCCACGGACAACGCGACCGGGGCCGCGGCCGCCGGGACCGCGACCGACGTCGAGGGCCAGGACGACTCCGAGGACCAGGACGAGGCCGACGAGGACCTCGTGGACGGCGACGACTCCGCCGACGCGGTAAAGGACGCCGGTGTCGGCCAGGGTGCCGCCGCCGTGGTGTCCGCCGGACTCGGTGTGGTGTCGCTGACCGGCAGCTGGGTCACCACCGTGGCCGCCGCCCGCGAGACCCTGGTCGGCCAGCTCCGGACCTCGTCGACCGCGAGCGTCGCCACGCAGGTCAAGGAGGTCTACGGCGACGCCTGGGCGACCACCGCGCTGATCGGCGGCCTCTTCGCGCTGGCCGCGCTGATCGTCGGCGTCGTCGTGCTGGTCCGGCCCGCGTTCGGTGCCCCCGGCAAGCCGCAGGCCGCCTGGATCAAGTCCGTCGCCTGGGCGGGCGTCTCGCTCGGCGTCGTCGGACTGGTGCTCGCGGTCGCCAAGTACTCCGACATCATCCTCGGACTGCCCTCCACCAGCTGAAACCCGACAACTCTGAGGGGCCTTAGGGCCGGCGTAAGCATCTGACCGCCGCCCTAAGGCCCTTCGCGTTCCCAAGATGCGGAACTCTCCCGATGTGGCGCACCCCCCTGGGAGACGAGGGTTGAGGCATCGCCAGCGAGCGAGGCCGAAACCGACTCTTCACCAGGGGTACGAGATGTTCGAGTACGAGCTTCAGCAGATCCGGTCCGCGGAACTGATCCGCAGGGCCCAGACCTACCGGCTCGCCAAGGAGGCCGCGAGCGGCCGCCGGGCCGCCCGCCGCGCGGCCACCCACCGGTCCGCACACGACGACACGGAGGGGCAGTCCCATAGCGACCGTCCCCGCCGGTACCGGTCCGCCCGCGTCGTATGAGCGCCGGGGCGCCCGTGGACAGACACGGGGCACCCGGCCGTCCGCAGGGTGTGCGGGGAGACGGCCGTACGGCGGCCGGCCGTCTCCCGCCGGACGGCCGGCCGACGGGCGGGGCACTGCTCGCCGTCCCGATAACCGCTGCCGCCCCGTCGGACCCCTGTGCCATGCTCGGGCCCGTGGAGACCAGGTCCGTCAGCCCGGTGTTCGTCGGACGAGCCGACGAACTGGGGGTGTTGAACGATGCGCTCGCCCGCGCCGCCGCGGGCGAGCCGCAGGCGTTGCTGCTCGGCGGCGAGGCCGGCGTCGGGAAGACCCGTTTCCTGGAGGAGTTCGCCACCGCCGCCGCCCGCGAGGGCGCCGTCGTCGCCTGCGGCGGCTGTGTCGAGATCGGCGCGGACGGCCTTCCCTTCGCACCGTTCTCCACCGCCCTGCGCGCCCTGCGCCGCAACCTGCCCGACGAGCTCGCCGCCGCGGCCGCCGGACAGGAGGAGGAACTCGCCCGACTGCTCCCCGAGCTCGCGCAGACGACCCGGGGACGGCAGTACGAGGAGGACGGCATGGCCCGCCTCTTCGAGCTCACCGCCCGCCTCCTGGAGCGGGTCGCCGCGGACCGCACGGTCGTCGTCGTCCTCGAAGACCTGCACTGGGCCGACGCCTCCACCCGCCATCTGCTCGCCTACCTCTTCCGCACGCTGCGCAGCGGCCGCCTCGTCGTGATCGCCACCTACCGCGCCGACGACATCCACCGCCGCCACCCGCTGCGCCCCCTGCTTGCCGAGCTCGACCGCCTCCGCACGGTCCGCCGCATCGAGCTGGGCCGCTTCAGCCGGGCCGAGGTCGGCCGTCAGATCGCCGGAATCCTCGCCCGCGAACCCGACACCGCCCAGGCCGACGAGATCTTCGCCCGCTCCGACGGCAACGCGTTCTTCGTCGAGGAACTCGCCGTGGCCGCCCACGAAGGCTGCCGTACGGGGCTCACGGACACCCTGCGCGACCTGCTCCTCGTCCGCGTCGAAGGACTGCCGGAGAGCGCCCAGCGGGTCGCCCGGATCGTCGCCGAGGGCGGCAGCACCGTCGAGTACCCGCTGCTCGCCGCCGTGGCACAGCTCGCCGAGGACGACCTCATCGAGGCCCTGCGCGCCTGCGTCGGCGCCAACATCCTGATCGCCTCGCCCGGCGGCGACGGCTACCGCTTCCGCCACTCCCTGGTCCGCGAGGCCGTCAGCGACGACCTGCTGCCCGGCGAGCGCTCCCGCTTCAACCGCCGCTACGCCGAGGCCCTGGAGGCCGACCCGGCACTCGTACCGGCCGACGAGCGCGTCACCCGCCTGGCCAGCTACTGGTACCACGCCCATGACGCGGCCAAGGCCCTGCCCGCCGTTCTCGACGCCTCGGTCGAAGCCCGCCGCCGGCACGCCCACTCCGAGCAACTGCGCCTCCTGGAGCGGGCGATGGAACTGTGGGAGGTGGTCCCCGACGCCGTACGGGCCGAACTGCGCCCCATCGACTACGTGGAGGCCTATCCACCCTGCGGCTGCGATCCCGCGACCACACCCCTGCGCTACCTCGACCTGATGGCCGAGGCCGCCGTCGCCGGACGACTGTGCGGGGAGCGCGAGCGTGCCCTGAAGACGACCAAGCGGGCACTGCACCTCCTGGAGGACGAAGGCGACCCGCTGCGCGCCGCGTGGTTCTGGATCCAGCGCTCGCGGCTCGTCCAGGCACAGGTCCGCGGCGACGGCTGGAAGGAACTCGCAACCGCCCAGGACCTGGTGCGCGGCCTGCCGCCCTCCGAGGTGCACGCCGAGGTCCTGTCCATGGTCGCCGCCTGGTGCATGGTGCACCAACCCGGCCACGGCGCCCTGTCCGCGGCCGAACGCGCCGTGGAGTACGCGCACATGGTGGGTGCCCGGGACACGGAGCTGAACGCCCGGCTCACCCTCGGCGGCCTGATGGTCGACGCGGGGGACATCGAGGCCGGGCTCGCGGAGATGTACCGGGTCAGGGAGCGGGCGAACCGGCAGGGCGCCGCCTATGTCGTGGGCCGTCTGCACATCAACCTGCCCTCCCATCTGGAATCGGTCGGCCGCTCCCGCGAGGCCGTCACGATCCTGACCGAGGGCATCGAACTCGCCTGTCGGAACGGCCTGTTGGACACCCAGGCCTGGGTCTGGGGCAACCTCTCCGAATCGCTGTACGCACTCGGCCGGTGGGACGAGGCCGCCGAAGCCGCGCGCAACGCCCTGGCCATCGGACTCGGCGGCAAGGCCTCCGGCGTGGGCGCGTCCCGTCTCGCGCCCGTCGCCCTGGCCCGTGGTGACCTCATCGAGGCGGGACGCCAACTGGCCGCTGCCCGCGGCCACTTCGGCACCCACGACCCGATGCCCCAGCATTCCCTGCCGCTGCTGTGCGCCACCATCGGCATCGCCGCCGGCGAGGGCCGCTTCCTCGACGCCCGCGCCGCCCTGGAGCAGGCCCTGGACGCGGGCTTCCCGCCCGGGACCCAGCGCTATGCCTGGCCGCTGCTGCTGGCCGCCATCACCGCGGAGGCCGACGCCCGCGGTCTGCCCGTCGCCGAACCCGGCCGCGCCCCGACCCTGGAACGCATCCGTACGGTCGCGAGGACCCTGCCCACCGGAGCCCCCGTCTGGCACGCCCACGCCGAATGGGTCCGCGCCGAAATCCGGCGGGCCGACGGCGTGAGCACCCCGGACCAGTGGTCCGAGGTGGTCGGGGCCCTCGAACCCCTGGAACGCCCCTACGACCTCGCCCGGGTCCGCCTCCGCCTCGCCGAGGCCCTGCTGCTCACGGGCGCGGACGACGACGAGCGCGCCCGCGCCACGGAACTCCTCCGGCTGGCCCGCGCCACCGCCGACCACCTCGGCGCCCGCCCGCTCGCCGACGCCGTCGCCCTGCTCGCCCAGCGCGCCCGCCTCACCCTGGAGCACGCCCCCGAACGGTCCCGGACGGCTCCTCCCGCCGACCCCGCGGCCGCACTCGGCCTCACCAGCCGCGAGCGCGACGTCCTGCGCCTTGTCGCGGTCGGCCGCAGCAACCGCCAGATCGCCGAGGAACTCTTCATCTCCCCGAAGACGGCCAGCGTCCACGTCTCGAACATTCTGGCCAAGCTGGACGTCTCAGGACGGGGGGAGGCGGCGGCACTGGCCCACAGGCTGCGGCTGTTCCCCCCGGAGACCCCGGCCGCCCGAGCGGTCGGCTGAGGGCTACGCTGCGAGGGATCCGGGCCGAGGGAGGCGCCGTGTTCAACATGTTCGAGGAGCTCTTCGCACCAGGGCGCAAGCACACCGACGACGAACGCAAGCGGCTGGAACTGACCCGCGTCGACCTCAACGACGGCGACCCGGGCCGCGGCCCGATAGACCTCACCTCGGGCAAGGTGGTCGTACGGGTGCCGGGGCAGGAGCATCGGCCGGCGGACCGGCCGGAGCTTCAGCCGGACCCGGAGCGCGATCCGGTGTCTGAGCCGGACCCGGAGCGCGATCCCGTATCGGAACTGGACCCGGAGCTCGACCCCGTATCGGGGCCGGAACCGGACGCGGAGGGCGATCCCGTGTCTGAGCCGGACTCGGAACTCGACCCCGTGTCTGAGCCGGACTCGGAACTCGACCCCGTGTCTGAGCCGGACTCGGAACTCGACCCCGTGTCGGACCCGGAGCCGGAGCCCGAGCCGGACCCGGAGCCCGAGCCCGAGTCCGTAACCGAGCCTGGTCCGGAGTCTCGGCAGGGGCCCTCATCCGCCCCCGGTTCCACGCGGGCCCCGTAGCCCTCCCGCCCTCCTACTTCACCTCCAGCTCCAGAAGCCGGTCGTCGCCCTTCACGGGGGTGCCGCGGCCGTCGGTCTCGCTCGTGGTCAGCCAGAGTTTGTCGCCGCCGGCGGAGACGACCGTGCGGAGGCGGCCGTACGTGCCCTTCAGGAAGGCCTCGGGTGCCGCGGACGCCTTGGTGCCGTTCAACGGGATGCGCCACAGGCGTTGGCCCTTGAGGGCCGCCATCCATATGGAACCCCCGGCGTAGGCGATCCCGCTCGGGGAGGCCTCGTCGGTGTGCCACTGGACGATCGGGTTGTGGTACTTAGTGTTGTCGCCGATGCCTTCCACCACCGGCCAGCCGTAGTTGTCGCCCGGCTTGATCTGGTTCAGCTCGTCCCAGGTGTCCTGGCCGAATTCCGAGGCCCACAGCCGCTGTTTGTCGTCCCAGGCGAGGCCCTGGACATTGCGGTGCCCGTACGAGTACACGACCGAGTCGGGGAACGGATTGCCCGGCGCGGGCTCACCCTCCGGCGTCATCCGGAGGATCTTCCCGCCGAGCGACTTCTTGTCCTGGGCCAGGCCCCGGTCACCCGTCTCGCCCGCGCCCGCGTACAGCATCCTGTCCGGACCGAACGCGATCCGTCCGCCGTTGTGGATCACGCCCTTGGGGATGCCCTTGAAGATCGTGTCCGGCGCGCCCAGCTGTTCGTCGGACGGCTTCCGCTCGTCGTACAGCACGCGGACGATGCGGTTGTCGGAGGCCGTGGTCAGGTACGCGTAGATCTCGTGGTCGGAGGCGTAGTCGGGGGAGAGCGCGATGCCCAGGAGGCCGCCCTCGCCGGCCGGGGCCACCCCGGGGATCTCACCCAGGACGGTCTTCTTCCCGGTCTTCTCGTCGATCCGGGTGATCGTCCCCTTGTCCCGCGAGGACACCAGCAGACCGCCCCCGGGCAGCGGCGCGAGGCCCCAGGGAGTGTCGAGATCCTCGGTCACGGTGCGCAGGACCTTCACCGAGCCCTTCGCGGGCGGTGTCGCCTCGGGGGCGGCGCTCGGGGAGGACGGCGAGTGCGGCGCCGTACTCCGGATGCCCGGGAGCGTGCTCGGACCCGCCGAGCCCCCTCCGCCGGAGGAGCAGCCGGCGGTCCCCAGAAGCGTGGCCGTGGCCAACACGACTGTCACTGCTCGAACTTGCACCATCAGTGTCCCTTCGACGCGGCGGTCCTCCTGTTCATACACCGCTCGCGTTCCAGGGGTTCCCGATCACGGACGGGCAATCCGCACCGGGATCCGGAAACGCCGCTCAGTCCCAGGATCCCAGCGCCCCCGGAAGCCCCGCCACCTCGGCGAGATCCTCCGCGGTCAGCCGCAGCCCGGCCGCCCCCGCGTTCTCGGTCACCCAGCGCTCACGCTTGGCTCCCGGAACGGGGACCACGTGCGGACCCTGCGCCAGGACCCACGCCAGCGCCACCTGCGCGGGCGTGACCGGAGGGCCGCCGCCGTGCCGCCGCGCGACGCGTCGCAGACCGACCACGATGGGCTGGTTCGCGGCCATCATCTCGGCGGTGAAGCGCGGATGGCGGGCCCGCACGTCGTCGGGCTCGAAGCCCTCGCCGGGGGTCAGCGTGCCGGTCAGGAAGCCGTTGCCGAGCGGCATCGCGGCGAGGAACCCGACCCCGCGCGCCGCACACCACGGCAGCAGCGCGTCCAGCGCCTCCGTCGACCACACGGACAGCTCGGCCTGCACGGTACTCACCGGGAAGACCTGCTGCACCCGTTCCAGCTGCCGGATCGTTCCGTCGTGCAAACGTGCCCCCGCTCGGCGGGCGGACCGGGCACCCACCGCGCACAGCCCGAGCGAGCGCACCTTTCCGGCCGAGACGAGCTCGGCCATCGCGCCCCAGGTCTCCTCGACCGGCACTTCCGGGTCCGCGCGGTGCAGTTGATAGAGATCGATCACGTCCGTCTGGAGGCGGCGCAGCGACGCGTCGCACGCCCGCTTCACATAGCCGGGGCGGCCGTTGGCCACGATGTGCTGATCGCCCACCAGCAGACCGACCTTGGTCGACACGAAGGCCTCGGAGCGCCGCTCCTTGAGCACCCGCCCGACGAGCAGTTCATTGGTGAAGGGGCCGTACATGTCGGCCGTGTCGAGAAGGGTCGAACCCTGGTCGAGTGCCGCGTTCACCGCGCGCAGCGACTCCTCGCCGCGCTGTTGCGACCCGGTGTAGGCCCAGCTCATCGGCATGCATCCGAGCCCGACCGCCCCCACATCGAGCGCCGCGGCCCCGATCGTTCTGCGCTCCACCTGGCCGTGATCCTCCCTCGGTTGGCCCCCCAACCTAACCTCTGCGCGCATGGGCGCCTGGCATAACCTCCTGACCATGACTTCCGATGTCTGGCTTCCCTTTCACGCCGACGAGATCGACGGACTCCCCGAGGGCCCCGACTACCGCTTCTGGGACGGCGGCCAGGAGTTTCCCGCGGATCCGGCCGACTGTGTGTTCTATGTCGTGCCCTACATGAAGCCGCACGCCGTCTCGCAGCGGCCCATGTCCGAAATGACGTCGGTCCGGGTCGTGCAGACACTCTCCGCCGGCGTCGACCACGTCCTGCCGAGCCTCAAGTCCCTTCCGCCCGGCGTGGTGCTGTGCAACGCCCGCGGGGTGCACGAGGCGAGCACGGCCGAGCTCACCCTCGCCCTGATCCTCGCCTCGCTGCGCGGCATCCCCGACTTCGTGCGGGGCCAGGACAAGGAGGAGTGGCGCTCGGGCTTCCGTTCCTCGCTGGCCGACAAGTCCGTCCTGATCGTGGGGTACGGGTCGATCGGGTCCGCCATCGAGGACAGGCTCGCGCCGTTCGAGCTCGCGCGGGTTGCGCGCGTCGCACGCTCCGCCCGTGCCACGGAGCGCGGTCCCGTGCGCCCCCTCACCGAACTGCCCTCCCTGCTCCCCGAATCCGACATCGTCGTGCTGTCCACACCTCTCACGGACGCCACTCGTGGCCTGGTGAACGCCGACTTCCTGTCCCGGATGAGGGACGGCGCGCTCCTGGTGAACGTGGCCCGCGGCCCCGTCGTCGACACCTCGGCGCTGCTCACCGAGCTGGAGCGCGGGCGCATCACCGCGGCCCTCGACGTCACCGACCCCGAACCGCTGCCCCCGGGGCACCCGTTGTGGCATGCGCCCGGTGTGCTCATCAGCCCCCATGTCGGCGGGCCCACCTCGGCGTTCTGGCCGCGCGCCAAGCGGCTGCTGGCGGATCAGCTGACCCTTTTCGTGAACCGGGAGCCGCTGCGCAACGTGGTCCTCACCACCGGCACCTGAGCAACGTCCCGTTCGCTCCGAGTCCACTCCGGGCACCCTCCGCAGTTCCCCGAATGCGGGCAGTGCCGACATAGCCCCTGGTCGTTACGGAGCGTAGAGGAACTATGTCCCTGAGTGACGAGACTGGTGTATCGTCCCGACAGGGGCTGCGCCGCGCACCGTTCGGCGCCGGGGACGGACATTGAGACTGCGAGGGGGGCGACGGGCGATGCACGGCCTATGGACCAACGATCCGACGCGGCGGGGCCGCCGCCGACGACCCTGGCGCGCGGCCACGCACAGCCGCGGCCACGGCGGCCATCACCACCGCAGGCACGGCTGCCGCCGGAGGCACGCGCACCCGGCACATCGGGACCAGCGGGACCCCGGGGCACGGACCGGGTGGGCCCGGTGAGCTCCCCAGGGGCGCTGCTGACCCGTCGGACGGTCTTCGACGGCGGGACGGGCCTGTTCTCGCAACTCGTGCTGGCCCTGGTGTGCGCGGGATACGCCGTCGGTTCCGCGCTCGGCTGGGGCTCCACGAGTCTCGCGTTGGTCATGGGCGACTTCGGGCTGAGCGTCGCGGCCGGCACCGCGGCGGTCTCCTGCTTCCTCTACGCCCGTAGCCGTCGGAGTCGTTTTCGACCCGCGTGGCTGCTGTTCGCGCTCTCCTCGGCCATGGCCTCGCTCGGGAACCTGGTCTGGGGGTGGTACGAGGTCGTCCTCGACCGTCCCGTTCCCACCCCGAGTTACGCCGATCTCTTCTTCCTCTGCTTCGCGCCGCCCGCGATCGTCGGGCTGCTGGTGCTGGCCAAGCGGCCCGTCACCAAGGCGGGCTGGGTGTGTCTCGCGCTGGACGCCTGGCTCATCGGCGGATCGCTGCTCACTCTGTCCTGGAGTCTGGCGCTGGCCCAGGCCGCGAAGTTCGACGGGCCGAGCGTCGCGCACACCGCCCTGTCGCTCGCGTACCCGCTGCTGGACATCGCGCTGGTCAGCATGGTTCTCGCGCTCCACTTCAGGCGCTCGTCGGTGAACAGGTCGGCGGTGAACACCGCGATCGGGGCGCTCGCCCTGACGGTGATGTGCGACGCACTGTTCACCTCGCCCCTCCTGCACAACAGCTACCACTCGGGTCAGCTCCTCGACGCGGGCTGGTTCGCCGGCTCGCTGCTCCTCGCGTACGCCCCCTGGGTCGTCACCCGGCACGGGCACGACACCGACGGGCGGGACACCGACGAGCACGACCTCGACGAGTACGGCCCGGACGGGCAAGGCTCGGAGGAGCACGCGCGCGTGGTGCACGAGCGCATCCCGGGACAGCGCCGGGAAGGACAGCACGGGCCCCCCGGAAGCCACACGCCGTACGGATCGGCTGGGGCCTCGCCGGAGGGCCCCGGGGCCGACGAACCCCAAGGACAGCACGGGGAGCCGGAGCGCCGGTACGAGCGACAGCGGGGCGGACACGCGCACGCGAACCCGCAGGGCCCCGGACAGGGCCGCTACCCGGCGACGCGTCCGATCACCGGATCGCTGGCCGCGCTGACGCCCTATCTGGCCGCCGCCGTCTGCACGTTGGGGATCCTCTACAACATTCTGAACGGACGCAATGTGGACCGCGTGGTGCTCGTCACCGCCGGCCTCGTCGTGCTCGCCCTCGTCGTGCGCCAGGGCATCATGCTGCTCGACAACATCACCCTCACCCAGGAGCTGGCCCAGAAGGAGAACCACTTCCGCTCCCTGGTGCAGGGCTCCAGCGACGTCATCATGATCGCCGCACCGAACGGCATCCTGAGATACGTCAGCCCGGCCGCCGCCGGGGTCTACGGCCGCGACGCCGAGGAGCTCGTCGGCTCCGAGCTCGCCTCGCTCATCCACCCCGAGGACCTCGGCTGCGTGGTCCACGAAGTACGGCGCTTCCTCGCGGCCAGCCATGCCGAGGAACCCACCACTCGCATCGAGTGCCGGTTCCGGTCCGGCGACGGCGGCTGGCTCAACGTGGAGTCCACCGTCAACCGGCACCACGGCGGCCTCATCTTCAACAGCCGTGATGTGACCGAACGCGTGCGGCTCCAGGCGCAGTTGCAGCACAACGCCGAGCACGACCCGCTCACCGACCTGCCCAACCGCGCGCTGTTCACCCGGCGGGTCCAGCAGGCACTGTCCGGGCGCCGCTCCTCCGACCGGGGCACCGCGGTCCTCTTCATCGACCTCGACGGCTTCAAGGCCGTCAACGACACGATCGGACACCAGGCGGGCGACGAGCTGCTCGTCCAGGCCGCCCGCAGGCTCCAGGACTCCGTCCGGCACGGCGACACCGCCGCCCGGCTCGGCGGGGACGAGTTCGCGGCCCTCATCGTCGGTGACGGAGGCCGCGACCGCACCGCCCGTGAGCAGCAGATACTGGAGCTCGCCGACCGTCTGCGGATCAGGCTCTCCCAGCCCTACTGTATCGACGGCAACGATGTCCGGGTCGCCGCCTCCATCGGCGTCGGCTTCGCCGAACCCGGCCTGGGCGCCGGGGAGCTGCTGCGCAACGCCGACCTCGCCATGTACCGCGCGAAGGCGGCCGGAAAGGGCCGCGTCGAGCTGTACGCGCCCCAGATGCAGCAGGACGTGGTCCGCAAGGCGGAGCTGGCGACCCGGCTGCGCTCCGCCCTCCAGGACGGTGAGTTCGCCCTGCTGCACCAGCCCGTGGTGTCGCTGGAGAACGGCCGGATCGCGTCGGTCACCGCACAGGCGCGCTGGCGTTCCTCCCAGGGGGTGCTCTTCACGCCCGCCGAGTTCCTGCGCGTCGCCGAGGACGGCGAACGGACCGCGGAGCTGGGCCGCTGGATGCTCGACGAGGCCGTCGAGCAGGCGGCCGAGCGCACCGCCGCGGGCGTCGCGGTGCCGGTCGCGGTCCGGATGACCGCCCGGCGCCTGCTGGACCGCTCGATGCCGCTGGGCTCCGTGGAGTCCCTGCTCACCCGGCACGGGCTCGCCTCGGGCGGCCTGATCATCGAGCTGTCCGACGCCGATCCGCGGGTCCCCCTGGACGAGCTGGAGCGCCGGCTGAACGCGCTCAGGCGTCTGGGTGTGCGGATCGCCCTGGACGGCTTCGGCAGCGGCTACGCGGCGATCACGGCGCTGAGGCGGCTCCCCGTCGACGTACTGCGACTCGACAGGAGTCTTGTCGAGGGAGTCGTCGAGTCCGCCCGGCTGCACAAGATCACCAGTGGGCTGCTGCGGATCGCCACCGATCTGGGGCTGCAGTCCGTGGCCGACGGGGTGGACCTTCCGGAGCAGGTCGTCGCCCTGCGCGCGATGGGCTGCACCCATGGACAGGGCATGGCGTTCTCCGGGCCACTGGACGAGTACCGGCTGCGCAGAGCGCTTTCTTCCGGCCACTATCCGGTGCCCAACGGACCGGCCGAGCCGGTGTTCGCCGGCGGCGGCGCCGGGGTGTATACGAGTGGAGTGCCCGTTGTTCTGGGGGGTGGAACGGCCCTCCGCTCACATAATGAGACTCCCGTCCCACCCACTTGACAGTCGGTGCGTGCCGGGGGAGGGTCAATGCCATGCGCACCCGAATTCTCGTACTTGGAAAGCGCGTCGGCTGAAGCTAGGTGGTCACCGGAAATGTCCGGAACACCCAGCGACCGCACCCGGCGCGCTCCCCTCGCTTGCCTCACGGCACGAGGGGTTTTTTGTTGCACAGGCACCAGTCGTACATCGCACAAAAGACGCAAAAACCCTCAGCATCGAGAAGAGAATGCCGATGACCGAGCAGGCCACCGGGGCCCACCATCCGCAGCCGCGGCCCCGTTCCGGAGGACAGCAGTCCGCCCCCGAGCACGTCACGGGTGCGCAGTCCCTCATCCGCTCGCTCGAGGAGGTGGGGGCCGAGACCGTATTCGGTATTCCCGGTGGTGCGATCCTCCCGGCCTACGACCCGTTGATGGACTCCCGCCGGGTGCGTCATGTGCTCGTGCGCCACGAGCAGGG
>NZ_JBVHQB010000022.1:154107-178337 GCF_055567635.1 Streptomyces sp. NPDC026500 | reverse complement strand
CGCCACTGCACCGGCCGGGCCGCCTCCCGCCCCGCCGCGATGACCAGCTCCTTCACCGACCGCGGCTTGTCGGGATACTTCGCCACCGGCGGGCGTCCGGTCCCCGAGTACGGCTCGGCCACCGGGACCGCGTCGGCGCTCTGGGCCGACAGCGTGCTGGAGATCCCCACCACGTAGTTCAGGCCGCGGGTCTGCAGTCCGTGCCGGAACGCGGCGGCGTCGCCGTATCCGGCGTCCGCGACGGCCAGCGGCACCTCGAGCCCCCAGGAGCGGGTCTCATCGAGCATGTCCAGGGCCAGCTGCCACTTCTCCACATGCCCGACATCGTCCGGGATGCCGCAGGCCGCACGTCGGGCGACCTTGTCCGCATCGGCCTCCGGCGAGGCGGGATCCCAGGTCTCGGGCAGGAACAGCCGCCAGTCGACCGCCGCCGAGGCGTGCTCGGATGCGAGGTGGAGCGAGACGCCGACCTGGCAGTTGGTGACCTTGCCCGCAGTACCGGTGTACTGCCGCGACACACATGCCGAGGCACTCCCGTCCTTGAGGAACCCGGTGTCGTCGAAGACGAAGGCATCGGGCCCGATCGCCTCCTCCATCCGCCAGGCCAGCTGGGCCCGGATGAGTGCCGGGTCCCACGGGCTGGTGGTGATGAAGTTGGCCAGCGCCTGACGGTTCCCGTCCTCACCCAGGCGGGCGGCCATCGGCTCGACCGACTTGCGCTTGCCGTCGGTCAGCAGCCCCCGCAGATAGACCTGCCCCACCGGCGCTGATCCTTGCGCGCGAACGCCTCCAACTCACCACGCACCACAGCAATCTCGTCCGGAGTCACACACCCGCAACGCCACATCAGGCCCCAAGGACACGCACCACCCCAACCGACCTGACCAGGCACTACTAGTGCTGCACCGCACAAGTTCCGCCGATGGCTATCGGGCGGTGAGGTGTTTGTTGATGGCGTCGATGTCGAGGCGGTCATGCGTGGTGCGGGTGCCCCACGGTTGCCAGCACGATGAGCGACGCGGGGTTGCCGAGGCCGGGGTGTTCCCGGTTTGTGTATCAGCAGGGTCGTTGCCCAGCTGACCCAGCCGCCCGCCGGCCTCACTGCCGACCTGGCCCGGCCGGTGGAGGGTCAGTGACCGGCGCCAGCCTTGACCGCTTTCGTGGCGAAGTAGCCGGAGAGCCAGCCGGCGGTGGCCTCCGAGTGGTGCGGCGCCTCGGCGAAGCCGGTGATGGCGAAGCCCGCCGCGATCTGCCCGCCGAACTGCTCGGTGAGCGTGTGGCTGTACTCCACCGGCGCGTCGAGGCCCCACAGCCGTTCCCGCTCGGCGGGCTCCAGGTGGGTGAGGTCGCTGTAGGGCAGGCGGTGGCGCACCACCAGCTCGCCGCGCGCCTCCAAGGGCTCGGCGTCGAACAGGTAGACGTCCGGGTTGAGGAAGCCGGACAGCAGCGTCCCGCCGGGGCGCAGCACGCGGTGGCACTCACGCCAGACCGGCGCCAGCTCCGGGATGAACAGGTTGGAGACCGGGTGGACGACAAGGTCGAACGAGGCGTCTGGGAAAGGGCTCAGGTCGCGCGCGTCGCCGAGCACGGTGCGTAGGTCGAGCCCCTCCCGCGCCGCGACCATCTCGTCTTGCGCCAGCTGGCGGGGCGAGTTATCGAAGACGGTCACCCGCGCGCCCGCCGCGGCCAGCACCGGACCCTGCTGCCCGCCGCCGGAGGCGAGGCAGAGCACGTCGCGACCGGCGATCTCCGGCGGGAACCAGGTCGGGTCGACCGGCTCATACCCGATCAGGACGATGGACCACTGGCCGGCCCGCGCCTTCGCGATCACCTCGGGGCCGACCGGGCGGGACCACTCGTTGCCCTCCTCCACCTCGCGGTCCCAGGCGAGGCGGTTGTGCGCGACGGGGTCGACGGGAGTCTGGCTCATACGCCGTACCCTAGTTGCGTGTCGTCGGCGGTGGGAGCGACCGTATCCAGCGGGGCCTTCCGCTCGTCGCGGTGACCGGGTTCGCTGTCGCGTAGTCCGTAGTCGCCAGCCGGGGTGGTGAAGAGGTGCATGTGGTAGTTCTCCCAGCCCATCGCGGTCTGGATCGCCAGGTGCAGACGTGCGAGTTTGCGGTCGGCCGGGACCTGCAGCCGTCGCCAGATCGGCGGGTGGATGTCGGCCAGGGTGACCTTGATCTGCAGGACGGAGTCAGCGGGCATGGCACTCTTCCTTCGCGGCGGCGGGCTCGTCCCGGGTCCGGCGGGGTCGACCGTCGTAGTTCCAACGGAACGGAAAAGCCGTCTCGTTGTGGACGATGGCGAAGTCGCTGACCTTCTCAAGCAGGTCGGTGCGGGAGGAGAAGTCGCCGTGACGCAGGACGGCGCGGGCCAGCAGGGAGAAGAAGATCTCCACCTGGTTCAGCCAGGAGGCGTGCTTGGGGGTGTAGTGCGGCACGATCCGCGAATGCCGCTTCAGCCAGGCCCGGGTGGCCTTGGAAGTGTGCGAGGAGCCGTTGTCCAGGATCAGATGGATCGTCAGCCCGGTTGGAATGCACCGCTGAAGCCGGGCCAGGAACCGGATGAAGTGCGCGGAGTCGTTGCGCTTCAGCTCCTCCATGACCACCTGACCGGTGTGCACGTCCAGCGCGACGGTGACCGAGACGATGCCGTGGCGGATGTACTCGAACTCCCGCCGCCTCACCCGCCCCGGGCCCGGCGGCCAGCCGGGCTGCTTGCGCGAGCGGGCGGCCATCGCGGTCTTCTCGTCCACTGACAGCACCATTGAGCCCGGCGGGCAGTTGCGGTAGAGGGCGCATACCTCGGCCGCCTTGGCGAAGAACTGCGGGGCGGGTCAGCCAGCCTCGGACCCGGTGCGGCTTGAGCTGCAGCTCGGCCAGGATGCGTCCGACCTGGGAGGCGGAGATGCCCGTGTCCGCCAGATGATCGGCGATCAGCCGATGCGACCAGCCGTCATAGGGGTGCGGCGGCGTGCTGGTGGCCGCCGCCACGACCCGCAGCCTCACCTGGGGCCCGTAGCCCGGCGGCCGGCCCGAACGGGGCCGGTCTTTCAGTCCGACCATTCCCTCCCGGACGAACCGGTCCCGCCATCGCACCACCGTCGAGACATCTAGCCGGACGATCTCCGCTATCCGCCAGGCCGGACAACCACCGGCCGCGAACAGGACTATGTGAGCCCGGCGGGCATCGCGCTGCGGCGTGGTATCAGCCCGTACTCGTGCCTCCAGCACACGCCGATCATCGGCGTCAAGCACCATGCTCGGTCAACGAGCCGATGGCCATCGGCGGAACTTCCGCGGCGCAGCACTAGAGGACCTCGCTCCGCGGCTCCCACCCCTCGTAGGCGGCCGTCAACAACCCCAGGACGCCGTGCGCGGTGACCTCGCGGGGGTTGGGGTAGGACTGCGCGACGGTCTGCGTCGCCGCGAGGGCCAAGTCGGCTTCTTTCAGGCCGAGTTCGGCGAGGGTGCGGGGAGCGCCGAAGCCGCCCGCCAGCTCCCGCAGGGCGTGCGGGACGTTCTCGGTGTCCATGGCCCGCGACAGGGCGGCGATCGCCTCCGGAGCGGCGGGCGCGTTGTAGGCGAGGACGTACGGGAGGACCACGGTGTGGGTCTCGGCGTGCGGCAGACCGAAGGTGCCGCCGAGGACATGGCACAGCTTGTGGTGCAGTCCCATGGTGGTCGAGCCGAGGCAGGCACCGCAGAGCCAGGCGCCGTAGAGGGCCCGGCCGCGCGCCTCCGGGTCACCGGGGGCCGCGGCCACCTCGGGAAGGGCGCCGGTCATCGCCCGTACGCCTTCCTCGGCCATCAGGGAGACGAGCGGGGAGCCGTCGGGGGCGTACAGCGCCTCGACCGCGTGCGCCAGGGCGTTGACGCCGCTGGTCACCGAGAGCGGCACCGGGAGGCCGAGGGTGAGCTCGGGGTCGTAGACGACGCAGCGGGGCTGTACGGAGGAGTCGCGTCCGGTGCGTTTGGCCCCGTGCTCGGTCAGGCCCCACACGGACGTCATCTCGGAACCGGAGTAGGTGGAGGGTACGGCGATCAACGGCAGCCCGGTGCGCAGCGCGATCGCCTTGCCGAGGCCGATCGCGGAGCCGCCGCCCACGGCGACACACCCGTCGGCGCCCGCCGCCCGCGCGACCTCGACCGCCTCGTCGGCGACCTCCACGGGTACGTGCATCCGGGCGCCCGTGTGCACCCCCACGCAGCTGTCGCCGAGCGCGTCCGCCACCGACCGGGCGACCTCCGCGCCCCGGCTGCCGCACACCACGAGCACCCGGTGCAGCCCGAGCCGCGCGACCTCCCCCGGTGTCGCGGTCACCGAGGCGCCGGGCCGGAAGACGACCCGGGCGGGCCGGGTCTCGTAGGAGAAGTCGAGCGGAGTGGTCATGGGGCTTCCTCCGTGGATACTCCGGCCTTCGGGCCGGGCTGGGGGTACCTCCCGCTTGCGGGGGAGAAACGGATTCCTGCGGAGCAGGGCAGGGAAAGGCGATTCGCCGCCGGGGCGGATCGCCGTTCACCACCGACAGTCAACGGATGGCCACAATCTGTTGTGATAGTTTGTGAGCCGTGACCACCCCTGTGAAGCGGGCGTTCAAGTACCGCTTCTACCCGGACGATGCGCAGGCGGCGGAGCTGTCGCGCACGTTCGGATGTGTGCGCAAGGTCTACAACCTGGCTCTCCAGACCCGTACCGTCGCGTGGTACCAGCGGCGGGAGAGGGTGAACTACAACGCGACGTCGGCGATGCTCACCGCGTGGAAGAAGACCGAGGAGCTGGCCTACCTGTCCGAAGTCTCCTCGGTGCCCCTGCAGCAGTGTCTGCGCCACCTGCAAGGAGCGTTCGCCGGCTTCTTCGAGGGGCGGGCGAAGTACCCGCGGTTCAAGTCGCGTAAGAAGTCCCGTCGTTCGGCGGAGTACACCAGCTCGGCGTTCCGCTACCGCGAGGGTCGGCTCACGCTCGCCAAGATGCACGAGCCCCTGGACATCGTGTGGTCGAGGCCGCTCCCCGAAGGTGCGCAGCCGTCCACGGTGACGGTCTCCCAGGACGCGGCCGGCCGCTGGTTCGTGTCGCTGCTCTGCGACGACACGATCACCCGGGCACCGGCCACCACGGCCGCGGTCGGGCTCGACGCGGGGATCACCTCCCTGGTGACCCTGTCCACCGGGGAGAAGATCACCAACCCCCGGCACGAACGCCGTGACCGCGCCCGTCTCGCGAAGGCTCAGCGGCAGTTGTCCCGCAAGGCCGAGGGTGACGGCGCGAACCGGGCCAAGGCGCGTCGCAAGGTTGCCAGAATCCACGCCCGGATCGCCGACCGGCGCCGAGACTTCCTGCACAAGCTGACCACTCGTCTCGTCCGTGAGAACTGTGAGAATCAGCGGGTGCTGTCCCGAGCTGCGGCTTGACCCGCGTGAGAACGGACCGTGGTGTCCTGGTTTGGATCTGTCGGTCGATGGCTCGGGGCGGTGCTTGCTGTCACCGGGCCGGCGGGACGTGTTCCGATAGGGGCCTTGCCGTGAACAGGGCGCCGTCACAGTTTTGACCGCCCCGGCCGGTCCGGTGTCGGCCATCCGACGCTCCAACGGACAGAGGACGGACCGACCGTGGCCAGTATGCCCAACCGTGTGCACGCCAGACAGCCACTGCTCGACGGCGAGGTCATCCTCGGGGTCGACACCCACAAAGACACACACGTCGCTGCCGTGCTCACGCCCTTTGCTGCGGTCCTGGCCACCGAAGCGTTTCCCGCTACGTTGGACGGCTACCGCGCGCTGCTGGACTGGGCAGAATCCTTCGGGACGCTCACCCGTGCCGGCGTGGAGGGCACGGGTTCCTACGGTGCGGCGCTGACACGCCACCTTCTGTCCCACCGCATCGAGGTTTTCGACGTCAACCGGCCCGACAGGACTGCCCAGCGCCAGCAGGGCAAGACCGACACCGTCGATGCGCAGGCGGCCGCGCGGGCTGTCATCTCTGGCAGAGCCACCGCCCATGCCAAGAGCGGCGACGGGCCGGTGCAGATCGCGCGCATGTACAAGCTGGCCAAAGACTCCGCCATAAAGGCCCGCACGCAGGCCATCAACCAGCTCAAAGCCGTTCTGGTGTCTGCTGATCCCGTCCTGCGCGAACAATTGACGCCGTTGACCAACCCGGCGCTGATACGCACCTGTGCAGATATCACATCCGTCGCAGACCACCCAGGACGTGACGACGTGCTGGACGCCACGCTGATCACACTCCAGTTGCTGGCCGAGCGCGTCCAGCAGTTGACAGCCCAGGTCAACGAGCTGAAACGGCGCCTGGCCGCTGTGGTCCAGTCGCATGCTCCGCAGCTGCTGCAACGCGTTGGTGTCGGTCCGGACAGTGCAGTCACCCTGCTCATCACCGCTGGCGACAACCCCGAACGTCTGGTTGACGACGCGTCCTTCGCCGCGCTCTGCGGGGCCAGCCCCGTCGAGCGTTCGTCGGGCAAGCAGCAACGCAGACGCCTGAACCGTGGCGGTGACCGCCAGGCGAATGCGGCGCTCTACCGCATCGTGCAAAGCCGCCTGCGCTGGGATCCGCGCACCCAGGCCTACCTCGAACGACGGATCAGCGAGGGCAAGACTCGGCGTGAAGTGATCAGATGCCTCAAACGCTATGTTGCACGCGAGATCTTCTCGCTCCTGCCGAGAACCGAATTCGCACCGATCAGCCCATGACGATTTGACAGTCATAGGGGCGTCCAAACGGTCGTGATCGAAGACCTCACCGTCCGCAACATGGTCAAGAACCGCGGGCTCGCCCGAGCCATTTCGGACGCGGCCTGGCGTGAGCTGCGGGCGATGCTGGAGTACAAGTGCGCCTGGTACGGGCGCGAACTCGTCGTGATCGACCGCTGGTTCCCCTCCAGCAAGCTGTGCGGGAACTGCGGCACGATCCGGGTGTCCCTGCCGTCGAATGTCCGTGAGTGGACGTGCGAGTGCGGCACGGTGCATGACCGCGACGGGAATGCGGCGAAGAACATTCTCGCGGCCGGGCTGGCCGTGTCTGCCTGTGGAGACGGTGTAAGACCTCAACGGGAGTCCTCCCGGACGGGGCGGTCGTCGATGAAGCAGGAACCCCAGCGGGCGACCGCTGGAACACCCCGCCTCTAGGCAGGGGAGGAAGTCAATCCGGCTCCAGTACGAGTTCGAAGTGGGCGTGCCGGAAGGGGTTCGCGACGCCGAACTCCCGTGCCAGCGAGGGATCGTCGGTCTCGGCGAAGTCCTGGACGAGACTCTTCTTCACGGCGAAGACGGCGTCGGAGTCCAGATAGGGGCTGCCCGCCACGAAGATGTGCGTGGTGACGGGGGCGTGGCCGCCGGCCGAGGCGATGAAGTGGATGTGGGCGGGGCGGTAGGGGTGGCGGCCGGTGGCTCCGAGCAGGGCGCCGACCGGGCCGTCGGTGGGGATCGGGTACGGGCTCGGCACACAGGTGCGGAACCGGAAGCGGCCCTCGGCGTCCGCCGTGAAGAGTCCGCGTCCGTTGCCGGGCGGCTGGACGTCGGGCCGCTGGACGTCGTAGAAGCCCTGTCCGTCCGCCTGCCACACGTCGAGGACCGCGCCGGGTAGCGGAGTGCCGTCCCGGGACAGCACCCGGCCGCTGACCACGCACGGCTCGCCGGCGCCCACCAGGTCGATGGTCGCGCCGAGTTCCCGTATGGGCGACGCCGTCATGTGGAACGGGCCGAGGACCGTCGACTCCGTCGCGCCCGGGTCACGGTGGCCGTTCAGGGTCTCCAGCAGCATGGAGACGCCGAGCACGTCCGACAGGAGGATGAACTCCTGCCGGGTGTCCGTGCACATCCGCCCGGTCTCGGTGAGGAAGCCGATGGCGCTCTCCCACTCCCCCGTCGTCGGCCGGGTCTCGCGGACGAAGGCGTGCAGGTGGCGGGTGAGCGCGCCGAGCAGCTCCCGCAGCCTCGGGTCGGCCGTGCCCGCGAAGCTGTCGACGACGGCGTCGGTGATGTCCGTGGTGAATTCCTTGGCCATGCCGCTCCCGTGGTCCCGCCGGTCGTCCTGCCGGGCGGGTACCAGGCTACGAGGCCGCCGGGGCTCACCGTTCGAAGCCGGCGAACCTCTCCGCCGCGTCCGGCTCGCTGGGCGGAACAGTGCGACTGACGCCGAGGATGCGCGATGCCCCTTTCCGTGGGGCATCGTTGACCTGGAACATCACGCCCGCACCGGACGCACGGAAAGTATGATCAAGCAATGTCTGACTTGACCGAAACCACGCCCGGCTGGCTGTCCCGTGACGAACTGGAATCGGCCCGCGCCCGCATGCCGATCCTGTACGTCGAGGCCGTACCGGTGCGCGTCGACGACAACGGCGAAGTCACCCACATCGGGCTCCTGCTCCGTATCGGTCCGGACGGGACGGTCAGCCGCACCCTCGTCTCCGGCCGGGTGCTGCACCACGAGCGGGTCCGCGACGCCCTGCTGCGCCACCTGGAGAAGGACCTCGGACCGGTGGCACTCCCCCGGATCCCGGCCTCCCTGCAGCCCTTCACCGTCGCCGAGTACTTCCCGACGCTGGGCGTCACGCCGTTCCACGACCCGCGCCAGCACGCCGTGTCCCTGGCCTACATCGTGCCGGTGACCGGCGACTGCCGGCCCCGGCAGGACGCCCTCGACCTGGTCTGGTTCAGTCCGGAAGAGGCCGCGTCACCGGTGGTCACGGACGACATGCCGGGCGGTCACGGGGTTCTGCTGAGGCAGGCTCTGGCGTACGTCGGGCGTATCGCCTGACGCGGAGAGCGACGGGCCGGGACGACGGTCCTCGGGTGCGAACCGACGGACCGTCACGACCCTTCCTGGCGACCGCTCCACACCGGGCCGCGCTTCTCGGCGAAGGCGGCGGCACCCTCACGCGCGTCCTCCGAGACGAAGACCGGCGCGATGATCCTCTCCTGCTCCGCCCAGCCCTCGGCGAGGGTCCAGTCGGCGCTGGAGCGGGCGATCCGCTTCGTCGCGGCGACCGCGAGCGGGCCGGCCGACGCCACCCGCGCGGCCTGTTCCAGCGCGCCCTCCAGCGCCTTCCCCTCGGGCACCAGCCGGTTGGCCCACCTCCGCGCCACGCCGGGCCGTGATCGGATCGCCGGTGAGAAGCATCTCCATGGCGATCGCGTACGGGATACGGCGCGGCAGCAACAGCGCGCCACCGGCGGCCGCCACGACGGCACGGGCGCCAGTGATCGCCGAGACCGCCAGCGCCAGGCGCTCCTGGGCCGGTTCGCCATCAGAGTGGCGAAGCCCGTGCCAGGCTCGCCGAGCAGGTTCTCGGCACCCGGGCGTCGTCGAAGAAAAGCTCCGCGGCGTCCTGGCTCTCCAGCGGGATCTTGCGCAGACGGCGTCCGCGGGTGAAGCCGGCTGGGCCCTCCTCCACGACCATCAGGCTGAGGCCGCGGGGGCGCTCCTCGGGGTCGGTCTTGGCGGCCACGACGAACAGGTCGCAGTTGCGGCCGTTGGTGACGAACGTCTTGGAGCCGTTGACGACGTAGTCGTCACCGTCGCGGATCGCGGTCGTACGGACGGACGCCAGGTCCGATCCGGCACCGGGCTCGGTCATCGAGATCGCGCCCATGATCTCGCCGGTGACGAGGCCGGGCAGCCAGCGGGCCCGCTGCTCCTCGTCGTGCGGGCGGGTCGCTCGGCCCAACGGGTGAAACTGGGCGGCGCCTGGTCCGCAGCGGAGCAACGACGCGCGACGCTGTGCTGTGGGAGCCGCCCCGAAGCCCTGGCGAATCGCCACCGCCGCGGGCCGCCCCCTTCGGCCCGTGTCGCCGAACCACCGTCCCGGAGGCGCCGAGCCCCTGGTCACGTCCGACTGATCGAGGAGGCCGGGAACCCATGGCCGGATCCGGAAACGACAGCACACCCACCCTGGCCGCACCGGTCGACCTCAACGGCACCGGGCACTACGTCCACTGGGGCGTGGTACAGATCTCCGTCGCCAACCTGGTGGTGATCGCCCTGATGGTCGTGATCTTCGCGCTCGCGCTGCTGCTGCCCTTCCCGCACGGACGGCGCCGCGGATGAGCACCGACGCCCGTACTCCCGAGCACGGCTGGACGGCCGCGGTACGCCGTCGGCTGGTCGGCGCGCTGCCGCCGGAGAAACTGCTGCCCGACAGCCAGCCGGTCTACATGGCCTCGTGGGTGTACGTCTTCGGCGTCCTCACGGTCTCCTCCTTGGCCGTGGTACTGATCAGCGGGGGCCTGCTGGCCTTGAAGGGGCCCGCGTGGTGGCATGTCTCCTCGGTCGGGAAGTACGTCAACAGCCTGCACCTGTGGAGCGTCGAGCTGTTCATGTTCGTCCTGGTGCTCCACCTGTGGGCGACGTTCTTCATGGCCGCCTGGCGCGGCCGGCGCGCCCTGACCTGGATGACGGGCGTGGTCATCTTCCTCACGTCCATCGGCACGGCGCTCTCCGGCTACGTGGTCCAGCAGAACTTCGACTCGCAGTGGATCTCGGACCAGGCCAAGGACGGCATGAACGCGGTGGGCATCGGCGCGTTCTGGAACGTCCTCGACTTCGGCCAGATGCTGATGTGGCACGTCGTGCTGTTCCCCCTCGTGATCTGTCTGCTCAGCGGATGGCACGTGCTGCTGGTCCGGCTGCGCGGCATCGTGCCGCCCATCGACGCCCCGACGCCCGGCACCGACCATGTCCCGCCCAAGCAGCAGGAGCGAGCGTGACCCGCGAAACCCGCCGGACCGACACGCCCGAGTCTTCGGAGTTCCCGACCAGGCCCTACGACCTGGTCAAAGAGGTCACCATCGCGTTCGTCGTGATCGCCCTGCTGACCGTCGGGCTCGCCGCGCTGTTCTCCTCCCCCGACGACCAGCCCGTCACCCTCGGCTCGTGGTCGCGCGCCGACTCTGCCGACTTCACCGCCACCGCCGTGTCCGAGCTCGGCGGCACCAGCGGCACAGCGCAGTACGGCCCGCCGTACAACCACACACCGGGAGCCGGACAGAAGATCGGGCCGGTCAGTCTGCAGCGCCTCGCGGGCGTGCACATCCCGATCGACACCGCCGAGGACTTCGTCATCCAGCCGCTGCGCCGGGCTCCCGAGCCGCCCCTCGTCGTCAAGGCCCTCGCGGTATGGAACGCCGCATCCCAGGACCGGCAGCAGGCGTGGACCTCCGCCTACTCCGACGCGCTGGCCAAGGCCCCGAACGGCAACCCCGCGCGGGTGGCCCCGGGCGCCTACGGCCCGGTCCCGGTCCTGATGGCCCGGCTGCTGGAACTCGCCCGGTCGGGCGCGCTCGACGGCGAACTGCTCACCGAGGGAGACCAGTTCTACCAGACGGACTACACCCGCCCGCTGCTCTTCCTCGGCGACGGCAACTACTTCGCGGACCTCGCGCAGAGCCGGCACCTGGCCGGCGACCAGTGGGGCATGATGAACGAGACCGGCAACTATCCCGGCCAGCCCTGGCTGTGGCTCTACACCTTCTGGTACCAGATCGAGCCGTTCAAGAGCTCCGACAACGCCGACGCCCTGATCTGGGGACTGATGGCCCTGCTGAGCCTGGGCCTGATCCTGGTCCCCTTCATCCCGGGCGTCAGGTCGATCCCGCGCTGGACCCGGGTGCACCGGCTCATCTGGCGCGACTACTACCGCACCCAGCAGCCGCCCCACTGACCCGGTCCGGCTCGGCTCGACTCGTCCTCGGCCGTCCACGCGGTCACGCGGGACAGTGCGGCTCCCTTGGCCATGGCGTCGCGGCGACCGTCGTACGGCCGACCTGCTGCGCCCGGGGTGTGGATGGCGCCGGCCGGCCATCCCGGTGGCACCGGGGGCGCTTGCCCGCGCCCGGACGCGGCCTCGGGACATGCCGGAGGCCGCTTCCCCGCGAACGAGAAAACGGCCTCTGACCTGCGACAATGAGGCGAGCCTCTGTCGGGACGACAGGATTTGAACCTGCGACCCCTTGACCCCCAGTCAAGTGCGCTACCAAGCTGCGCCACGTCCCGGTGCTTCACCCGCGGTGACCCGCGGGATCGTGCGAACAGAACTTTACCCCACGCCGGGGGCTGCTCCGCCGGGGGACCGGGGCGCGCGACAATCGGCGTATGACCGGGACATCTGAGACGCGGCAGGGCGGCGGACGGGATCGGGACACCGAGGGGCGGGCACGGAACGCCCGGCCCCGCGACGGACTGGGGCGCCCCCTGCCGTACGGCGCGGACGGGGTGGAGCGACAGCCGGAGGGGGTCGTGCGCGGCCCAGAGGAGACGGTCACCGAGGCGCAGGCACTGCTGGACGCGGGCAGGCCGTTCCACGCGCACGAGGTCTTCGAGGACGCCTGGAAGTCCGGTCCGCAGGAGGAGCGCGGGCTCTGGCGCGGGCTGGCCCAGCTCGCCGTGGGGCTCACCCACGCGGCCCGGGGAAACACGACGGGCGGCGCACGGCTGCTGCGCCGCGGCGCAGCAGCCGTCGAGGAGTGGGCGTCGGGGACGGGCCGACCGCGGCCGTACGAGCTGGCCCTCGCGGAACTCACCGTCTGGGCACGGGAGTTGGCGGGTGTCGTGGAGCGCGACGGCGGGCGGGTCGACGCGGCGGAGTCATCGCCACGACTGCGTGGCCGGGAGGCCTGACGAGGGCAATACTTCGGCGCTCGATCACGTGCGGGCTCGGCGCCCGGCCGGGCACTGTCGGGTGCGGTGCGTCCACTGTCAGTGGCGTGCGGCAGACTCCGGGTGTGCGAAAGATTCATGTCATCGGCATCGGAGCGGGCGACCCCGATCAGCTCACACTGCAGGCGGTCAAGGCGCTGAGGAGCACGGACGTGTTCTTCATCCTGGACAAGGGCGAGGTGAAGTCGGACCTCGTCCAGCTGCGCCGCGACATCCTCGACGCGCACATACCGGAGGGGGCGTACCGCCTGGTCGAGGCGCGCGACCCGGACCGGGACCGGACCGCGGGCGGCTCGGCGTACTCACCGGCCGTCGGGGACTGGCGAAGCGCCCGCGCAGCCATCTACGAGCGGCTGATCACCGAGGAGCTCGGCGAGGACGAGAGCGGCGCGTTCCTGGTGTGGGGCGATCCCGCTCTGTACGACAGCACGCTCGGCATCCTGGAGGAGATCCTGGACCGTGGCGCGGTGGAGTTCTCGTACGACGTGGTGCCCGGCATCAGCAGCGTCTCGGCACTCGTCGCCCGGCACCGCACGGGGCTGAACCGGGTCGCCCGGCCCGTGCAGATCACCACCGGGCGGCGCCTCGCGGAGGGCTTCCCCGACGGGGTGGACGACGTGGTCGTGATGCTCGACGCCCACCAGACGTTCCGGCAGTTCGCGGACGAGGACATCGACATCTACTGGGGCGCGTACATCGGCACACCCGACGAGATCCTCGCCTCCGGTCCGCTGGCCGAAGCGGCCCCCCGTATCGAGCGGTTGCGCGCCGAGGCCCGGGAACGCAAGGGATGGATCATGGACACCTATCTGCTGCGCAGGAATCCGCGGGCGTAGTTCACCGGGCGCCACATCGTGAGCGCTAGTCCGCGGGCGCAAGTCCGCGGGCGCGGGCCCGGACCGGGCCTCCGCGGCGGTACGCCGGGCGGGTCGCCCCGCATGCACGCGTAGCCCGCCGGTGTGAGGGTGGCCTTTGTGACGATCACGGAGGATACGGCGCCACCCGCGGCGGGGGCGCCCGGACCGCCGGTGCTGGACAACCGCCGCCGCAACATCGTCTTCGCGACGATCGTGCTGGGCATGCTGCTCGCCGCACTCGACCAGACGATCGTGGGCACCGCGCTGCCGACGATCGTGTCGGATCTGGGCGGCGCCGCGCACATGTCGTGGGTGGTGACCGCGTACCTGCTGGCCGAGACCGTGGCGACCGTGCTGGTCGGCAAGTTCGGCGACCTGTTCGGCCGCAAGGTGGTCTTCCAGGCGTCGGCGATCATCTTCATCACGGGTTCGTTCCTGTGCGGGCTCGCCACGAACATGTCGCTGCTGATCGCCTGGCGGGCCTTGCAGGGCGTCGGCGCGGGCGGTCTGATGGTGACCTCCATGGCGCTGATCGCGGACGTCATCCCGCTGCGCGAACGGGGCAAGTACCAGGGTGCGATCGGTGCCGTCTTCGGTGTGGCCACGGTCATCGGGCCGCTGCTCGGCGGACTGTTCACGGACCATCTGTCGTGGCGGTGGGCGTTCTACATCAACGTGCCCCTCGCGATCGTCGTAGTGATCGCGGCGGCCCGCACCATTCCCGTGGTGAAGTCGGTGACCCGGCCGGTCATCGACTATCTGGGCATCGCGCTCGTCGCGGTCGGGGCCAGCGCCCTGATCCTGGCGACGAGTTGGGGCGGCAACGAGTACGCCTGGGGATCGCCGGCCATCATCGGCCTCTTCGTGGGCGGTCTGGTGGCGCTCGGCCTGTTCTGCTGGGTGGAGACGCGCGCGGCCGAACCGATGCTGCCGATGCGGCTGTTCTCCAACCCGGTCTTCACGGTCTGCTCGATCCTGAGTTTCATCGTGGGGTTCGCGATGCTCGGCGCGATGACCTATCTGCCGACGTATCTGCAGTACGTCGACGGGAACTCGGCCACCCTCTCGGGTGTGCGCACCCTGCCCATGGTCCTGGGGCTGCTCATCGCGTCGGTCTTCAGCGGGAACGTGGTCAGCAAGACCGGGCAGTACCGGATCTTCCCCATCGTCGGCTCCCTGGTGATGGCGGTCGGGCTCTATCTGATGTCGCGCATGGGACCGGACACCGGGGCCTGGCTGGAGTCCCTGTACATGTTCGTGCTCGGTACCGGGATCGGGCTGTGCATGCAGGTGCTGACCATCGCCGTGCAGAACACCGTCGAGTACACCGACCTCGGCACCGCGACCTCCGGGGTCACCTTCTTCCGTACGCTGGGCAGTTCGTTCGGTACGGCTGTCTTCGGCACGATCTACACCAACGCGCTGAAGCCCAACCTGGCCGACGGGGTCAGGGCGGCCGTGGAGACCGGTGCGGCCGGGCCGGTCGTCATCGCCAAGGCGGCACAGAGTCCGGAGGGGCTGCACAAACTGCCGTCCGAGGCGGCCAAGCCCATCGTCGACGCGTACGCCGACACCCTGCACACGGTGTTCCTGTGGACGGTTCCGGTCGCGCTCCTCGGCTTCGTCGTGGCGCTCTTCCTCAAGCAGGTGGAGCTGCGCGACAGCGCGCGCATGGGGTCGACGGACATGGGCGAGGGTTTCGCGTCGCCGTCCACCGCCAACTCCCAGCGGCTGCTGGAGTTCTCGGTCGCGAAAATCCTCGGTACCACCGAGATGAACACCGCGCGCCGGATCGTCTCCGAGTCCGACACCCGGCTGGACGTGGCGGGCGCCTGGGCCGTGATGCAGGTCGAACTGTTCACCCGCATGGTCGGCCACGCCAACCTCGCGCTGATCGCCGCCCGGCGCCATCTGCCTCCCGAGGTGCTCGTCCCGGTGTTCAACCGCATGGTCGAGGAGGGCTATCTGACCCGGCACGGCTCGCTGTTCTCGCACACCGCGGCGGGCGAACGTGAGGCACGGGTGATCAGCGAGGCCTGGGGCCGATGGCTCGCCGAACGCGTGGAGCAGGACATCGGCCGCCCGTCCGGCACGGAACTGCGCGCCGCCGTCGACACCATCGCCAAGCGTCTGCTGGTCGAGGACCTGACCCAGGGCCTGCCCGACCGGACCCCGGAACTGACGTCGGCCACGACCAGTTGACCGGCCCCGCGCCCGGGCCGGCGCCCGGCCCGCCGCGAACAGCGGTGCGTGGGCGCGCCGTTGAGACCGGGAACCGGGACGGGATGCCGCGGGCCGCGCGACGGATCCGGCGGCCGGTCACCCCGGGCCCAGGTCCAGCAGGGCCAGCGCCGACGCGACGTCCGGTACCGCGCTCACGTCCTGAGGGAGGGGTGGACGGCGTACGACGACCACGGGGAGGCCGAGATCGCGGGCTGCGGTCAGCTTGGCCACCGTCGCGGCTCCTCCGCTGTCCTTGGTCACCAGGACATCGATGCGATGCCGACGGAGCAGGCTCTTCTCGTCGTCCACGGTGAAGGGACCGCGCGCGAGCAGCACTTCGGTGTCCGGCGGCAGCGGCGGCTCGGGGGCCTCCACCGACCGTACGAGAAAGTGGATCCGGGGGAGATCCGCGAAGGCCGCGAGACCGAGGCGGCCCGTGGTGAGGAAGACACGGCGGTCCAACTCGGGGAGCAGCGCGGCGGCTTCGGCGAGGGAGTCCACCGGGTGCCAGCGGTCGCCGGGGCCGGGGCGCCAGCCGGGGCGGCGCAGCACCACGGCGGGAATCCCGGTCGCCGCCGCGGCCCGTGCCGCGTTCGCGGTGATACCGGACGCGAACGGGTGCGTCGCGTCGACCACGGCGTCGACCCGGTGTTCGCGCAGCCAGCGCACGAGTCCGTCCGCCCCGCCGAACCCCCCGGTCCGTACGGCCCCTTCGAGCGCTCCCGGCCGGGACACCCGGCCCGCCAGCGATGTCGTCACCCGCACACCGGGGCGCGCGGAAAGCTCCGCGGCGAGTTCGCGGGCCTCGGCCGTACCGCCGAGGAGGAGGACGTGGGGGGACATGGACCGAGGGTACGGGGTGCGAGGAAGCCACCGGGAACGGCTGTGCGCATGCCGCCCGCGGCGGGGGGCGCGGACTCAGCGCAGCAGCAGCTGTACTCCGCCCACCACCGTCGCCGCGATCACCAGGCGCTCGAAGAGCAGCTGGTTGATGCGCTTCACCGCCCATTTCCCGAGGAACGCCCCCGGCACGACGAAGACGGCCAGGGCCGCGTCCAGCAGCAGCGAACGACCGTTGATCAGGCCGAGGCCCGCGCTGAAGGGCAGCTTGGAGACGTTGACGATGAGGAAGAAGAAGGCGGAGGTGCCGAGGAAGCCGAGCTTGCGGAAGCCCGTCGACAGGAGATACATCGACATGACCGGACCGCCCGCGTTGGCCACCATGGTGGTGAAGCCGCCGAGCACACCGTAGGAACGTGCCTTGATACGGCCCGTGCGGGTCACGACCGAGTCGGGTTCCTCGTCCTGGACGGCGGCCCGGCGGCGCCACACAGTGATCCCGGTCATCAGCAGCAGGGTCGCGCCGATCGAGGTCCGTACGACCCCGTCGTCGGCCCACACCAGGAACACCGTGCCGAGGACGACACCGGCGGCGACCGCCGGGAACAGGCGCCACAGCGTGGGCCAGTGGGCGTGGCGCCGGTAGGTGGCGACGGCGAGCACGTCGCCGACGATCAGGAGGGGCAGCAGCACGCCGGTCGAGGCGCGGGCAGGCAGTACGGCGGCGAAGACCGCCAGGCTGACCGTGTTGGCGCCACTGACGGCGGTCTTGGAGAAGCCGACGAGCAGAGCCGCGGCGGCGAGAGCGGCGAACTCCCCCATGGATATGTGCCAGAGCGTCATCGTGTTCATGCGGGGGCCGATGCTATGCCCACGCAACTCGCCGGGGTGAGGAGGGGCCCGCCCGGTGACCGTGGGGCACACGCCGTGTCGGGCTCGCAGCTCCCTCTTGAGGACCTTCGGTGCACGGGGACGACCAGACCGCCCGCCGCCGTGATCGCGTGGGCGCGAACGGACCGGGCGGGCACACGCTGGGCGTACGGCGAACCGTGGCGCCCCTCGCGTACGACAGCGGCCCATGGCGCCCCGCATGTACGACGGCGGCCCGTGGCGCACCTCGCGCACGGCATCGGCCCGCGGCGCGCCCCGCGCGTACGGCAGCGGGTCGGGACGTCAGTGGCGCTCGACCAGGATCGCGCTGCCCTGCCCAACGCCGACGCACATCGTGGCCAGGCCGCGCTCGGTGCCCGTGCGGCGCATGCGGTGCAGCAGGGTGGTGAGGATGCGGGCGCCCGAGGCGCCGAGCGGGTGGCCCAGCGCGATGGCGCCGCCGGTCGGATTGACGAGATCGGGGTCGATACCGAGGCGGTCCACGCAGGCGAGGGCCTGAGCGGCGAACGCCTCGTTGAACTCGGCCTCCTGGATGTCGGCGACGGTCCAGCCGACACGTCCGAGCGCCTTGCGGGTGGCGGGTACGGGGCCGATGCCCATGACATCGGGATCGACGCCGGCCGAGGCCCCGGCGACATACCGTCCGAGCGATTCGAGCCCGAGGTCGTTCAGGGCTTCCTCGCTGACCAGCAGCACACCGGCGGCGCCGTCGTTCATCGGCGAGGCGTTGCCCGCGGTGACCGTGCCGCCGGCGCGGAACACCGGCTTGAGGCGAGCCAGCTTGTCGAGCGATGTGTCCTCCCGTACGCATTCGTCGCTGTCGACGATCACGCCGTCGGGACGCTCCACGGGGAGCAGTTCGGAGTCGAAGTACCCGTTCTTACGGGCGTCCGCCGCACGCTGGTGGCTGCGGAGCGCGAACGCGTCCTGCCGCTCGCGCGAGACGCCGTACCGCTCGGCGACCTCCTCCGCGGTCTCCCCCATCGACAGGACCCCGTGCAGCTCCTTCATCACGGGGTTGACCAGCCGCCAGCCGAGCCGGGTGTCGACGGTCTCGATGCGGTGCGGCAGCGCCTCGTCCGGGCGGGGCAGGACGAAGGGGGCCCGGCTCATCGACTCGGAGCCGCCGGCGAGCACGATGTCGGCTTCGCCGGAGGCGATGGCGCGGGCCGCCGTCGTGACGGCTTCGAGGCCGGAGGCGCAGAGCCGGTTGACGGTGGCGCCGGGCACGCTGTCGGGCAGTCCGGCGAGCAGCGCGGCCATCCGGGCGACATTGCGGTTGTCCTCGCCGGCCTGGTTGGCGGCGCCCCAGTAGACGTCGTCGACACGGGCCGGGTCGAGCGTGGGCACCTCGGCGACCAGAGCGCGGATGACGCTCGCGGCGAGGTCGTCGGGCCGCACGGAGGACAGGGCCCCGCGCAGCTTGCCGATGGGCGTGCGGCGGGCGGCCGCGAAGTGGACGGGACGCACGACAGGACTCCTGACGGACACCGGAGACAGGCACCGGATATTGATGAGCACACCATTAATTAGCACTGCTAGTTTTGGACTATATCCCCGCTCCGGGCCCTTGGGAAGATCCCCCCTGCGGCTGGTATCCACCCATCCGTCCCGGACTTCCAGGGCGCGGTGACCGCCGGGTGGCCGAGGATTGACGGCGTTCCGCGCCCCGCGCTCCGCGCGGTGGCACACTGCTCGGACACCCCGTCGAACACGGGTTGACGGGGTGAACAGGCCCAGCCGAGCAGGGAGTTGTCGTATGACGGGGACGGAGTCCACCGCGGACCGGATCGACACCAGCAGGCCACATCCGGCGCGGGTGTACGACTGGTACCTGGGCGGCAAGGACAACTACCCGGTCGACGAGCAGCTCGGGCAGCAGATCACGGCGCGCGATCCCGGCGCCAAACGGGCCGCGCGCAGCAACCGCTGGTTCATGCAGCGAGCGACCCGCCACCTGGTCCGCACGGCGGGAATCCGCCAGTTCCTCGACATCGGCACCGGCATACCCACCGAGCCCAACCTCCACCAGATCGCGCAGAGCACCGCCCCGGAGGCACGGGTGGTGTACGTCGACAACGACCCGATCGTCCTCGCCCACGCCGAGGCGCTGCTGCGCGGGACCCCGGAGGGCAGGACGGAGTACGTCCAGGCGGACGTGCGCGAGCCGCGGAAGATCCTCGACGAGGCCGCGCGCGTGCTCGACCTCGACCGTCCCGTGGCCCTGTCGCTGATCGCGCTGATGCATTTCATCGCCGACGACAGTGGCGCCTACGAGCTGGTGGAGAGCCTGGTCGACGCGCTGGCGCCGGGCAGTTTCCTGTCGCTGTCCGCGATGACCGCCGACTTCGAGCCGGAGGACGTACGACGGGGCATCGAGGCGTACGCGCGCGGCGGTGTCACCCTCGTGGGCCGTTCACACGCCGACGTGAGCCGCTTCTTCAAGGGACTGGACCTGGTCGAGCCGGGCGTCGTCTCCGTGAAGGACTGGCGTCCGGAGCTCGCGGAGGGCGAGACCCCGATCGGCGACGAGCCTGTGTCCTTGTACGGCGGGGTCGGCTTCAAGGCCTAGCCCGGGGCGAGGGGCGCGTTCCCCGCTCACCTGTCTTCGGACCCCCCTGCCGGGACGGTCCGGCCCCTGGCCGAGGACGGTCGGCCCCTGCCCCCGCGGGCGCCGGGAAGGAAGGCTGGTAGCCATCCGAGCAGGAAGCGAGATGGCGAGATGACCCTCATCGTCGGGCAGGTGATGACCAGCGAGGTCGTCGAGGCGCACCGGAAGATGTCCTTCAAGGACGTGGCACGGCTGCTGGACCGGTACCGGATCAGCGGACTGCCGGTGGTGGACGACGACGACAAGGTCGTGGGCGTGATCTCGGAGACCGATCTGCTGCGCCGGCAGGCGGCCCGGTCCGACCTCGGCCAGGGACGGCGCCGGCGTCTGCCGGCCCTGCTCCGCGAGCTGCCGCGGTCGGCGCGTCCGGAGTGGGTGGCGCGCCGCGCGGCGGGTGCCGAGGCCGATCCGGTCGGTGCCACGACCGCGGAGCAGTTGATGTCGACGCCCGCGATCACCGTGCATCCGGAACAGCGCGTGGCCGATGCCGCCCGGGTCATGGAGCGCCATCGCATCGAACGGCTTCCCGTGGTGGACGAGGAGGACCGGCTGATCGGGATCGCCACCCGCCGCGACCTGCTGCGGGTCTTCCTGCGGACGGACGAGGAGATCCGGCGGGAGGTGACCGACGACGTACTGGGGGGCACCCTGTCGTTGCCGCCCCACACGGTGATCGTCTCGGTCGGCGACGGCGTGGTGACACTGGAGGGACGCCTGGAGCGGCGAAGCGAGATCCCGCAGGTCATCCGGCTGGCGTGGCGGGTCGACGGTGTCGTGGGGGTCATGAACAGCCTGACCTTCCGCGTCGATGACACCCACCCGCCCGAGCGGCACCCCTCCCACCGGATCGACCACCACTGGCTGCCTGAACGCTGAGGAGTGCGGGGCAGTCGACCGACGCACGGCCGAACCGGCGGACGGCCGGGGAGCCGAACCGGGGGACCGTGCGTGCCTCGGCGCGGCCCGGTCGGCCTCGCTTCGACTCGACTCGGCCCGAACCGAGTCGACGTGCCTCGGCTCAACTCCGCTCGTGCCTGCCCGACTTGCCTCCGCTCGACTCGGCGCGCCTCCGCTCGGCGCGCCTCCGCTCGGAGCGCCTCCGCGCAGCTCGGAGCGCCTCCGCTCGGACCGTTCGACCTGGCTTGGCTCAACTTGGCTCAACTCGACTCGACTCGACTTCGCGCGCCCGTGCGGAACAGCGCACCCGGCGTAGGCCCACCGGCCCGGACGGACCGGGGCCGGTCGGACCCCGGTCCGGGACCAACAGGACGTGGGAGGCGAGGAGAGATCGCGCGAGGCTTCGTAGGGAAGCGGCGCCGGTCCCCTCTCGGCGCCGGTCCCCCACCGACGTCGCCGACCCGCGACGCCGAAGGCTCCACAACAACGCCGCCCGACCCGCGGCATCGCCCCACGACGACGGAGGAACGCCAGCCATGACCCGACAGGACGACCGAACCCGGACCGCGCCTCCCGCCGCTCCTTCCGCCGAGGTTCCTTCCGTCGACGTTCCTTCCGCCCACACGCCTTCCGACGAGATTCCCTCCGACATCACCGTCGCCGTGGGCCAGTTGGTCACGAACGGGCTCAAGGCGCTCGCCGACTACGAGGCCCTGACCCAGGAACAGGTCGACCACATCGTCAAGAAGGCCTCGGTCGCCGCCCTGGACCATCACACGCAGCTGGCAATGCTCGCCGTGCAGGAGACGGGTCGCGGGGTCTTCGAGGACAAGGCGGCCAAGAACATGTTCGCGTGCGAGCACGTCACGCACAGCATGGGCCGGATGAAGACCGTCGGCGTCATCGCCCGCGACGACATCGAGGACGTGATCGAGATCGCGGAGCCCGTCGGTGTGGTGTGCGCGGTCACCCCCGTGACCAACCCGACGTCCACGACCCTGTTCAAGGCGCTCATCGCCCTGAAGACCCGCAACCCGATCGTGTTCGCGTTCCACCCCTCCGCACAGCGCTGCAGCGCCGAGGCGGCCCGTATCGTGCGGGACGCGGCGGTCGCCGCGGGCGCTCCGGAACACTGTGTGCAGTGGATCGAGACGCCCTCCGTCGAGGCGACCGGCGTCCTGATGCGCCACCCGGGCATCTCCCTGATCCTCGCGACCGGTGGCAACGCCATGGTCAAGGCGGCCTATTCGGCGGGGAAGCCGGCCCTCGGCGTGGGCGCCGGGAACGTACCCGCGTATGTGCACCGCAGTGCCGACCTGCGCCGCGCGGTCAACGACCTCGTCCTGTCCAAGTCGTTCGACAACGGCATGATCTGCGCCTCCGAGCAGGCCGTCATCCTGGACACCGAGATATACGACTCCGCCGTGGCCGAATTCCGCACGCTGCACGCCCACGTGGCCACCATCGAGGAGAAGCGCAAGCTGGAGGCGTACCTCTTCCCGGGAACCGTCTCGAACAGCGGCTGCGAGCCCAAGGTCAACGCGAAGGCGGTCGGCCGGAGCCCGGCGTGGATCGCGGAACAGGCCGGGTTCACGGTGCCCGCCGACACCTCGGTCATCCTGGTCGAGGCCGACCGGGTCGGTCCCGAGGAGCCGCTGACCCGCGAGAAGCTGTGCCCGGTGCTTGCCGTGCTGCGGGCCGGATCGGTGCAGCAGGGCTTCGACCTGGCCGCCGACATGGTCGCCTTCCACGGCCAGGGCCACAGCGCGGTGATCCACACAGGAGACCCGGCGCTCGCCGAGGAGTACGGAAAGCGCATGAAGACGGTACGGGTGATCGTCAACGCCCCTTCCTCGCAGGGCGCGATCGGCGGGGTCTACAACAGCCTGCTGCCCTCGCTCACCCTCGGCTGCGGTTCCTGGGGGAGCACCTCGGTGTCCAACAACGTCTCCGCGGCGAACCTGCTGAACATCAAGCGGGTCAGCGGCCGGCACAACAACCTCCAGTGGTTCAAGGTCCCGCCGAAGATCTACTTCGAGCCGCAGGCCATCCGCTATCTGGCCTCGATGCCTGACGTGCACCGGGTCACGGTGGTCACCGACGCGACCATGACCCGGCTGGGCTTCGTGGACCGCGTCGGCCGGGTCCTGCAGCGCCGGTCCGAGCCCGTCACGGTGCAGATCATCGACGACGTCGAGCCCGAGCCCAGCATCGACTCGGTGCGGCGCGGCGCCCGTCTCATGCGGGACTTCCGCCCGGACACGATCATCGCGCTCGGCGGCGGCTCCCCCATGGACGCGGCGAAGGTGATGTGGCTGCTGTACGAGCAGCCGGACATCGACTTCGCCGACATGCGCCAGAAGTTCTCCGACATCCGCAAGCGGGCCTTCCGCTTCCCCGTCCTCGGCGAGCGCGCCCGGCTGGTGTGCATCCCCACCACGTCCGGCACCGGCGCCGAGGTCACTCCGTTCGCCGTCATCTCCGATCCCGCGACCGGCAAGAAGTACCCGCTGGCCGACTACGCGCTGACGCCGAGCGTGGCCATCATCGACCCGCTGCTCGCCGCCGACCTGCCCCCGGCGCTCGCCGCGGACAGCGGCTTCGACGCCCTCACGCACGCCATCGAGGCGTATGTCTCCGTCTACGCGAACGACTTCACCGACGGTCCCGCCCTGCACGCCATCCGGCTCGTCTTCGAGCACCTGGAGGCCGCGGTCAACGACCGCGCGGGCCGGCCGGAGGCGCGGGAGAAGATGCACAACGCCGGAACCATCGCCGGCATGGCCTTCGGCAACGCCTTCCTCGGCATCGTCCACGCCATGTCCCACACGCTCGGTGCCACGTTCCACATAGCCCACGGCCGCACCAACGCCGTGCTCCTGCCCCACGTGATCCGTTACAACGGCACCGTCCCGTCGAAGCTCACCGGCTGGCCGAAGTACGAGAGCTACCGCGCACCCGAGCGCTTCCAGGACATCGCCCGCACCCTCGGTCTGCCCGCGGCCACCCCCGCGGAGGGCGTGGAGTCCCTCGCCCGCGCCGTGGAGCGGCTGCGCGACGCCGTGGGCATCGAGCCGTCCTTCCAGACGCTCGGCGTCGACGAGCGCACCTTCCTCGACGCCCTGCCCCAACAGGCCCTCAACGCCTACGAGGACCAGTGCGCGCCCGCCAACCCGCGGATGCCGATGCTCGACGACATGAGCCGGCTCATGCGCGCGGCCTACTACGGGCCGGAC
>NZ_JBVHQB010000022.1:0-154010 GCF_055567635.1 Streptomyces sp. NPDC026500 | reverse complement strand
GACGGCACGGACGGCACGGACGGCACGGACGGCACGGACGGCACGGACGGCACGGACGGCACGGACGGCACGGACGGCACGGACGGCACGGACGGCACGGACGGCAAGAAGAGCAAGAAGAGCAAGAACGGCAAGGTCGAACGGTCGGCATGACCGGCCGACCCGGGGCGACGAACCGATCGGCCGGGACGACGGGCCACGACCGACGAAGGGCCGATCGGCCGGGACGACGGCGGCGGCTGCGGCGAAGGAACGGTCGGCCGTCGCCGCGGACCGAACGGCCCCGGCCCGGCCGGGCCCCGACCGCCGTTGGACCGGCCTCTGGGGCCGACCGCGGCCCCGATCCCCCTTCCCATCCCCTTTCCCCGCGTAATCCCTGGCGCCCCGGCCGCCGAAGCGAACGCGGGACTACCGCGGCCCGAGGCACGGTGTGCCCGGATCTGATCGCCGGCCTCCTCCTCACCGAGGCCGACCACCCCACAGCCTCCTGACCCACTCGCACATCTTTGGAAGGATTCACATGACCAGTGACAACACCCGGACGACTCCCGACGTGCGGCTGCGCGTCGACGGCGAGGTGGACGAGGAGACCCTGGCGTACGCGCGGGCGAAGATCGACGCGGTCGTGGGACGGCCCGGCCTGCCCGACGTCACCGGCGAGGTGCGGATCACGAGATCGGCGGTCCATCATGCGGACCGCCCCTGGTCGGCCGCGGCCGAACTGCGGGTCGGGGGCCACGAGGTGGTCGTCCTCGCCGAGGAGGCCACCGGCCGAGAGGTGGTCGACCAGCTCAAGGACCGGCTGCGCCGCAGGACCGAGCAGGTCGCGCACTCCGGATGTTCGGCCCATCACCAGGAGGCCCCGCCTTGGCGCGGGGGCGGCCCGGCCCCGCACACCCCGACGACCCATGACGGCACTGCACTCGATGGCACCGGACACGGCGGCACGGGCGCCTCCGGCGACGCAAAGGGAGCCCTGTGATGCCGAAGGCGTATCTCGTGGGCGGTGGGATCGCGGCTCTGGCGGCGGCGGCCTTCCTGATCCGGGACGGTGGGTTCGAGGGCTCGGACATCCAGATCTTCGAGGAACAGCCGCGAACCGGCGGCAGCCTGGACGCGGGCGGCACCCCGGAGGCCGGCTACACCATGCGCGGCGGCAGGATGTTCGAGGCCGAATTCCGTTGCACGTACGACCTGTTGTCCGCCGTCCCCTCCCTCGACGACCCCTCGGTCTCGGTGACACGGGAGATTCTCGACGGCCACGAGGAGTTCGCCTGGGACGACGTCTCCCGTCTCGTCGACGGACAGGGAGACATCGTCGACACCCGCTCGATGGGGTTCTCCGAACGGGACCGGATCGACCTGCTCCGCTGCCTGGCCACGCCCGAGGGGCATCTGGACGGCATGCGGATCACGGACTGCTTCGGCGAACACTTCTTCACGACGAACTTCTGGTTCATGTGGTGCACCACGTTCGCGTTCCAGCCGTGGCACAGCGCGATCGAATTCCGCCGCTACCTCCGGCGCTTCCTCCACCTGTTCCCCGAGTTCTCGTCCATGACGGGCATCCACCGGACCCGGTACAACCAGTACGACTCGATCGTGCGCCCCTTGGAGGCCTGGCTCCGCGAGCGGGACGTCATCGTCCGGACGGGGTGGCGGGTCACCGACCTGCGGCTCGCGCCGGGGCATCGCGGCACCGCGGTCGAGCAGATCCGGGTGAGCCACGACGGCCGGGACGAGCGGATCGACGTGACCCCCGAGGACCTGGTCCTGGTGACCAACGGCTCCATGACGGACGCCTCCAGCCTCGGTTCGCACACCGGGCCACCCCCCGCGCCGCCGCGCCGCTCCGACGCGTGGCTGCTCTGGAACCGGCTGGCCCGGGGCCGCGACGACTTCGGCAACCCCGCCGCCTTCGACAAGAACGTGAAGGAGTCCCGCTGGGAGTCGTTCACCGTCACCGACCGGGACCCGGCGTTCCTCGAAGCGCTGGAGAAGTTCAGCGGCCGGCCCGCCGGACGAGGCGGTCTGATGACGTTCACCGCCTCCAACTGGCTGCTCACGATCGTCGCCAACCGTCAGCCCGTCTACCGCGACCAGCCCGAGGGCGTCTCGGTCTGGTGGGGTTACGGCCTGTTCCCCGACCGCCCGGGCAACCTCACCGGCAAGCCGATGACCGAGTGCTCCGGCCGGGAGATCCTCGACGAGGTCCTGCACCATCTGCGGTTCGACGCGTCCGTGGCGGACCGGGTCCGGGAGACGTCCACCGTCGTGCCGTGTGTGATGCCGTACATCACGAGTCAGTTCCTGGTCCGCCGCCGTGACGACCGGCCGGCGGTAGTGCCCGAGGGGTCGGTCAACCTCGCCTTCATCGGCCAGTTCGCCGAGGTCCCCGACGATGTGGTGTTCACGGTCGAGTACTCCGTGCGCACCGCCTGGACCGCGGTGGCCGAGCTCCTTCGGCTCCCCGGACGGCCGCCGGAGGTCTACAAGGGGCACCATGACCCCCACGTGCTCGCCAGAGCGCTGGAGACCCTGCACGCCCGGTAGCACCATCTCCCGGCTCACCTTCGCGTGTTTCCTCCCTTCCGTCCTGAAGCCGTCCGCCGCGTTCCGCACAGGTGCTCGACTGCGGGCGCGGCCGGTCGGGCATCATGGCTTCGACGGGCGGCGATTGAGGGGAACACGAATGGACCAGTGCGCGAGCCTTCCCGAGGAGCCCTCGGCACCGCAATTCCGGCTGGATGCCCTGCTGGAGGACCTGCAGGAGCAGGTGCAGCGTGTGCGAGGCACCCAGAACCGGGTGCACACCCTTCTCGAAGCGGTTCTCGCGATCGGCAGCGACCTGGACCTGGATGTGGTCCTGCGGCAGATAGTGGAGTCCGCGGTTCAGCTCGTCGACTGCCGCTACGGGGCGCTCGGCGTCCTCGGTGACGAGGGCGGCATCAAGCAGTTCATCACGGTGGGGATCGACGAGGAGACCATCGCGCGCATCGGGAACTATCCCCGGGGAGAAGGCATCCTCGGGCTGCTCATCCGGGAGCCGCACGCGCTGCGGCTCCCGGTCCTGAACCAACACCCGGACTCCGTCGGCTTCCCGCCCGGTCATCCCCCGATGACCACGTTCCTCGGCACCCCGGTACAGGTCCGCGACAAGATCTTCGGGAATCTGTACCTCACGGAGAAGCACGGCGGGGCAGAGTTCGACGCCGAGGACGAGGCCGTGCTGCGCACGCTCGGCGCGGCGGCCGGGGTGGCCATCGACAACGCCCGGCTGTACGACGACGCCCGGCGCCGTGAGCGCTGGCTGGCCGCGAGCAGCGACCTGACCCGCACCCTGCTGTCGGGCGCCGATCCGATCGACGTCCTGCACGCGTTCACGGCGACGGTCCGCGAACTGTCCGACGCGGATCTGGTGACCCTGGCTCTGCCGGTGACCGGCACCACGGACCTGGTCATCGAGTCCGCCGAGGGACGCGACGCCGAACTCGTACGGGGGCTGGCCCTGCCGGACGGGACGAGTCTGGCGGCCAAGGTGTTCACCTCCGGCGAGCGAATCGTCAGTGCGTCCCTCAGCGAGGACCCGCGCACCGGGACGGGCAGCGCGTCGGTTCTCGAACTCGGCCCGGCGTTCGTGATTCCGCTGGGCACCCAGGAGCGGGTGCGCGGCGTCCTCCAGGTCGCGAACCGGCAGGGCGGCACCGTGTTCCCGGACGCCACCGTCGACATGATCGCCGGGTTCGCCGGTCACGCCGCGCTCGCCCTGGAGATCGCCGAACACCGCCGCGACGCGGAGCGGTTGCTCGTCCTCAACGACCGGGACCGCATCGCGCGCGACCTGCACGACCTGGCCATCCAGCGGCTCTTCGCCGGCGGGCTCAGCCTGCAGTCGGTGCTCAACCGGCTCTCCGACCGGCCCGAGGTGGCCGAACGCGTCCAGCGGGTGGTGGACGATCTCGACGACACGATCAAGGTCGTACGATCCACGATCTACGCGCTGCGGGAGAGCGACCGGGCGGGCGCCACCGGTCTGCGCGCCCGGCTCGTCACGGAGGTGGGCCGCGCGTCCGAGACACTCGGCTTCGCCCCCGCCCTGCGGATGAGCGGCCTGCTGGACACCGACGTGTCCGACGAGCAGCGCGAACACCTGGTCGCGGTGCTGCGCGAGGCGCTGTCCAACGCGGCCCGGCACGCACACGCCACCGCCGTGGAGGTCACCGCCGAGGCCACCGCCACCACACTGCGGCTGCGGGTGGCGGACAACGGCCGTGGCATCGGCTCCGACGTCACCCGCCGCAGCGGTCTCGGCAACATCAGCACCCGCGCCGACCACCTCGGCGGCACCTGCGTGCTGACGCCCAACGAGCCGGGCGGCACCGTCCTGGAGTGGACGGTGCCGCTGCATCACGCCGACCCGGCCTGAGCCACCGGCTCTCCCCCGGCGGCCGTTGCCGGGCCAGGCCCGCTTGTGCCGCTAGCCGATGGGCAGTTCGGGCCTGACCAGGGTCCCGGCCTTCCCGTGGACGATCTCGTACGCGCTGTCGAGGGCCCCGATCGCCGCGAGGCCCCCGGTGCGCTCGACGAACCGCGCGGCCGCCTCGGTCTTGGGCCGCATCGAACCGTCGGGAAAGTCGCCGCGCCTGAGTTCGGCGGGGGTGGCGTCAAGGACGGGCCGCCGGCCGGGGGTTCCGTAGCCGGTGTAGACGTACGGGACGTCGGTGAGGATGAGCAGGAAGTCCGCCTTCAGCTCCTCCGCGAGCAGTACGGCGGTGAGGTCCTTGTCGATGACGGCGTCCACCCCGGTCAGCGCGCCGGTGTCCCGGTCCGCGGTGACCGGGACGCCCCCGCCGCCCGCGCAGATCACCAGCGTGCCGGCGGCCAGCAGCTCGCGGACGGTGTCCGTCTCGACGATCCCGGCCGGCTCGGGCGAGGGCACGACGCGGCGCCAGCCCGTGGTGTCCGCCGCGACGTGCCAGCCACGGGCACGGGCCAGCGACTGGGCCAGTTCCCGCGGGAAGACCTGTCCGACGAACTTCGTCGGACGGTCGAAGGCCGGATCGTCGGCCCGGACCACGGTGTGGGTGACCAGGGCGGCCACCGCTCTCCCCGGCAGCGCGGCACGCAGCGCGCGGGCCAGCATCGAGCCGATCATGCCCTGGGTCTGGGCGCCGAGAAGGTCCAGCGGGTAGGGCGCGCTCAGCGCCGGATCGGCGGCGCTCTCGACCGCGAGAAGTCCGATCTGGGGCCCGTTGCCATGGGTGATGACGAGTTCGTTCTCGTGGGCGAGCGCCGCGAGAGAGGTGACCGCCCGGTCGATGTTGGCGCGCTGCTGCTCCGCGTCGGGGCGTTCGCCGCGATGCAGGAGTGCGTTGCCGCCGAGGGCGACGACGATACGCATGGTTCAGTCCTCCAGGGTGGCTACGAGTACCGCCTTGATGGTGTGGAGCCGGTTCTCCGCCTGGTCGAAGACGATGGAAGCGGGTGAATCGAAGACCTCGTCGGTGACTTCGAGCCCTTCGAGGCCGTAGGTGTCGAACAGTTCGCGGCCGAGGCGGGTGCCGCGGTCGTGGAGTGCGGGCAGACAGTGCATGAACCGCACGTCCGGGTTGCCGGTGGCCGCGAGGGCCTTGGCGTCGACCTGGTAGGGCAGGAGCAGTTCGACGCGCTCCCGCCAGGTGTCGGCGGGTTCCCCCATGGAGACCCAGACGTCGGTGTGCAGGAAGTCGGCCTGTTGGACCGCCGTTTCGACGTCCTCCGTCAGGGTGATGCGGGCGCCGCTGCGCTCGGCGAGCGCCCGGCACGTGTCCACCAGGGTGTCCTCGGGCCAGAGGGCTCGGGGCGCGGCGATCCGTACGTCCATGCCGAGCAGGGCGCCCATGGAGAGCAGTGAGTTGCCCATGTTGTTGCGGGCGTCGCCGAGGTAGCAGTAGCTGATGTCGGTCAGTGGCTTGTGGGAGTGCTCGCGCATGGTGAGCACGTCGCACAGACTCTGGGTGGGGTGCGCGGTGTCGGTCAGACCGTTGAAGACGGGAACGCCGGAGTGCTGGGCGAGTTGGGTGACGACGGCCTGCGCCGAGCCCCGGTACTCGATTCCGTCGAACATCCGGCCGAGGACCTGAGCGGTGTCGCGCACGGACTCCTTGACACCCATATGCGTGTCGCTGGGACCGAGGTAGGTGGTGGCGGCCCCCTGGTCGGCGGCCGCGACCTCGAAGGCACAGCGCGTACGGGTGGAGGTCTTCTCGAAGATCAGAGCGAGGTTCCTGCCGGTCAGGCGGGGGCGTTCGGTGCCGGCGCGCTTGGTCGCCTTGAGGTCCGCGGCGAGGTCCAGCAGATGGTGGATCTCTTCCGCGGTGAAGTCGAGTTCGCTCAGGTAGGAGCGGCCTCGCAGGTCGACGGTCATGGTGGGGGTTCTCCTCGCTGTGGTCAGGTGACCGGGTCGCGTTCGATGGGGCAGCTCATGCAGCGGGGTCCGCCCCGCCCACGGCCGAGTTCGCCGCCGGCGATGGTGATCACCTCGATGCCCTGCTTGCGCAGATAGGTGTTGGTCGTGACGTTGCGCTCGTAGCCGACGACGACACCGGGCGCCACGGCGAGGAAGTTGCTGCCGTCGTCCCACTGTTCGCGTTCGGCGGCGCGTACGTCCTGCGGAGCGGAGAGCATGCGCACCTTGTCCAGGTCGAGCGCCTCGGCCAGGGCGGTCGCCAGGTCGGAGTTGGCCGTGACGTCGAACCCGCTCTCCCGTTCGCCGCCGGGCAGGAGGGTCCAGGAGCGGAGCAAGTCGGCCAGCCCCGGGTAGATGGTGAACGCGTCGCGGTCGACCATGGTGAGCACGGTGTCCAGGTGCATGAAGGCGCGGCTGGAGGGGAGTTGGACCGCTATCAGCCGTCGGGCCGTACCGTCCGCGAAGAGTCGGCCCGCGAGGGATTCCACGGCCATCGCGGTGGTTCGCTCCCCCATGCCGACCATGACGGCCCCGTTGCCGAGGACGTGGACGTCACCGCCTTCGAGGCTGGCGAGCCCGTCCCGCGCCGAACTCCCGTCCAGGAGGGGCGCTTTGACGGACCCGGCGAACATCGGGTGGAACCGGTAGATCACCGCGGCGTGCAGGCTCTCCCTCCTCCGGGCCGGCTTGGCCATCGGGTTCACGCTGAGGCGGTCGGAGATCCAGCACGAATTGTCGCGTGGGAAGAGGTGGTTGGGCAGCGGGGCGAGCGCGAAGTCGTCGGGTTCCAGCGCGTTCCATACGAGACTGCGCGGGCCGGCGATCGGCAGGTCGGCCTTGAGCAGACCGCCGATCAGGTACCCGGCCAGTGTCTCGCCGTCCAGGCTCGCGCAGAACGTCCGTAGGGGCTCCACCAGGGCGGGCCCCACGTTCGCCGGGGTGACGACCCGGTCCAGGAGCCAGGTGCGGGCATCCGGCAGGTCGAGGCTCTGGGCGAGCAGCTCCGCGAAGTAGTGGACCCGCGTCCCCTGGTCCCGCAGCGCCTGGGCGAAGGCGTCGTGCTCCTCGCGGGCACGCTTGGCCCACAGGATGTCGTCGAAGAGCAGCGCGTCGACGTTGCGCGGTGTCAGTCGGGAGAGTTCGAGTCCGGGCCGGTGCAGGATCACCTGGCGCAGTCGGCCCACTTCGGAGTCGACGTGGAATGTGGTCATGTCAGCTGGTTCCTAGGGGAGTCGGGCGCAGGCGGGGTCGGGGCGGGTGACGCGACGGCTCAGTCGTGGTGCTGGTGTCTGGCGATCTCCGTGAAGTCGACGACCGCACCGGGCCCGCCGTGACGAACGGTGTGCCGGGCCGGATCCGGGGCCTCCGGCGTGCGGGCCGGGGACGCGGCCGGGGCTTCCCGCACGGCCGCGGCCTCGGGAGCGGCGGCGGGCGCCGGGACGGCGGGGGCGGCCTCGGGAGAGACGGCGGGCCGCGGGACGAGGGGGCCGGTCTCGGGAGAGGCAGCGGGCGAAGGGACGGCCGGGCCGACTTCCCGAGCGTCGGCGGGGTGCGGGATTCCGGCGGGCTTCGGGCCACCTGCCTCCTCCCCGAACTCACCGCGGTCGCGCTTGAGCCAGATGTAGACGGGCAGTCCCAGCAGCAGCACGAACAGGCCGTAGTAGACGGTCTGGTAGCCGCTGCCCTGGATCGACCAGTACGAGAAGACCATCGCGAGCGCCGAGACCGTGATGTCGCGTGCCAGACGCCCGCCCGACAGCGTGTCCCGGCCGCGGACCAGGAGCCAGTACAGCTGGGCGGCGGCCGAGAAGAGGTACGGGATCACGGCGGTCAGCACGCTCAGCAGCACGATCTTGGTGAAGACGTCCTCGAATCGCGTGTAGCTGAACACCGTGATGAGAGAGGCGAGGACGGTCGAGGCGACGATGCCGAAGACCGGGACGCCACCGCGTCCGCGCAGCTTCGCGAAGGCTCCCGGGAAGAGTCCGTCACGAGCGGCCGCGTACGGCATCTCGGCGCAGATCAGGGTCCAGCCGTTGAGGGCGCCGATGCCCGAGACGATGGCGGCCACGGCGACGGCGTCGCCCGCCCAGGTGCCGCCGAAGATGTTGTTCGCCGCGTCGGTGAACGGCGCGGTGGAGGAGCCGAGTCGGCCGTGGGAGACGGTGCCGAAGACCGCGAGGGTGCCCAGGATGTAGATGACGGCGCAGGCGACGGTCCCGTACACGGTGGCGCGCGGGACGTTGCGCCCCGGTTCACGGACCCGCCCGGCGACCACGGACGCGGCTTCGAGGCCGATGTAGCTGAACAGGGCGATGGCGGCGGCGGCCGAGATCGCACCCGACGCCGACTGTCCGCTGGTGTTGAAGGCGCCGAAGTTGTCCGGGTCGATGAAGACGAGACCGACGGTGGCCATGAAGACGAGCGGGATGAACTTGAGGACGGTGGTGACCACTTGGAAGGTGCCGGTGTTCTTGGCGCCGGAGAGGTTGATCGCCGCGGGGATCCACAGGCCCACCAGGGCGATGAGGACCGAGGCCCAGACGCGGTGCCCGGTGTTGACGAAGACCTCGACGTAGCCGACCCAGGCCACCACGATCGCGGCGTTCCCGGCCCACGCGGTGATCCAGTAGGACCAGGCGTTGAGGAATCCGGCGAACTCCCCGAAGGCCTGGCGGGCGTAGACGTAGGGCCCCCCGCTCCCGGGGACGCGCTTGGACAGCGCGCCGAAGGTGAGCGCAAGAGCCAGCGCGCCGACGCTCACGACGACGAACGCCACCAGGGAGATCGGACCGTAGGGCGCCAGGGCCGAGGGCAGCGCGAAGACTCCGGTACCGATGATGCTGCCGATCACCAGCGCGGTCGCCGCCGGAAGTCCGAGCGCCGCCTTCACGGCGGGTGCGCGCTCCGGTCCCGTGCCGTCCGGCACGGGACCCCTGGTCGTCGCGGGCATGGCTGTACTCCCTCTTCCGGCTTCTCCAACAGAGCAGTTGATCCGAGATGGATCTTTCTGCCTGCGGTCGGCCGTGAAGAGTGGCCACATGTCCCCGACCGGGACCGTTGGTCCCTGGGCCGCCGGCCGACCGGCCCTCCCGGTGAACCGGGTTCTTCGTGACGGCCCCACCGTCCGGCCTCGCGGCACGCTCCCGTCCGCGTGACCGTTGCGCGGGACGGGGGCGCGCCCCGAGGCCGACGGGCCCGGCCGGGTGGGCCCGCGTTCAGTGCTGGTCGGCCGGGGCGGGACTGTCGTCGATGAAGCCGCCCGACTGGTGGCGCCACAGCTTCGCGTAGGCGCCGTCCGAAGCGAGCAGTTCCTGGTGGGTGCCCTGCTCGACGATCTTTCCGCGGTCGAGGACGACGAGCCGGTCCATGGTGGCGACCGTACTCAGCCGGTGCGCCACCACGAGCGCCGTGCGCCTCTCCATGAGCCGCCACAGCGCCTCCTGGACCAGGATCTCGCTCTCGGAGTCGAGGGCGCTGGTCGCCTCGTCGAGCAGCAGGATCGGCGCGTCGCGCAGGATCGCGCGGGCGAGGGCGACCCGCTGGCGCTGGCCGCCGGACAGCTTGATCCCGCGCTCTCCGACCATGGTGGCGAAACCGTCCGGCAGCGCGTCGGCGAACTCCGTGACGTGCGCCGCCTCGGCCGCGCGCCGGATCTCCGCCTCGGTGGCGTCCGGACGGGCGAAGGCGATGTTGTCCCGCAGCGTCCGGTGGAACATCGCCGGGTCCTGCGGCACGTAGGCGATCAGACTGCGCAGGTCCGCCTGGCGCAGCCTGCTGATGTCCTGGCCTCCGATCAGGATGCGGCCGCCGTCGATGTCCGTCATCCGCAGCAGCAGCCGGGTGAGCGTGGTCTTGCCTCCGCCGGACCGGCCGACCAGACCGATCTTCGCTCCGCTGGCCACGGCCAGTTCGAGCCCGGTGAAGAGCGGCTTCGCGCCTCCATGGGTGAAGGTCACCTGTTCGAAGCGGACATCGGCGCCACCGGCCCGGAGCGGCTCGGGGGCGACCGGGTCGAGCACGGTCGGCGGCGTCATCAGCAGTTCGGTGAACTGGGCGGCCTCCGTCATCGAGCTTTCCAGACGGCGGTAGATCTGGTTGAACTCGAACATGATCCGGGTCGCGTTGGCGTAGTAGGTGAAGGCGACCACGACCGCCTCCACGCCGTGCTCGCCCCCGCCGAGCGTGATCGCGAGCAGCAGGCCGAGCGCGTTGGTCAGGACGGACATCGGCGCGACGAACGTGTCGATGCGCAGGTTGCCGTAGTCCCACGACTGGAGGGTGAGCCGCCGCGACACCGCGACCCGGGAGCGGTGCTCGGCCGCCTCGCGCTCCTCGGCGGCGAAGGCCCGGACGGTGTCCATGTTCATCAGGCTGTCGGCGACATGGCCCGAGACGCGGGCGATCGCCTCCTCGCGCTCGTCGACGAGTGCCTGACGGCGGCGGATGAGCGGCACCACGCACACCGCGGTCACGGCGATCATCGTCAGGAGTCCGACGACGAGCAGCGGTTCGTAGCGCCACAGCACGACCGACCCGAAGACCAGCGGCACGAGGCTGCCCACGACCTGGAACGTCATCGTGTCGACGAATTCCTCGTAGCGGGAGGCGAAGCTCAGCACCCGCTTGGTCAGGGAGCCGGCGAAGTTGTCGTGGAAGAACGAGGCGTCCTTGGCGAACAGCTCGTCCATGCCGACCACGTACAACTGCTCGATGCCGAAGGCGTCCAGCCGGTTCAGGCAGTGCAGACCGAGACGCCAGAAGGCCTCCGCGAGCAGCAGGACGCCGCCGAAGACGAGGACGTACGGCAGCGCGGCGCCGATGGAGACACCGCCGCCGTCGCCCGCGATACGGCCGACGAGCTTCGCCACGACGAGCGGCGCGATGTAGCTGATGCCGATGTTGCCCAGCGCGGGCAGCAGCATGCCCGGCACGGCCAGTCGGCGGAGCCTGCGCAGCTCCCTTCCGTAGTAGCGAAGTGCGAGGAGGACCGAGCCCTTGCCCGGTAAGGCCTTGCGCGATTCAGGAGATGCCATCACAACCCTGTGTCGTCGTACGGCTGCCCACCGCGTCGTCCGGGGTTCGCGTCGCCTCGGCTCCCCAAGGCATCGATGTCCGGACATGGGAAGGCAAAGAAGTCACATCGTCCCGTGGCGGCGGCCGCACGGTCCAAGCGTTTTTCTCGGCCATCGACGGCCTCGCCCCGGCGGAGGCGGCCTTGCTCCGGTGGCAGGAGCCCGCCGGCGGAGGTTGGATCGGTCCGACGGATCGTTGCCGACTCATCGAGGTGTTCCGTCGTGACCGATGGATACGGTTCGAAAGCCGACTCGGCGGGCGAGGATTTGGGGGAGGCGCTCCTGGACGCGCTGTTCTCCCGCTCTCCGGCGGGCCTGCACGTCTACGACCGGCACCTGCGACTCGTACGGGTGAACACCGCCGCGCGCATGATGCGTGACTTCCCGATCGACCACATGGTCGGGCGCTCCCTGTCCGAGATACTCCAGACCCTCGACATCTCCGACCGCGGTGTCATCGAGCGGACCGCCCGGCGGGTGCTGGAGTCCGGCAGCCCCGTGTTCGACCTGCTCGTCCGGCTCCGCAGCAGACGCGAGCCCGCCGTCGAGGCGGTCGCCTCGGCCACCGTTCTCCGGCTCCAGCGCGCCGACGGAACCGTGCTCGGGGTCGCCGCCGCGCTGACCGACGTCACCGCCCGTGTACGGGCCGAGGCCGGTCTGCGCCTGCTGAACGAGGCGGCCACCCGGGTCGGCACCACTCTGGACGTGTTCCGCACCGCCGCTGAGTTCAGCGACCTCGCCGTCCCCCGTCTTGCCGACACCGTGACCGTCGACGTCTACGACTCCGTCATACGCGGCCACGCGCCAACTCCGGAGTCCCGCGACCAGGGGGCAGCCCTGCGGCGCGCGGGATTCCGCTCCGCGGCCGGTCCCGACTTCGAGGGCGTGCCCAACATGGGCGAGGTGACCACCTACCCGCCCGCCACGCCCCACCGAGCCGCCCTGGACACCCTGGCGCCCCGGCTGATCAGCAGGCTGAATCCGGACGCCACCTGGCTCGACCCGGACCGGCGACGTGACGCCCGGATCCTGGCGGCCGGGGTGCACTCGATGCTGCTCGTCCCCATCCGGGCCCGGGGCCTGGTGCTCGGGCTCGCCTGCTTCTACCGATGGCGCAATCCGACCCCGTTCGACGACAAGGACCTGGCCCTGGCGGAGCAGCTCACCACCCACGCCGCCCTCTGTCTGGACAACGCCCGCCAGTACGGACGCGAACGCTCCACGGCCCGCATCCTCACCGGCCGCCTCACTCATCCGGCAACGCCCGCAGCCGCCGCGGTCGACCTCGCCCACACCTACCTGCCCGCCGGGACGGGCGGCGCCTGGTTCGACGTCATCCCCCTGTCCGGCGCCAGGATCGCGCTCGTCGCCGGGGACACGGCCGCGGAAGCGGGCGCCGCCGACCCCGCGGCCATGGGCGAACTGCGGGCCGCGATCGAGGCGCTGTCCGACCTCGACCTGCCGCCCGACGAGATCCTGGAACGCCTGCACGACCTCGCCAGCCGCCCCCAGCCGGTCCCGCCCGGCACGCCCGGCCTCCCGGCCGACACCGCCCCGGCGAGCTGCCTCTACGTCGTCTACGACCCGGTCACCCGGCTCTGCACGGCGGCGAGCGCGGGACACCCGGCACCCGTCCTGGTACACCCGGGCGGTGACGTCGAAGCACTCGACGTCGACCCGGGCCCCCCGCTGGGGCAGGGCATCGCCCAGTACCGGTCGACCGAACGTGCCCTGCCCGCGGGCAGCACCCTGGTGCTCTACAACACCGCGCTCCTGGCCGATCCCACGGTCATGGAGCGGTCGCTGCCGAGCCGGATCGGCGAGGCCGCGCCCGGCCCCTCCCTTCAGGAGCTGTGCGACTCGCTCGCCCTCGATCTGGTTCCCGACCGGCTCGACCACGACGCCTTCCTGCTCCTGGCCCGCACCCGCGCGCTCGGCCCCGACCGGACCAACACCTGGACCTTTCCCAACAACCCCGCGATCGTCTCCATGGCACGCAAGGCCGCGACCACCCAACTGGCCCAGTGGGACATCGAAGCCGATCTCGTCGACAACACCGCGCTCATCGTCAGCGAGCTGGTGACCAACGCCGTCCGGTACGCCAAGGGACCGATCCGGCTGCGGCTGATCCTCGGCGACACCCTCACCTGTGAGGTGGCCGACGACAGCAGCACCGCCCCGCATCTGCGCCGGGCCCTGGACACGGACGAGCACGGGCGCGGGCTCTTCATCACCGCACAGCTCACCCGCCGCTGGGGCGTCCGGGGCGTCAGCCGGGGCAAGGCGATCTGGGCCGAACAGGACCTCGTCCCGTCACCTCCGCCGTCGGTGCCGGAGAGGCAGGCACCCGTCGGAGCGGGGACACCGTGAGACGTGCGGGTCCGGGGCAGGCCCGGAAGACGCCGAAGGCCGTCCTCTCGTGAAACGAGAGGACGGCCTCGGACCTGCGACTTCAGAGAAGACTCCAGTCGGGACGACAGGATTTGAACCTGCGACCCCTTGACCCCCAGTCAAGTGCGCTACCAAGCTGCGCCACGTCCCGATGCCCGTCTGACCTGGGGTTTCCCCTGGCTGGACGCGCACGGAAACAATACCGCACTCACGCCGGTGGTCGCGCACCCGTTTCGCGCGGGCCGGACGGCCGAACGGCGTGTTCGAGCGGTACCGGGGTCCCGTCCGGCGACCGGGAGACGGGGCCGTCGACCCGTACGAGGTCCCGGATCGCGGGCACCGAGAGCAGGGCCACGCAGACGACGAGGGACATAACGCCGGCCACGAGCAGGACGTCGTCGGCGCCGAGGGCCGCGGCGGCGGGCCCCGCGAGTGCCTGGCCGACGGGCATCATCGCCAGGGAGCCCGCGACGTCGTAGGCGTGGATGCGGTTGAGGACGTCGGGTGCGACCTGCGTCTGCACACTCGTCGCCCACATCACGCCCCAGAGCGAGATGCCCGCTCCGGCGATCACGGCGCACCCGGAGATGGCCGCCACACCGAACCCCGCCTCCACGGACGCGGGGAAGCAGGCGAACGCCAGGAGCGCGAAGGATCCGGCGCGCAGCATGCGGCGCGGACGCAGGCGCAGTGCGACGAGCCCGCCGATGACCGTGCCCGCGCCGAGGGCGGAGTTGATCAGGCCGTAGGCGCGGGCCGTGCGCCCGCACCACCTCGGTCGCCACCAGGGGAACGGTCGGGCCCCAGACGGAGATCATGTAGACGCACCAGATGACGATGACGCCCACAGCCACGTACGGGATCTGAACTCTCGCCAGCCCTCGACGAGATCGGCCCTGAAGCCGGCGCCGTGGGGGCGGCTTCCGGGGGCGGCCGGGGGCAGACGGAGCAGGAGCAGGCACAGGGCGCTCAGCGCGAAGGTGCCGGCGTGGGCCACGAAGACCCCTCCGGCGGAGGCGAACGCGACCAGCAGCCCCGCGAGGGCGGGGCCGGCGAGCTGGGCGGCGGACTCGGCGATCCGGATGGCGCCGTTGGCTCCCTGGATGTCGGCGGCCAGGCGCGGCACGGTGCTGGCGACGCCGGGCTGGAAGACGGCGCCGGCCACGCCGTTGACCGCGCCGATCACGCAGACCTGCCAGAGGACCACATGGCCGGCGAAGAAGAGGGCGGCGGCGATCGACTGGGCCACGAGCCGTACGAGGTCGGCGCCGATCATCAGTCGGCGGGTGCTGAACCGGTCGGCGATCACTCCGCCGAACACGACCAGGGCGGCGAAGGGGGCGGCGGAGGCGGCCATGGCGAGGCCGACGGCTCCGACCCCGTACCGCAGCAGTCCCGCGGCGAGCGCCACCGGCAGCATGGTCTCGCCGAGCCGGGCGAGGGCCCGCGCGACGAAGAACAGGGCGAAGTCCCGTGACCAGACGGGCCGGCAGCCGTTCGTCGAGCGGACCGCTCCGGGTCCGGCCCGGGCCCGGTCCCTCGCACGGCACCCCGTCCTGCGGCTCCTGGCCCGAAGACGTCATGGTCATCCCGCTCGTGCCCCTCCCCCTGCCCCTGGCGGCTCCCCCACGAAGCCGCCCGTCCCACGCTTCGTTCCCGCTTCGGGTCGCGTCCGTGCCCGGATCACTCCCGATTCGGATCATGCCACGGGGCATCGGCGGCGCAGAGGCCGTTTCAGTCGGCGGACGGCAGGCCCAACTCGGGGTGGGCGTCGACGAGTCGGGGCGGGGCCGCCTGGCGCCAGGAGTCGGCGAGGATGGCGCGGAGTTCGTCGTCGTCCTCCAGGGCGGCGAGCCGGGCGCGGACCCAGGCGAAGCCGGCCTCGTGGTCGGCGATCCAGAACTTCCTGGGCTCGGCCAGGACCAGTTCGTCGCGCTCCTCCTTCGGGCAGCGCACGGCGATGGAGGTCTCCGCCTCGGGCAGCGTGGCGAACATCTTTCCCGCGACCCGGAAGGTGGGCATGCTCCAGGCGATCTTCTCCGTCGCGTCCGGCAGGGAAAGGGCGATACGTCGTACGTCTTCTGCATCCGGCATGAGACGCACGCTAGCCAATGCCACTGACATCGACGCGGCGAAGGCCCCGGGGAAGTACGACGTCAGGCGCCGTCCGCGTGCGCTCCGAGCCGCTTGTAGAAGATCGTCGTCGGCCGCAGTTCGCCCGACGGCGCCGCCGCGTAGTCCGGAATCGCGCCGATCCGGGTCCAGCCCGCCGACAGGTACAGCGACTCGGCGGGGCTGCCGGTCTCGGTGTCCAGGTGGAGGAGGGTGATTCCGGCGGCGGCCGCCGCCGTCTCCGCGGTGGCGAGGAGCGTACGGCCCACACCCTGGCCGCGGCCGTCGCGGTGGACCATCAGCTTGACGAGTTCGGCGCGGTGGCGGCTGTTGGGCTTGTCCGGGAAGGAGAGGGCGACGGTGCCGAGCAGCCGGCCGTCGGCGCGGGCCGCCCAGACCATGTGGTGGCCGGCCGAGACCGCGTCCCCGCGCTCGCGCCACCAGGCGACGGCCTCGCCGTGGGAGAGCGGGGCGAGGAATCCGATCGAGGCGCCGCCGTCTACGGTGTCGGTGAGCAGATCCGCCAACTCATCGGATTCGGCGTGGAGTTCGGCCGGGGTCAGGCGCGTGACGGTGATCACGGCAGGACCACCGCCAGCGCGTACCGCACGTCCGCGGGACCGGGGCAGTGGAAACGCGTCGGCCCCCACACCCGCAACCGGAGGCAGTCGCCGGCGTCGAGGTGGTGCTCGACGTCCTGGGCTGTCACGTCGAGCCTTCCGTCGAGAACCCAGATGTGCTGTTCGAGGCCGGGCACGGGGGGCCTGTCGTACGCGATGTCCGCGCCGGCCGTGAGCCGTCCCTCGACCAGTTCGCCGCGCAGTCCGGGGTGCGGCGGCGACACCGATCGCCGGACGAATCCGGAGGCCCGGTCCGTCCAGACCGTCTGGTCGGCGGCGCGGACCAGGAGCGCGGATCCCCGTTCGACCTCGCTGAGCAAGTGCGACATCGTCCGCCCGTACACATGGCAGAGGCGGTTCAGGAGGGAGGCCGTGGGGCTGATCTCGGCGCGCTCCGCACGGGAGAGGGTCGATCTGCTGATCCCGCTGCGCTCCGCCAACTCGCCCAGGGTCCAGCCCCGTTCGGCCCTCAGTTCGGCCAGTCGCGCCCCGAGCCGGACGTCGACCTCGCCATCACCGTCGATTCCCATATCCGGGAGGATATCCCATATTAGGGAAACAGGGGAAAGCGCCGACGGTCCGCCGGGTTCGACGCGCTGCTCGACGGACGGACTCGACAGGCTCGACGGGCTCAGTCGTCCGTGGCCGCCCGCGTCAGCGCCTCCAGAGCGGGCCGGATCAGCGGATGGCCCTCCGCGCCACGGCGCACGGCGGCGAAGACGCGGCGGGTGGGCGCGATGCCGTCGACGGGGCGGACGACCACACCCGTGAGCTCCATGCCGCGCAGCGCCGAACGCGGCACCAGGGCGACGCCCGCGTCGGCGGAGGCGAGGGCGACAACGGCACGGAAGTCGTCCGAGGAGTGTTCGAGCCGCGGCTGGAATCCGGCGTTCTCGCAGGCCAGGACGACCACGTCATGGCAGGGGTTGCCCGGGTACGGGCCGATCCACGGGTCCTTGGCCAGCTCCGCGAGCGGCACCTCCTCGGCGTCGGCCAGGCGATGGGAGACGGGGACGACCGCGTCGAAGGGCTCGGCGTAGAGCGGGACGTGCGTCAGCCGCGGGTCGTCCGCGTCCGGGGCGCCCCGGTACTCGACGGCCACCGCGATGTCGACCTGCCGGTCGAGCACCATCGGCAGGCTGGCGTCGCCCTCGGCGTCCTGTACGCGGACGAGGATGCCGGGCGAGGTGACGGCGAGGCGGGCCAGGGCGGGGGCCACGACCAGACCGATGCCGGTCGCGAAGGAGGCCACCGTGACCGTACCGGCCGAGCCCGAGCTGTACGCGGCCAACTCGGCCTCCGCGCGCTCCAGTTGCGCGAGGACGGCGTTGGTGTGGCCGAGCAGGATCTCGCCCGCGGGCGTCAGCCGTACGCCCTTGGCGCCGCGCTCGACGAGCCGGTGGCCCGTCTCCTGCTCCAGGGCGGTCAACTGCTGCGAGACCGCCGAGGGCGTGAGATAGAGCGCGGCGGCTGCCGCCGTCACCGTGCGGTGGTCGGCCACCGCACGGAGGATGTGGAGCCGCCGCGCTTCGATCATGCGACCGATTCTCTCAGGTCACACGCGTTTTCCGGCCATCAGTCCGGTGTGCGCCCCCGGCGCGGGGGCGCACACGCCGTCAGGCGTCGAGTTCCGCCCGCGCCGCCACGAAGGCGTCCACGGCCCGGTTCACGTCCTCGGTGGAGTGTCCCGCGGACAGCTGTACGCGGATACGGGCCGCGCCCTGCGGGACGACCGGGTAGGAGAAGCCGATCACGTACACGCCGCGCTCCAGGAGCAGCTCCGCCATCCGGCCGGCGACGGACGCGTCACCGATCATGACGGGGGCGATCGCGTGGTCGCCGGGGAGGATGTCGAAGCCCTCCGCGGTCATCCGGGAGCGGAACAGCGCCGTGTTCTCCGCGAGCCGGACACGCAGGTCGTCGGCCGACTCCAGCAGGTCGAGGACCTTCAGCGAGGCCGCGGCGATCACCGGGGCGAGCGTGTTCGAGAAGAGGTACGGCCGGGACCGCTGGCGCAGCAGGGCGACGATCTCGGCGCGGGCCGCGACGTAACCGCCGGAGGCGCCGCCGAGGGCCTTGCCGAGGGTGCCGGTGATGATGTCGACGCGGTCCATGACCCCGTGCAGCTCGGGGGTGCCACGGCCGCCGGGGCCGACGAAGCCCACGGCGTGCGAGTCGTCGACCATGACCATCGCGTCGTAACGGTCGGCGAGGTCGCAGATCTCCTTCAGGGGAGCGACATAGCCGTCCATCGAGAAAACGCCGTCGGTGACGATCAGGCGGCGGCGCGCGTCGGAGGCCTCCTTGAGCTGGGCCTCCAGATCGGCCATGTCACGGTTGGCGTACCGGAAGCGGCGCGCCTTGGACAGCCGGATGCCGTCGATGATCGAGGCGTGGTTGAGCGCGTCGGAGATGACCGCGTCCTCGGCGCCGAGGAGGGTCTCGAAGACTCCGCCGTTGGCGTCGAAGCAGGAGGAGTAGAGGATCGTGTCCTCCTGGCCGAGGAACGCGGACAGCCGCGCCTCCAGCTCCTTGTGCACCTCCTGCGTACCGCAGATGAAGCGCACGGAGGCCATGCCGTAACCCCAGCGGTCGAGCGCCGCGTGGGCGGCGGCGACGACCTCGGGGTGGTCGGCCAGACCGAGGTAGTTGTTCGCGCAGAAGTTGAGGACCTCACCGGGGCGGCCGCCCGCGGTGACGCTCACGGTCGCGGACTGCGGGGTGCCGATGACCCGCTCGGGCTTGTGCAGCCCGGCGGCGCGGATCTCGTCGAGGGTGGTGCGGAGGTCGTCGCGCACGGAGTCGAACATCATCAGTTCCTTAGAGTCCTCAGAGGGTCCAGTCGAGAATGACCTTGCCGCCACGGCCGCCGGCCGCGTCGTCGAACGCTTCCTCGTAGTCCCGGAATCCGTAACGGCCGGTGATCACGGGCGAGAGGTCGAGGCCGCTCTCCAGGAGGACCGACATCGCGTACCACGTCTCGAACATCTCGCGGCCGTAGATGCCCTTGATCGTGATCATCGAGGTGACGATCCGGGACCAGTCGACCGGGAACTCCTGGGACGGCAGGCCCAGCATCGCGATCCGCCCGCCGTGGGTCATGTTGGCGATCATGTCGCGCATCGCCTCGGGGCGGCCGGACATCTCCAGGCCGATGTCGAAGCCCTCGCGCAGGCCGAGCGTGCGCTGCCCGTCGGCGATCGTCGAGCCTCCGACGTTGAGGGCGAGGCTGACACCGATCTTGCGGGCCAGTTCCAGGCGCTCCTCGCTCACGTCGGTGATGACGACGTTGCGGGCGCCCGCGTGGCGCGCCACCGCGGCGGCCATCAGGCCGATCGGGCCGGCGCCGGTGATCAGGACGTCCTCGCCGACCAGCGGGAAGGACAGCGCGGTGTGCACGGCGTTGCCGAACGGGTCGAAGATCGCGGCGACATCGAGGTCGACCGGGACCCGGTGCACCCACACGTTCTGGGCGGGCAGCACGACGTACTCGGCGAACGCGCCGTCGCGGCCGACGCCGAGGCCGACGGTGGCACGGCAGAGGTGACGCCGCCCGGCGAGACAGTTGCGGCACTTGCCGCAGACCAGGTGGCCCTCGCCGCTGACGCGGTCGCCGATGGTGATGTCGGCGACGTCGCGGCCGGTCTCGACGACCTCGCCGACGAACTCGTGGCCGAGGACGAGCGGCGTCTTGATGGCCTGCTGCGCCCAGCCGTCCCAGTTGCGGATGTGCAGGTCGGTGCCGCAGATCCCGGTCCTGAGGACCTTGATCAGTACCTCACCGGGGCCGGCCTGGGGCTCCGGAACGTCCGTGAGCCAGAGTCCGGGCTCCGCCTTCTCCTTGACCAGCGCCTTCACTCGACGGCTCCTGTGCGTGAGATCCCGGGAAACGGCACGCCGAAGGAGGCCCGCACCGGGGAGAGGGGTGAATTCACCCAGGAATCTGCCGTACGACGGTGCCCCTGGTCCATCGAGGATTTCTTAAGCGCGGCCCCAGCTTTCCTTCACACCCCAGTTCTCCCTAGCCCTGCCCGGGGTCGGATGTCGGACCGCCGGAGTGGCCCAAGAGGGGGACTTCGGGATCGGAGGTGACTACGTGGACATGTATGACACCCGTCCCGTGGGGGCGCATCACATACATCAAGGGTGGGTTCCCGGCGAGGCAAGGCCGGTCTCCCGCGTCCCGGCACATCGTCAGATGCCGTGGACTTCCTCCCGCCGTTCGAGCTGCCCGACCAGCTCGGCCGCCATCGACTTGATGGTCTCCAGGCCCGCTCTTCCCCACGGGCGCGGCTCGACGTCCACGACACAGATCGTGCCGAGGGCGATGCCGCTCCGGTCGATCAGCGGGGCACCGAGGTAGGAACGGACGCCGAACTCGTCGACGACCGGATTCCCGGCGAAGCGCGGGTAGTCGCAGACGTCCTCCAGGACGAGCGCCTTGCGGCGCACCACCACATGAGGGCAGAAGCCGTGGTCCCGGGCCATGTAGCGGCCCGGTTCGAGCGCGCTGCGGTCCGCCTTCGCGGCGAGGTCGGTGCCCCTGCCGCCACCGTCCGGGGTGTGCAGGCCCGCGAAGAACTGCTGCGACTCGTCGATGAAGTTGACCATCGAATAGGGCGCCGCGGCGACCTCCGCAAGGCGGTCCGCGAAGGCGTCGAAGCCGGGCTCGGAGCGCTCACCGAGACCCAGCCGGCGGAGCCGTCGCACCCGGGCCGGAGCGTCCTTGTCCTCCGGTGTGAGCAGCAGACGACCGGCCGGCCGAGGCGGGTCGTAGGTCATGTACGGGCTCCGTGGCTCGGGGAGTGGGCCGGCGCGTGGGCGAGGAGGTGCCGGACCAGGCTGAGCAGGGTCTGCACTCCCGAGCTGGAGATCCGGGCGTCGCAGCACACGACGGGGATCTCGGGGCCGAGGTCGATGGCCGCGCGCACCTCGGCCGGGTCGTAGCGGAACGAGCCGTCGAACTCGTTGACCGCGACGATGAACGCGAGACCGCGCTGCTCGAAGAAGTCGACGGCCGCGAAGCAGTCCTCCAGGCGTCGCGTGTCGGCGAGGATCACCGCGCCGAGTGCGCCTTCGGAGAGCTCGTCCCACATGAACCAGAACCGCTCCTGCCCGGGTGTGCCGAACAGATAGAGCACATGTTCCGGATCCAGGGTTATGCGGCCGAAGTCCATCGCGACGGTCGTCTCGACCTTGTTCTCGATGCCGTCGAGCCTGTCGGTCGCGGCGCTGACCGTGGTCAGCAGCTCCTCCGTACTGAGCGGCGCGATCTCGCTCACCGCGCCGACGAACGTTGTCTTGCCGACCCCGAACCCTCCCGCCACCAAGATCTTCAGTGCGGTGGGGAAGGGGTCAGAGTTGTCGTCGTAATCCATCGAGCACTGCCTCCAGAAGAGACCGGTCAGTGGGGTTGTGGTGGAACTCCGGGGGCTTCGTGGTGAGCGCCCCGCAGTCGACGAGGTCGGACAGCAGCACCTTGGTGACCGCCGCCGGCAGCTTCAGATGGGCGGCGACCTCCGCGACCGAGACGGGTGCCCGGCAGCGTTCGAGCGCCTGGCCGTGCTCGGGGCCGAGGTAGCCGAGGGGCGTGGCTCCGGTGGCCATGACCTGGGAGAGGAGGTCGAGCGCGGTCGTCGGCCGGGTCCGGCCGTTGCTGACGGTGTAGGGGCGCACCAGGCGTCCCGCCGCGTCATCGAGCCAGGGCCCGTCGCCGGCCGCGGCCACGCTCAAGACCTCATCGCCGAGGGTTCGACGGTGTGCTGCCGGGGCGCGGTAACCAGGTAGGGCCGGACGCTCTTGACCAGCATCGCCATCTCGTAGCCGAGCACGGCCGCGTCGGCCTCGCGGCCCGCGAGCACGGCGAGACAGGTTCCTGAGCCGGCCGTGGAGACGAACAGCAGGGTCGAGTCGAGTTCGACGACGACCTGGCGCACGTCGCCGCCGTCCCCGAAGCGCACGCCCGCGCTGCGTCCGAGGGAGTAGAGGCCGGAGGCCAGCGCCGCCATGTGGTCGGCGCTGTCCGGGTCGAGGCCGTGGACCGACTTCACGAGCCCGTCGCAGGAGAGCAGCACCGCGCTCGTGGTGTGCGGTACGCGCTGGACGAGGCCGCTCATCAGCCAGTCGAGATCGGATACGTGGCCGGTCGGCGCATCGCTCGCCATGGGGGATCGACTCCTTGAGGTACGAAGGTCTGCGGGAGCGGTGGGGGTGGGTGTGGGGGTGGTCATCCGGCCGGTGCGCTCCCGTCGTGCCGGATGGTGCGGTCGTGTCCGGCCGCGGTGTCGCGGGCCCCCTGCGGCGCCTGTGCGTGCGTCGTGCGCGCCTCGCCCGGGTGGGCCGTCGTGCCGTCCTTCAGGGGTACGTCCAGGGGGGCGCCGCCGCCGGCAGGGGTGCCCATGGACAGCTCACCGTGGGCCCGGACCACGCCGTCCCTGCGCTGTGCTTCCAGGCGCGCCCGGTCCGGGAACGACGCAGGGGCGGCCGACTCGGCCGTCGGCGACACCCTGCGGGACGGCTCCGACTGCTCCCGGCCCGCCCGATCCGCGTCGGCGGCCTCCGCGAGCCCGATCCCGCGCTGGAACGCCGCCATGAGACCCGGGTCGTGCCCGACGAGATACTCCGTGTCGGGGCGGGGTGCGGGTCCTTCGCGCAGCTGGGGGACGATGTGCTCCTGAGCGCGCCGCTTGGGCAGGTGGGGCCTTTCCATGGTGCCGCGCACGACGCCGGTGCGGGGTGTCGGCGGCACGGCCGCGTTCTCGGCCGCGGCGAGCCGGTCCTCGGGGCGGATGCCGGGTACGGCTTCGGCCGGATTGGGCCGCTCCGCACGTGCGCCGCGCACAGGAAGCAGAGTGGCACCGCCGCGACCCGCGACCGGCGCGACCCGCGGAGACGTCTGCTCCCCCCTGGCCGGCTCCCGCGGCGACTGCCGAGGGACCGGGGCCACCATGCGGCCCCCGGGAAGGGCCGGAACCTGGCCCGGCGCCGACTGCGTGGGCCCGGGTCCGATGGCCGGCCGGTGCCCCCCGTTCGTCTCGTGCGGCGGCGCCTGCGTCACGTCCCCGTCGTCGAGGGCTCCCGGCCTTGAGCCCAACAGCCCCTGCGGGAGCACGAGCACGGCCTGGACACCGCCGTAGATGTTGCTCTGGAGCCGTACGTGGATGCCGTGCCGACGGGCGAGCTGCGAGACAACGAACAGACCGATGCGCCCGTCCTGGAGCAGACCGGCGACATTGACCTGGTCGGGGTCGGCGAGCAGGGCGTTCATCCTGTCCTGTTCGGCGGCCTGCATGCCGAGCCCGCGGTCCTCCACCTCGATGGCCAGCCCCGAGGTGACGAGGTCGACCCGCAGCAGCACTTGGGTGTGCGGGGCGGAGAACACCGTGGCGTTCTCCACGAGTTCGGCGAGCAGATGGATGACGTCGGCGACCGCGTGGCCGCGCAGGGTGCCCTCGATCGGGGGCACCAGCTTGACCCGCGAGTACTGCTCGACCTCGGCGATCGCGGAGCGCAGCACTTCGGTCATGGAGACGGGGTTGCTCCACTGACGGCGCGAGACGGCGCAGCCGAGCACGGCCAGGTTCTCGGCGTGGCGTCTGATGCGGGTGGCCAGGTGGTCGACGTGGAAGAGCCCCTTGAGGAGGTCCGGGTCCTCGATCTCGTTCTCCAGCTCGTCGAGGATGGAGATCTCGCGGTGCACGAGGGACTGCAGACGCCGGGCCAGATTGACGAAGACCTCGACCTTCTGCTCGCTGCCCGCGTGGCTGGAGAGCTGCGAGGCCTGCACGACGGCCGCGACGGCTCCGTCGTGGGCACGGGAGATGTCCGCGGCGAGCAGTTCGAAGTCGTCGGCGTCCGCGGGAGGACGGCGGCGCGTCTTGCGCGCGGGCGGGTCCTCGCCGCGGCGCAGCCCCTCGACGACGGCGCGAAGATCGGTCTCGGTGCGGGCGCTGGTGCGGCGCAGGGCTCCTATGCGTTCCCGTACGGACGTGGCGGCGCGATCGGCGGCCACGGCGGCGATCAGGATGCCGGCCAGGGCGACGCCCACCGCCCCGGCGAGGACGGCCCACAGGACCGGGCCGGGCCGGGCGCCGGTGGAGCGGACGGTGAACAGTACGGCGGCGCACGCGCTGAGGGCCACCGCGGTCGGTGGCAGGACCGCGAGGCGCAGCAGCTGGGGCCGCAGGTGCCTCTCGGGCAGCGAAGCGGTGGCACGGGCGACCGGTCGTCCGTGCCGCCCGCCCTCACGGCGGTCTGCGCGTGCGGCCGGTGCGCGAAGGTGAGACATCGGCGTCCTCGTACTGGATGCGTCGGGGGCACGGGGCTCCCGCGGGTCTGCGCGACTCGGGCGTGTGCCATCGCGGTGCCGGTCGAGAGAGCCGAAAAAATCGGCCCTGCGTCGCCCGTCGGCAACTGACAGTAGTCGCCAACGCATCATGTGCGGTGGGCTGTTGACAAACTCCCCCAGGCAGCGTCCCGCTCTGGTATGAGGCGTCGCACGGCTGACCGATAACCCCGTCGGACACACGTTCACATCGAACCCTGGACCCGATCAGAGCTGGTCAGAAGCGGTCACAAGCAAACGGCGAGGGCCGAGGAGCATTGCGCTCCTCGGCCCTCGCCGTAGATCCGTTGATCAGCCCGCAGACACCGTTTCGGGCTCTCCGGTGCCCTCCGTCGAGCTGTCGGCGACGTCACCCGGCGTATCGGCGGCGACGGTCTCCTCGACGACCGGCCAGCCCCCCTTCGGCGTACGGGCCACACCACGCCACCACGGCTCGGAGGGGACGGTCTCGGCCGTCGGCTCGAAGGGCTCGCCGGGGCGGGGCAGCGCGACGCGCGCTCCGACCGCGCGGGCGGCGGCCAGTGTGCCCTCGCCCGGGTCGGACCACGCGTGGGTGGAGAGGTTGAACGTCCCCCAGTGGATCGGCAGCATCACTCCGGAGGGCTCCCCGCCCTGGAGGTCGAGGTGGGAGCGCATCCCCTCCTGGGGCGTCATGTGGATGTCGGGCCAGAAGTCGCTGTACGCGCCGATCTGGATCATCGTGGCGTCGAACGGGCCGTGCGCGGCGCCGATGTCCTTGAAGCCCTGGAAATAGCCCGTGTCGCCGCTGTGGTAGATCCGGTGCGTGTCCCCTTCGGCGACCCAGGAGGCCCAGAGGGTGTGCTGGATGTTGCGCAGACCGCGACCGCAGAAATGGCGCGCCGGAGTCGCCGTCAGGGTGATCCCGCCGACCTTGGTCGACTCCTGCCAGTCCAGCTCGCGGATCCGGTCCACCGAGACACCCCAGTGCTCCAGATGGGCTCCGACGCCGAGCGGCACCGCGAACACCGTGTCCGTGCCGGCCAGCGCCTTGATCGTGGGCATGTCGAGGTGGTCGTAGTGGTCGTGCGAGATCACCACGACGTCGACCGGGCCGAGCGCGGCCAGCGGCAGGGGCACGGGGTGCAGTCGCTTGGGACCGGCGAAGGCGAATGGAGAACAGCGCTCACCCCAGACCGGGTCGAACAGCACACGGTGGCCGTCGATCTCGGCGAGAACGCTGGAGTGCCCCATCCAGGTGAGCCGCAGGCCGGTCGGGGCGGGCCTGGCCAAGTCGGCGAGCGTCGTCGCGTGCACCGGCACCGTCCCGACCGGGGAGCGGTGGGCGCGCTCCTCGCTGCGGAAGTAGACCTTCGCGAACTCCAGCATCGATCCGTCGGGGCGGGTGCGGGCGGTCTCTGGGTTCTGGAAGACACCGTCCGCGAAGTTCGGCGAATTGCGGATGCGCTGCATGCGCGCACCGCCCGGATCCGCGCCGAAGGCGGCGGGCCGCAGCGCGCGGAGCCCGGAGCTCAACGTACGGAAACCGGTCACGGATACCTCCAGATGGAGTCGGTCAGGCTTTCATTATCGTCGTCGCCTCTGACAGCGCCGGGTCGCCCCGGTCACAAAGCGATGTCCGTGGCCCTGGGTCTGTATGTGCTCAACCCCGGCGCGCCCGCGCTTCTTCCGGGTGAGGGCAACGTTCTGGGCGCCACCGCGCCCCCGGATGGCCGCGGTGACCGGTCGCGGTGCGAGCACGTCCGGTACGGCCCGGGTTCACCGAGCGGACCCGCGCTCTTCCGTACTGTCGCGCTCGGACCGTCGCGCTCGGGACCGTCCCGCTCGCGACTGTCACGCTCGGGCGCCCGCGGCACCTCCGCTGTCGACACCTCTGCTGTCGATCGATCCAGTGCGTTGACATCCCCCGGCACCCCTTCCGATACTGACTCGTGATTCAGTAGACCGGCAATCGTCCCGGTGGCCCGAGGGCCGCGCCGGCCCGTCCACCCCTGGAGACACCGTGTCCGACCTCCCCGCCGCACCGGCGACGACCGAGGGCGCCTCGGACATCGTGCGGCGCGACCTCGCGCGGTACCTGTGACGGCCGGGGCGCTCACCGGCGGCGAGGCCCTCGTCCGTGCCCTGTGCGGCCACGCCGTGACCCGGGTCTTCGGCATCCCCGGAACGCACAACCTGGAGATCTACCGCCACCTGTCCGCGTACGGCATCCGGCACGTCCTGACGCGCCACGAGCAGGGCGCCGGATACGCCGCCGACGGCTACGCGCGCGTGACCCGGCACCCGGGTGTCGTGATCACGACGACCGGACCCGCCCTGCTGAACGCGGCGGCGGCCGTCGGCCAGGCGTACTCGGACAGCGTGCCGCTGCTCGTCGTCTCCCCCGGGATGCCACTGCGCCATCCGCGGCTCGCCACCGGTCTGCTGCACGAGACGCGCAGCCAGACGGAGGCCCTGCGGGGCGTGGCCGCGTTCAGCCATCGCGTGTCCTCGGTCGCGGAGATCGACGCGGCGGTGGCACGCGCCTTCACGCTGTTCCGCACCCGTCGCCCGCGCCCCGCGCACATCGAGATCCCCCTCGATCTGCTGGAGGCCGCCGAGGAGACCGGCCCCGTCCGCCTCGCTCCTCCTGCCGTTCCCCCCGCCCCGGCCACGGCGGCCGTGGAGCGGGCCGCCGAAGCCCTGCTCACGGCACGCCGTCCGGCGCTCGTGCTCGGCGGCGGAGCACGCGGCGCGGCCGCCCCGGGCCTCGCCCTCGCCGAGGAGCTGGGCGCTCCCGTCGTCACCACGGCCAACGGCAAGGGGATCGTCCCCGAGACCCACCCGCTGTCCCTCGGCGTGTCCCTGCACAGCCCCTCGGTCCAGAACTGGCTCACGGAACGCGACGCCGTGCTCGCCGTCGGCACCGAACTCGCCGAGTCCGACCTGTGGTCCGCGCCGCCCGCCCTGAACGGCACGCTGATCCGCGTGGACCTGGATCCGGACCAGATGTACGCGGGCCTCCCCGCGGACATCGCCGTCGTCGGCGACGCGCGGCTCGCCCTGACAGCCCTGCTCGCCGCCGTCGAGACGCCGGGCTGTGTGCGCCGTCACGCGCTCGGGGCGGACGCGGACCCCGTCCGGCGTGCCGAAGCCCTGCGGGCCGCGCGCAACGCCGAGACCGCCGGGCGCGACGCCCGCTGGATCCCGTACCTGCGGGCCCTCCGTTCCGTCCTAGCCGACGACGCCGTGATCACCTCGGACAGCGCCCAGTGCTGCTACTACGGAGCGCTCCCCCACCTCCCGCTGGGCCCCGGGGGCCGCTATCTTCACCCGACCGGCTTCGGCACGCTCGGCTACGCGCTGCCCGCGGCGATCGGTGCCAAGGCGGCATTCCCCGACCGCCAGGTGGTGGCGCTCAGCGGGGACGGCGGCCTCCAGTTCACGGTGCAGGAACTGGCGACCGCGGCACAGCTCGGTCTCCCGCTGCCCGTCGTGGTGTTCGACAACGGCGGTTACGGGGAGATCCGCGACGAGATGGCCGCCCGGGGCGACACCCCCACGGCCGTCGACCTCGCTCCGGTCGACCTGCCCGCCCTGGCCCGCGCCTACGGAGGACAGGGCACGCACGCGTACAGCCCGGACGAGCTGACCGCCGCGCTCACCAAGGCACTGCGCACCCCCGGCCCCACCTTGATCGCCATCCCCGAGGAGACCCGATGACCGCCCCCCTGATGACGCTCACCTGGACGGACCATGTCACCGGCCGCCCGGGCTACCTCGTCGTCGACCGGCTCGTGCGCGGCGTCTCCAGCGGTGGTCTGCGGATGCGGCCCGGCTGCACGCTGGAGGAGGTCGCCGGGCTCGCCCGTGGCATGACCATGAAGGAGGCCCTGCACTACAACCCCGAGGGCCGTTACATCCCGCTGGGCGGCGCCAAGGGCGGTATCGACTGCGATCCCCAGGACCCGGCGGCGTACGGCCTGCTGGTGCGTTATCTGCGCGCCATGCGCCCCTACATCGAGGCCTTCTGGACCACCGGCGAGGATCTCGGGCTCAGCCAGGACCTGCTCGACCGGGCCGCCGAGGAGGCCGGGCTCGTCTCGTCCATCCAGGCCGTGTACCCGTTGCTCGACGACGAGACGGCGGCCCGGAAACGGCTCGCGGACGCCTTCGCGGTCGAGGTGGACGGCATCGGCCTCGACGAACTGGTCGGCGGCTGCGGCGTCGCCGAATCGGTGCTCGCCGCCCTGGACCGGGCCGGGGTGGAGTACGCGGGAACGCGCGTCGCCGTGCAGGGACTCGGCACCATGGGCGGGGCCACGGCGCGCTTCCTCGTGCGCGCGGGGCTCAAGGTCGTGGCCGTCGCCGACGTCAAGGGAACCATCGCGAACCCGGACGGCCTCGACATCGAGGCACTGCTCGGGGCACGGGACGCGTACGGGACGGTCGACCGCGCGGTGCTGCGCCACGCCGACCGTGAACTCCCCGGTGACGCCTGGCTGTCCGCCGACGTCGAGGTGCTGGTGCCCGCCGCGGTCTCGTACGCGATCGACACGGCGAACCAGCGAGGGATCAGGGCCCGTTGGATCGTCGAGGCGGCCAACATGCCCGTCCTGGCGGACGCGGAGCTGCTGCTCGCCGCGCGCGGGGTCACCGTCCTGCCGGACGTCGTGGTCAACTCCGGCACGAACGCCTGGTGGTGGTGGACCCTGTTCGGCGACATCGGCGCCGACGCGGACGAGGCCTTCGCCCACACCCGGCGCTCCATGCGCGCCCTGATCGACCGGACCCTCGCGCGCGCGGAGGCCGACGGCACGACGCCGCGGGCCGCCGCCCACGCCATCGTCACCGACCGGCTGCCGGTCATCGCGGAGCGGTTCGGGTGGTACCGGTGAGGGACCGGAGCCGCTGACCGCCCGCCACCGCGAACTCGCCGGGTCGGTGCCGGGCCGCCGCTCGGCCACGCGGTGCGTCCGCCCCGATGACGGCGATTCCCTGGCGGGAATTGAGGCGCGGGCCGGGTCGAAGCAGAGTCGGTGTCGTCAGAGGAACCCGCGCGGAAGCGCGCACCGACCCGCACGAGGAGCAGCATGTCCGCCATCGACGCGCAGGACCTGATCGAGCGCTACATCGGCGTCTGGAACGAACCCGACCCCGAGATCCGTCGCAAGACCGTGCACGAGCTGTGGGCGGAGGACGGTGTCCATCTCCTGCGCCCGCCGCAGGAGATGCACGACAGGGCCGTGTCCCTCGGCTTCGGCACCGCTGTACTGGAGGCAAGGGGCCACGACGAGCTGCACGCGCGCGTGACGCGTGCCTACGAGGAGTTCGTGGCTCCTGGGACGTACGGCTTCCGGATCCAGGAGTCCGCCCGCCGGCTGAACGACGTGATCACGTTCCGCTGGGAGTCCTTCCACATCGGGGACGGACAGATCTCGGGCGGCGGGCTGGAGTTCCTCGTCCTGGACGAGGACGGTCGCATCAAGGCCGACTATCAGTTCGTCGACTGACGGCGACCGACGGCCGACGGGAGCCGATGGGAGCCGGTCGGCCCCGTAGGCCGAACAGGTGTCGGCCGGGCGGCCCGGCCGTCTCTCGCCGGGGCGCGCAGGGCGCGGCGCCGAGGGAGGCGTCAACTCCTGTCGGGCCCGTCCTCAAAGGGCTGTGTAGGGTTGCCGCGTGGCGAGAGTGCGGTTGAGCGTGGCGGAGCGGCGTGAGGAGTTGCTGCGGGCCGCCGTCGAACAGATCGAGGCGCGGGGCGTGGCGGCGGTACGGATCGCCGACGTGGCCTCGTCCCTCGGCGTGAGCAACGCGCTGGTGCTGTACCACTTCTCGACCAAGGAGAAGCTGGTCGCCGCCGCGTTCACGTACGCGGCCGAGGACGATCTCGCCCATCTGCGCAAGCTGCTCGGCCGCCGTACGACGGCACTGCGACGCCTTCGGGCCGCCGTGCGCTGGTACGCCCCGACGGGGCAGGCGAAGGGCTGGCGCCTGTGGATCGAGGGCTGGGCGGTCGCCCTGCGCGAGCCCGCGCTGCGCGAGGTCACCCGCGATCTCGACAGGCAGTGGAAGGCCGCGATGACCGAGGTGATCGCGGAGGGCGTGGCCGCGGGCGAGTTCCGGTGCCCGGACCCCACGACGGCGGCCCTCAGGCTGACGGCGCTGCTGGACGGACTGGCCGTCCAGATGACGGCGTACTCGGGAGCCGTGTCACGGGCGCGGACCCAGGAGTGGGCCGACGAGGCCCTCGCCCGTGAACTGGGCCTTGAGCGCGAGGCGTTGATGGCGGCAGTGCGCTAGGGCCCGTCTGAACCGTTCCCGCCGGGCCCGCGGCGCCCGGCACCGCACCCCGCCGCGTTGTCGGGCACGCCTCGCGAGCGCGGACGCGGAGGGGGTCTGCGGAAGGGTGAGGGCGAGCAGCGTCACGGCGAGCACGGCGGAGGCCCGGAGGGAAACGGCGCGCGCTGCGGACGAATGCCGGGGCCTCGATCGAGCGACAAACGTGCGCGCGGACCTGCCGCCCGCAGACGGCGTACGGCGCGAACCGGCGGGCGCGGTGGAAGGCTGACGGACGGGCATACGGGGGCTCCCTGGAGATCCTTCGGGACCCGCCCCACGGGACTCGGGGCGGTTCGCGGCCGTCCCGGCAGCGTCGGCCGTGCTCCGCCCCGCGCCACTCCCGCGCTGTCACCTCACCGGTCGAGCCCGGACCGCCCCGGACGCGGCACGGATCCCGGCCGGTCGCGCCGGCCCGGACCCGCGCTGCCCGTGACGCCGCGACCGGAGTGGGCCGTGGTGCCTTGACCGGGCTGGTCCCGTGGCCACGTGACCAGGGTGGCCCGTGATCCCGGGAACCCATGATCCCGTGGCCGCGTGACCGGAGCGGTCCCGTCTCAGGCCACCGACTCGATGCGCAGCTTGATGTCGTCCGGTGACAGGGTCCCCTTGGCCGCCACGTGATCGCCCGAGGACTCCCCGCGCAGCCGCCGTCCGATCCACGGGACCAGATATTCGCGGGCCCACTGGATGTTGTCGCGGCGCATTTCGAGCGTGCCGCGCGGCGGAAGGGGCGGCCAGGGCTGGTCCGGGTCGGCGGGCACATCGAGACCGAGTACCTGTCCGGCACGGAGCGCCACCCGGGTGTGCCCCTCGGGCGACAGGTGCAGCCGGTCTCCGTCCCAGGCGCGGCGGTCCTGGATCGTCTTCAGGGACCAGAGGTCGAGGACGGGACAGCCGTAGCGGTCCGCGACGGCCCGCACATGTCCGTTGTAGGTGGCGATCTTGCCGCGCAGATGCTTGAGCACGGGGACGCCGCGGGTGTCGAAGCCGGTCGTCACCATGACGGTGCCGACGGCGGAGGTGAGGTCGACGATCGCACGCTCGAAGCGCTCCGCGACCTCGTCGGGGTCGGTGCCGGGGCGGATGATGTCGTTGCCGCCCGCGCAGAACGAGACCAGGTCCGGGCCGAGTTCCTTGGCCCTCTGGAGCTGGGACTCGACGATCTGGTCGAGCAGTTTGCCGCGCACCGCGAGATTGGTGTAGTTGAAATCGCCCTCGGGTCGCCGGTCGGCGAGAAGTACCGCGAACCGGTCGGCCCAACCGACGAACGCCCCGTCGGGCCCAGGGTCGCCGACGCCCTCGGTGAAGCTGTCCCCCACCGCCACGTACGACCCGATCACTGATCTGTTGTCACTCTTCGAATCGTCTGCCACATCGACCCATGATTCACCTTCGGATGTGAGCTACGCGACCGTAGGGAAGGGTTGACGGACGGTGAGATAAGCCACTCGCCAAGCATTGGTCAACTCTGGAATAGGGCTCGGATCAAGGGTGTTGAAGCAGCGATCACCCCCATGCCGTGGAAATGGCGGGGAATCGCTCGGCGGGAGTCACATGCCTCGCTCAACCACGGTCACGTGCCCGGTGGCGGGAACCACCGAAGGCCGGACCCCGGGGATCATGGGGTCCGGCCTTCGGAGGCAGTCCTGCCGTCAGGAGCAGGGCAAGCGTCTGGAGCTCAGGGGAGGCGTCAGCCGACGGCGACACCGTGCGAGCGCAGGTACGCGACCGGGTCGACGTCGGAGCCGTAGTCCGGCGTGGTGCGGATCTCGAAGTGCAGGTGCGGTCCGGTGACGTTGCCGGTCGCGCCGGAGAGGCCGAGCTGCTGCCCCTCGGTCACGGTCTGTCCCGCCGAGACGGACAGGGACGACATGTGGGCGTACTGGGAGTACTTGCCGTCGGCGTGCTGGATGACGACCTGGTTGCCGTAGGCGCCGCCCCAACCCGCGGAGACGACGGTGCCCGCGGCGATGGACTTGATCGTGGTGCCGGTCGGGACCACGAAGTCCACGCCCGTGTGGTAGCCGCTGGACCACATGCTGCCCGCCACCTTGTAGCCGGTGCCGACGGTGCCGCCCTCGACAGGCAGGGTGTAGCCGGAACTGCTGCTGGTGGAAGCGCCGTTGGAGGCAGCGGTGCCGGTGGCCGGGGTCGCGTGGCCGGTCTTCGCCGCCGAGGTCGTCGTCCGGGTGGCCGAGTGGGCGCCGGCGAAGGCGGCCTTCTTGCCGAGCGACAGCTTCAGACCGGGGTGGATCAGCGACGGGTCGCTGCCGATGGCGGAGCGGTTGTCGGAGTAGATCTTCTTCCAGCCGCCGGTGACGTTCTGCTCGTCGGCGATCTTCGAGAGATAGTCGCCGGACCTCACCGCGTACGTCTTCGTCTTCGTCGTGGCGGACTTCTTGACGACGGGAGCGGTGGTCGCGGCCTTCTCGACGTGCTGCGTGACGGCCGTGGCCGGGGTCGCGGCGTGGGCGCCCGTGGCACCCAACAGAGGCAGCGCGAGCGCCGCGCCACCGGTTCCGGCCACGGCTATCGAGCGGGTGAAACGAAAGGACTTGGGACGGCGGTGCTTACCCTTCGCGGGCATGACGATTTCCTCTCCGGCGCCTGCGGGGTGAGCTGTCGGGTGCGGGCTGGAGATGCCCGGCCGCGCTGCTGCGCGGCTTTACCCCTAGCCTGTTCCGGAGACCGGATCAGGCACGGAACCTGTGGGTCCCCCGCTCCTGCCGTGTACGGGTGAGTGTGCGGATTCCGGGCGGCGGCAGGATTGGGCGTCCGTCCGGATTGAGGCAGAACGTAAGCGAGATGAGAGCGCGTCGACAACTATGTGCCTTATCTGCGCGCTCACCTTTCTTGATCCATGCGGGAATTGCCGTCACACTCTGTGGAATGACGATCTTTCGGACCGCTCAACTCGCCCGGAAATGCGTGCGGGTTGAGAAATGAGGACGGCAACGCATCGTCACGAATATGACGCTCCTCACGCGACTCGGCCCAGGGTGCTTTATTCCAGGGCCAGTTGGAATGAAGGCACCAATTCGGACAGAACCGCCAGATGCGACTTCGGCGGACAACCATCACATCAGGACCTCTGAGCCGGTAAGCGCACAAAACGGCATGCAGTAATGCCGCATCTCGGCATAATTCGCCCCGCCAGGACCGTGCGGTCGGAGGGTCGGCCGACCTCTCGTTAAATTCGAACATGCGTGCCCGTGGAGCAACGTCACCAAGGGTGTCCCGCCGTGTCCCGCCTGGGAGGTGACGCCTGTGGACAACTCATTGCCTCAGGAACCCATGTCGTATCGTCGAGAGCGCGAGCCGGACACAACTGCCGACGAGCGACGCCGAGTCCAGCCCGGCGACGCCGGCGGCCGAATGAGAGGAGCCCCCCGTGACGCAGCAGGTCCCGTCGACCGAGCCCGATCTCGGCGGAGTGCGCAACTTCCGCGACGTGGGTGGCCTACCCACCGCGGACGGCCGGCGAGTGCGTGACGGGCACCTGTTCCGCAGCGGCCACCTCGCCCACGCCACGGAGGAGGACGCCACGTTCCTCGCCTCCCTGGGACTCCACACGATCTTCGACTTCCGCAATGCCGCGGACCAGAAGCTGGAGGGCCCGGACGTCGAACTGCCGGGCGTACGGAACGTGAATCTTCCGCTGAGCGACCCGGCGGACGGCAGCGAGTTCTGGAAGATGGTCCGCGACGGCGATCTCGACCAGCTGCGCGCGATCCTCGGCGACGGCAAGGCCGCGAACCGGATGATCCGCTCCTACCGCACGATCATCAAGGAGCGCACGGCCGAGCACTCCCAGGTGCTGCACGCGCTGGCCGAGGACAGCGTGCCCGCGCTGATGCACTGCGCGGCCGGCAAGGACCGCGCCGGGCTGTCCATCGCCGTCACCCTCCTCGCCCTCGGCGTCGAGCGGGACGCGATCGTGGCCGACTACCTGGAGTCGAACGCCACGCACCGCCGCTACCGGGTGCACCGCAACAACACCTCGGCCTCCGCGTACTCCCCCGAGGTGATGGAACTGCTCAGCCCGCTCTTCGACGCACGTGCCGAGTACCTGACGGCCGCTTTCGAGACGATCGAGGAGACCTGGGGTAGCGTCGACGCCTACCTGGAGCAGGGGCTGGGGATGACGCCGGAGCTGCGGGAGCGCCTGCGCGAGCGGCTGCTGGCCTGAGCCGGGCGTCCGGCCCGCGGTTTCTACTGGTTCTGCGCGCCCAGCGTGAAGAGCAGGTAGATGAAGGCCGCGAAGAGGTGGCCGACGGCGACGTAGATGATCAGCCGCACCCACAGGGCGCGCGGGAACTTCTCCTCCATGGACCGGCGGCGGGGTTCTGTGGGTTCGGTCATGACGTCTCTCCCGAGGTGGGGTGGCCCGTCGCCGGGCCGAGGCACAGCGCGGCGACGGGACTCTGCAGCAGGGTGTGTACGAAGAGGAGCTCGGCTCCGTCGCGCTCGGCGGCGGCGATGCGGTGCGGGGTCAGCGAGTCGAAGTGGGCGCTGTCCCCGGGCGCGAGAACGTGCATGGTGTCCCCGAGGCGCAGCCTGAGCCGCCCCTGGAGGACGTACAGCCACTCCTCGCCCGGATGGACGCGCACGATGTCGCCCTGCGAGCCGTACGGAACGTGCACCCGCAGCGCCTGCATACCGCGGCCGGCGGCACCGGCCTGCCAGTAGGTCCAGCCGCCCGCCGGGGCCGGTTCCATGTCGGCGGCCCGCACGATCGCGTCACGGTCGGCGACCGTCTCGCCGAGCAGTTCGGAGACCGTCGTACCGTAGACACGGGCCAGCGTGAGCAGCATCGGCAGCGAGGGCTGGCGCTGCCCGGTCTCCAGACGGGAGAGGTGGGCGGGCGAGAGTCCGGCTGCGCGGGCGGCGGCCTCCAGCGTGAGGGAGGCGCTGCGGCGCAGCGCACGCAGCTGGGGCGCCACGGCGTGCAGCTCGGCGGGCGGCTCGTCGACCGCCCCTGGATCCACAGGGCTCATATGACCATTGAGCCCGACGATTGCCTCTGGGGCAATTTTCTTGCCCCAGAGGCAAAGAGTCCGCCGGTGTCGACGCCGGGTCTACGGCCGAGTCGACGCCGAGCCCTCGGCAGTGGTGACGCCGCGTTCAGACCCGGGTCGGACGCCGCGCCTGCATCCGCGTCCACGCCGCGACGACAGCGGCCCGCCGGAACGGCCGGGTCTCAGCGGTTCGCCACCGCCTGCTTCACCAGGGTCTTTCCGAAGTCCCACATCAGGCCGCCGCCACTGTGCGCGTCCTCCATCACCGCGGTGAAGGCCTCCACGAACCGGTCGACGTCCTGCTGGTCGATGATCAGCGGCGGGATCAGCTTGATCACCTCCAGGTGGTCGCCGGAGACCTGAGTGAGGATGCGGTGCCGCTGGAGCAGCGGGACGACGACCATCTGCGCGAACAGGCCCTTGCGCGCGGCCTGCAGCATGGTCCAGCGGCTGCGCAGCTTGAGGGACGTGGGCCGGCCGAACTCGATGCCGATCATCAGACCCCGGCCGCGTACGTCGCTGAGCAGCTCGTACCGGTCGACCAGGGCCGCCAGCCGGGACTTCAGCTGTTCGCCGGTGATCCGGGCGTTGGCGACGATCTGCTCGTTCTCCATCACGGAGAGCACCGCGAGCCCCGCCGCCATCGCCTGCGCGTTGGAACCGAAGCTCGCCGAGTGCACGAGGACCCGGTCCATGGAGGAGTAGACCTTCTTGAAGATCCAGTCCTTGCCGAGCGTCGCGCCGACCGGCACATAGCCTCCGGAGAGCGCCTTGGCCACGCACACCAGGTCCGGTTCGACACCCTCCTCGTGCTGATAGGCGTAGAAGTCCCCGGTGCGGCCGAGGCCGGTCTGCACCTCGTCCGCGATGAGCAGGGCCTTGTGCCGGTGCAGCAACTCCTGGGCGGCGCGCAGATATCCGGGCGGGGACTCGTGGACGCCCTTGCCCTGGATCGGTTCCACGATCAGCGCGGCGACGTCGCCCTTCTTCAACTCCCTTGCCAGGGCGTCGAGATCGCCGAGCGGGACGGCGGTGTCGGGCAGCAGCGGTGCGAAGCCGTCGCGGAAACCGTCCTCGCCGTTCACGGACAGCGAGCCGGTGGTCAGCCCGTGGAAGGCGTGCGAGCAGTACAGGATCCGTGGTCGGCCGGTGGCGTACCGGGCGAACTTCAGCGCGGTCTCGACCGCTTCCGTACCGCTGTTGCCGAAGAACACCCGGTCCAGGTGCGGGCTGTGGGTGAGCAGTCGCTCCGCGAGCAGGCCCGGCAACGGCTGGCAGTCGAAGCGGGTGAGGTCGGCGAGCGAGGCGTCGAGGACGTCGTGCAGCGCGCGCCGGACGACGGGGTGATGGCGGCCGAGGCCCATCACCCCGAACCCGGCGAGCATGTCCAGGTAGTCGTTGCCGTCGGCGTCCCAGAAGTGCGCACCCTCGGCCCGCTCGTACACCTTGTCGAAGCCGATGGTGTGCAGCATGCGCGGGAGCTGGTGGTTCAGGTACTTCGTGTGCAGTTCGTAGCGCTCGGCTCCGCGCTCGGCGAGGAGCGCGCCGAGGTCGAACTCCCCCTTCTCCACAGGGTCGGTCATTCCTGTTTCTCCTTGGACAACTCGTGCTCGGCCGGCTGGCCGGCGGCCTTCGACAGCTCGTACGCGGTCTTGGCCCGCTCGTCCTTGATGGCCAGGTCGGCGCTGATCCGCCCGGCGATCTCGACGGGGGTGAGCCCGATGTCGGCCAGTACCTCGGCCCGTTTGGCGTGTGCGAGGAACTGCTCCGGGATGCCGAACCGCCGTACGGGTACGTCGACTTCGGCGTCCCCGAGGGCCAGTGCGACCGCAGCGCCGACGCCCGAGGCCCGGCTGTTGTCCTCGACGACGGCGACGAGCCGGTGCTCGGCGGCGAGGTGGGGCAGCGCCGGGTCGACGGGCTTGACCCAGCGCGGGTCGACCACGGTGCACCCGATGCCGCGGGACTCCAGGAGGTCGGCGGTCTGGAGGCAGACCGGGGCCATGACGCCCACCGCGACGAGCAGCACCTCGGGGCGCTCGCCCCGGTGCAGGACGTCGAGCCCGCCCACGTGGTCGACCGCGGGGATCGCCGGACCGACCGACTCCTTGGGGAAGCGGATCAGGGTCGGCGCGTCGTCGACGGCGACCGCCTCCCGCAACTGGGCCCGCAGTTGGTCGGCGTCGCGCGGCGCGGCGATCCTGAGGCCGGGCACGACCTGGAGGATCGACATGTCCCACATGCCGTTGTGCGAGGCACCGTCGACGCCGGTGACCCCGGCCCGGTCGAGGACGAAGGTCACACCGCAGCGATGCAGCGCGACATCCATGAGGAGCTGGTCGAAGGCCCGGTTGAGGAACGTCGCGTACACGGCGACGACGGGATGCAGCCCGCCGGTCGCGAGACCGGCCGCGGACACCGTGGCGTGCTGCTCGGCGATGCCGACGTCCCACACCCGGTCGGGGAACCGCTCGGCGAACTTCCCGAGCCCCACCGGATGCAGCATGGCCGCCGTGATGGCCACGACGTCCGCGCGCTCCTCGCCGATCCTGACGATCTCGTCGCCGAACACGGAGGTCCAGGAAGGGCCGTTGGACGGCGCGAGGGGCTCGCAGGTGAGCGGGTCCATCACCCCGACCGTGTGGAAGTGGTCCTCCTCGTGCGCGAGCGCCGGCTCGTAGCCGCGCCCCTTCTCGGTCAGGCAGTGGATGAGTACGGGGCCGTGGAAGCGTTTCGCCCGGCGCAGCGCGGACTCCACGGCTCTCACGTCGTGACCGTCGATCGGGCCGACGTACTTGAGCCCGAGGTCCTCGAACATGCCCTGCGGCGCGAACGCGTCCTTGAAGCCCTTCTTCGCACCGTGCAGCGACTCGTAGATCGTGTTGCCGACGAGGGGGGTGCGCAGCAGGACGTCCTTGCCCCAGGCCAGGACCTGCTCGTAGCTGTCGGTCGTCCGCAGGGTCGCCAGATGGTTCGCGAGGCCGCCGATCGTCGGCGCGTACGAGCGTTCGTTGTCGTTGACGACGATGATCAGCGGTCGGTCCTTGGCGGCGGCGATGTTGTTCAGCGCCTCCCACGCCATACCGCCGGTCAGCGCCCCGTCGCCGATGACCGCGACGACATGACCCTTCTCGCCCTGCACCTGGCGGGCCTTGGCGAGCCCGTCCGCCCAGCCGAGCGCCGTGGAGGCGTGGCTGTTCTCGATGACGTCGTGCTCGGACTCCTCGCGCGAGGGGTAGCCGGACAGGCCTCCCTTGCCGCGCAGCTTGGAGAAGTCCTGACGCCCCGTCAACAATTTATGCACGTAGCTCTGATGGCCGGTGTCCCACAGAATGCGGTCGACGGGCGACTCGAAGACCCGGTGGAGGGCGATGGACAGTTCCACCACTCCCAGATTGGGTCCGAGGTGACCGCCCGTCCTGGCGACCGCGTGCACCAGGAACTCCCTCACCTCTTCTGCCAGTTCACCGATTTCTGCCTCGGACAGCGCCTTCAGGTCGCGTGGTCCCCGGATGTTCTCCAGAATCGTCACGTCGGGCCCCCTCTCGGTCCGTGCTGATCAGCTCACGGTGACGGCCGGTTCTCCGGACGCGACGCCGTCGTTCTCCATCTGCTCCGCGATCTTCATCGCCTCGTCGATGAGGGTCTCGACGATCTTCGATTCGGGGACGGTCTTGATGACCTCGCCCCTGACGAAGATCTGCCCCTTGCCGTTGCCGGAGGCGACCCCCAGGTCCGCCTCCCGCGCCTCGCCGGGACCGTTGACGACGCAGCCCATGACCGCGACGCGCAACGGGACCTCCATCCCCTCCAGACCGGCCGTGACCTCGTCGGCCAGCTTGTACACGTCGACCTGGGCGCGCCCGCAGGACGGGCAGGAGACGATCTCCAGGCGCCGCTGCCGCAGCCCCAGCGACTCCAGGATCTGGATGCCGACCTTGCATTCCTCGGCGGGCGGCGCGCTGAGCGAGACCCTGATGGTGTCGCCGATGCCCTCGCTGAGCAGCGCGCCGAACGCGACGGCCGACTTGATGGTCCCCTGGAACGCCGGACCTGCCTCGGTCACCCCGAGGTGCAGCGGGTAGTCGCACTGCGCCGCCAGCTGCCGGTAGGCGTTGACCATGACGACCGGGTCGTTGTGCTTCACCGAGATCTTGATGTCCCGGAACCCGTGCTCCTCGAAGAGCGACGCCTCCCACAGTGCCGACTCGACGAGCGCCTCGGGCGTCGCCTTCCCGTACTTCTCCAGCAGCCGCCGGTCGAGCGAGCCGGCGTTCACTCCGATACGGATCGGGATTCCGGCCTCCTGGGCCGCCCGCGCGATCTCCTTCACCTTGTCGTCGAACTGCTTGATGTTGCCGGGGTTCACCCGCACCGCCGCGCAGCCCGCCTCGATCGCCGCGAACACGTACTTCGGCTGGAAGTGGATGTCCGCGATCACCGGGATCTGCGACTTGCGGGCGATGGTCGCGAGCGCGTCCGCGTCGTCCTGCGTGGGACAGGCGACGCGGACGATCTGGCAGCCGGACGCGGTCAGTTCCGCGATCTGCTGGAGGGTGGCACCGACGTCCGACGTACGGGTCGTGGTCATCGACTGCACCGACACGGGCGCCCCGCCCCCGACCGCCACCGGTCCGACCTGGATCCGCCGCGACAGACGGCGCTCCGAGATCGGCCGGACCGGTACCTCGGGGAGGCCCAGGGAAACGGCGGTCATGTAGTCACCCGCGGCTTTCCGTGAAGGTCTCGCGGGCCGCCCGGATCGACTCCTTGAGGGAGCCCATGGTCGCGAGGACCGCGGTCGGCTCGTAGCCGCAGTGCGCCATGCAGTTGGCACACCGGTCGTCCTTGCCGCGGCCGTAGGAGTCCCAGTCGGTCTCCTCCAGGAGCTGCTTGTACGTCTGCACGTACCCGTCGCTCATCAGATAGCAGGGCTTCTGCCAGCCGAAGAGCGAGTAGCTCGGGATCGCCCACGCGGTGCACGGGAAGTCGACCTTGCCCTCCAGGAAGTCCAGGAAGAGCGGGCTCTGGTTGAGCCGCCAGCGGCGCCGGTTGCCGCCCGCGAAGGCCTTCTTGAACAGTTCCCGGGTCTGTTGGACGCCGAGGAAGTGCTCCTGGTCGGGGGCCTTCTCGTAGGCGTAGGCGGGCGAGAGCATCATCTCGTCGACCTTCAGGTCGTCATTGAGGTAGTTGAGCACCTCGATGATGGTCTGCGGGGTGTCGGTGTTGAAGAAGGTCGAGTTCGTGGTGACGCGGAAGCCGCGGCGCTTGGCCTCCTTGATGGCCTCGACCGCCTCGTCGAAGACGCCTTCCTTGGCGACGGACTCGTCGTGCCGCTCGCGCAGCCCGTCGATGTGCACGGCCCAGGCGAAGTACGGCGAGGGCTTGAACTTGTCCATCTTCTTGCGCATCAGCATCGCGTTGGTGCAGAGGAAGACGAACTTCTTCTTGGCCACCAACTGCCGCACGATCTCGTCGATCTGAGGGTGCATCAGCGGCTCGCCGCCGGCGATGGACACCATGGGCGCACCGGATTCGAGGACCGCGCCCACGGCCTGGGCGACCGGCATGCGCTGCTTGAGCACACCGGCGGGGTGTTGGATCTTGCCGCAGCCCTCGCATGCGAGGTTGCACGCGAAGAGCGGCTCCAACTCGACGAGCAGGGCGAACTTGTCCCGCTTCCTGAGCTTCTGTTCAAACAGGTATGCAGCGACCTTCATGGACTGCCGAAGCGGCATGGCCATACGGCTCACCTCCGAGGGAGCGACAAAGAACGGTGCCATTCGAAAAAAGCGGGAAGCACTGCACGAAGAACACGGAAAGCTGATATTCCACCGCGGACCGTGCCGATTCGGACGAGTTCATGTTCTGGAGCATCCACGACCACCCGTACGGCCGCAACGGGACGCGTGCCCGAGCGGACCGCGCCGAGCAGGGTGGCCGCGGACTCCATGTCGACGGCGATGGCTCCGGTCGCGAGCAGATCGGCCCGCTCATGACCGCGGACCACGTGATCGGAGCCGGTCAGCGGCCCCGTGTGGACGGTGCGGCCGGGCACGGCGCGCACGAGTTCCTTGACCAGGAGATCGGTGCCCACGCACGGCGTGGTGCCGCTCGGGTCCCGGGTCTCCTCGGCGACGACCAGGTCACCGGGGTGCATGCCCGGGGCGAGCCCCGCGCAGAAGCCGGTGGCCAGCACGGCCGCCGCGGACAGCGCCGGGTCGGCGAGCACCCGGGTGACCGACCGGTCGGCGGCCTTGGGTCCCATGCCGGTACGCAGCACTGTGACCGGCCCGCCGGCGCCGCTCCGGTCGCCGCTGCGCAGGGCGAGGTGCTCGATGCCGAGCGCGCAGGCGATCAGGAGCGGGTCCGGTGCGGGCTGCCTGTCCATCAGCCCCCCTTTGCCGCGGAGAAGGGCTCTCCGTGGACGTAGCGGCCGAGCGCGGTGAGCGGGAACACCTGCCGGTAGAGGTGGTAGTTGATCGAGAAGTCCCACGGGAAGCCGGTCCCCGTGAAGTACGGCTCGTCCCAGGAGCCGTCGGTCAGCTGGGTCTCCGCGAGCCAGACCACCCCGCGCTCCACGGCCTTGGAGTCGCTCTCCCCGGCGGCCAGCAGGGCGAGCAGCGCCCAGCCGGTCTGGGAGGCGGTCGAGGCGCCGCGTCCGCTCCAGCCGGCGATGTCGTCGTAGGAGCGCATGTCCTCGCCCCAGCCGCCGTCGTCGTTCTGCACGGTCTCCAGCCAGGCCACCGCCCGGCGGATCGCGGGGTGCGAGCCGGGCAGCCCCGCCGCGACGAGCGCCGGGACCACCGACCCTGTTCCGTATACGTAGTTGACGCCCCAGCGCCCGAACCAGGACCCGTTCGGCTCCTGGTGGGCGAGCAGCCACTCGATGCCCCGGCGGGTGCGCGGGTCGTGTGCGAGCCCCTCGACCGCCAGCATCTCCACCACATGCGCTGTGACGTCCGCGGAGGGCGGATCGATCACCTCCCCGAAGTCGCAGAACGGCAGCCGGTTGGGGAAGGCGCTGGTGTTGTCGACGTCGAACGCGCCCCAGCCACCGTCCTTGGACTGCATGCCGAGATTCCAGCGGACCCCGCGTCCGATGGCGTTCTCGACGCGGTCCGGATCGTGATGCCGGACGCGGCGCAGTGCGAGGACGACCTCCGCGGTGTCATCGATGTCGGGGTAGTTGTCGTTGTGGAACTCGAACGCCCAGCCGCCCGGCGGCAGTTGGGGCCGCTTGACCGACCAGTCGCCGGGCCGGACGATCTCCTCTCCGAGCATCCAGTCCACGGCCTTGACGAGTTGCGGGTGGTCGGCGGGCACTCCCGCGTCGGCCAGCGCGATGGTCGCCAGGCAGGTGTCCCACACCGGCGACTGGCAGGCCTCGATCATCCGGGCACCGTCGTCGCGCCATACGGCGAAACGGTTTAGCGAGGCCAGCCCCTCGCGCATGACCGGGTGTTCGAGGTCGTAGCCGAGCAGATGCAGGGCGATGACCGAGTAGACGGCGGGCGGCTGGATGCCTCCCCAGCAACCGTCGTTCTCCTGGCGCTCGATGATCCAGCGGGCCGCCGTGTTCATCGCCGCCCTGCGCAGGGCGCGCGGCGCGACCTTGCGGTACTGGTGCAGCGCTTTGTCCAGGCGCTGGAAGACGCCGTCCCAACTGGCCACAGGAGCAAGGGGCTTGACCGGATTGGGGTTACGGGCGTCGGCGTGCAGTTCGTCCAGTGGGAACGGCGCGGGCCGCACCGGACGCTTCGCCGAGACGACGGTGAGAGGCACGATCGTCTGCCGCGCCCAGCAGCCGAAGTCGTAGATGTTCAGCGGCATCCACTTCGGGAAGTAGATGAGCTCCGGAGGCAGTTCGGGCAGGTCGTCCCACTTCCACCAGCCGAAGAGAGCCAGCCAGATCCGGGTGAAGACACGGGCCGCGGCGAGGCCGCCACGCGCGCGGATCCACGCGGACGCCTTCGCCATGTGCGCCTCGTCCGGGGCGTCCCCGGCCAGCCGCAGGGCGACATACGCCTCGATGGTGGTGGAGATCTCGCCCGGACCGCCGTAGAACGAGGCCCAGGTGCCGTCCTCGCGCTGCTCGCCGCGGATGAACAGCGCGGCGCCCCGGGTGGTCGGCTCGTCGCGGATTCCCAGAAACTGACGGAGAAGCAGGTCCTCGGCGTCCATGGTGACGTTCGTCTCGAGGTCGCCCTTCCACCAGCCCTGGGCGTCCTGCAGCGCGAGCAGGAAGTCCGTGGCGCGCTCCATGGCGCGCGTGGCGGCATCTCGGGTCTCGACCGTCCCGGCCGCCTCGGGAGTGGTCTGATGCTGGATTTCGCTGGCCGAGGCAGCGCGGGGTGGCAGGGCCCCGGTGCTTCCGTCGGTCGTCGCTGTCATGGCTTCCCCTTCGTGCAGTGGTGTGTCTCTGCTGTGGGTCCGCCGTCGGCCGGTGCGTTCGTTCGGATGGATATCCCCCCGCTCGAACGAGGTTCGAAGCTTGGGAAAGGCACCGGCCGGCGACTACGCGAGGTTTATTCGACCGATAACGATCATCTCTTCCGTACGACTACGAAGTCCGCGAGCGCCACGAGCTGGGCCCGTACCTGCTCGGGCATCGGTACGGCGTCCAGTGCCTCGATGGCGATCGCGTGCTGGCGGCGCGCCTCCTGGGCGGTCCACTCGCGGCCGCCCGCCTCCTCGATGAGCGCGGCGCGCGCGGCGAACTCCTCCTCGGAGAAGTTCTCGAAGTCGCTGGCCTTGGCGTCCTCGGCGAGCAGGTCACCGAGCCGCTCGGAGGCGGGACCGCCCGCGGCGAGCGCGGCCACGACCGGCAGGGACTTCTTGCGCTGGCGCAGATCGCTCCAGGTCTGCTTTCCGGTGGCCTCCGGGTCGCCCCAGATGCCGAGCAGGTCGTCAACGGCCTGGAAGGCGAGGCCGAGGTGGTAGCCGTAGCGCTCCAGCGTGTCGGCGGTGAGGTCGTCGGCGCCGCCGAGGACGGCTCCGATGGAGCAGGCGCAGGCGAGCAGGGCGCCGGTCTTGTTGCCCTCCATCTCCAGGCACTCCTCGACGCTGACGCGGTCGCGGTGCTCGTAGGAGATGTCCTGGGCCTGGCCGTCGATGAGGGCCCGGGTGGCGGTGGTCAGGCGCCGGGTGGCGCGGCCGGCCTCCACGGTGCCGAGCTCCAGGAGGACCTCGTTGGCCAGCGCGAACAGGGCGTCGCCGACCAGGATGGCCTGGGCCGGGCCGTGCACCTTCCAGACGGTGTCGCGGTGGCGGCGCTGCTCGTCGCCGTCCATCAGGTCGTCGTGCAGCAGCGAGAAGTTGTGCACCAGTTCGACGGCGACCGCGCCGGGGACGCCGACCTCGGGGGCGGCGCCGGCGGCCTGCGCGGAGAGCACGGCGAGCGCGGGGCGTACCGCCTTGCCGCCGTCGCCGTCCGCGGGGTTGCCCTCGGCGTCGATCCAGCCGAAGTGGTAGGCGGCGACGGTGTCCATGGGCGCCGCCAGACGGTCGACGGCCGCCTTGAGCACCGGTGTGGCCAGGGTCCGGCCGCGCTCCAGGAGCGCGGTCACGTCCACCGCGTCGGCAGCCGTTTCGGCCGGGGGCACAGTGGGCACAATCTCTCCTCTTGTTGCGGTACCGGGGGTGCGGGGGCCTGCCAGGCTCCGGTCGAGCGTCATGCCGCCTCCTCGAAGAGTCCGAGGAGGTGGTCGCGGGGCCGGCCCAGGGCGTCCAGCGCGGCTTCCGCCGCACCGACTCCGCTGCGAACCGCACTCTCCATGGTCGCGGGCCACCCCGTGGCGGTCCACGCTCCGGCCAGGTACAGGCCGGGGGCCTTGGTACGGGCACCGGGCCGCAGCCGCCCGACGCCCGGGGCGGGGGCGAACGTCGCGGTGCGCTCCCGGGTCACGAAGAAGTCCTTCACTCCGGCGCCGCGCGCGCCCGGCAGCAGCCGCTCCAGCTCCGGCAGATACCGCTCCCGCAGCACGGCGACGGGCTCGTCGATCTCGTCCTGCGCCGCCGACTGCGACAGCGCCAGGTACTGACCCTCCCGGAGCCCGGACGCCTCGGTGCGGTCGAAGACCCACTGCACCGGGGAACCGAGCGCCGCGAAGAACGGCGCGGTGAGGACCTTCCGGTCGTAGACGACGTGGATGTTGAGGATCGGCGCGGTGCCGATCTCCAGGAGCCGCTCGGGGGCGTCGAGCGCCCCCGGGGGCAGAAGATCGTGGGCCTCGCGCTGGGGTACGGCGAGCACGACCGTGTCGGCCTCGATGCGCTCGCCGGGAACCTGAACGCTCCAACGCCCGTTTTCGTAGGGGGAGACGGAGGTGACGCGTGTACGGATCTCGGTACGCACGCCCGCGGAGTCGAGCGCCTTGCGGGCGAGGGTGTCGTGCAGTTCGCCCAGCGGGACGCGCGCCCAGCCGATGTCGGCCGCGCCCGGGTCGGACAGCAGACCGGTCTTGAACACCATCGCGGCGAGCCCGAGCGAGGAATCCCTGGCCACCGCGTTGAGGGTGGCGACCCCCACGAGGTCCCACAGTGCTTCGACGGCACGTTCCGACTGACCGTGCCCGGCGAGCCAGTCGCCGAAGTTCTGCGCGTCGAGCGCCGGATCCGTGAGATCCAGGCCCTTGAGCGCGAGCGCGGCACGGCCGACCTTGGCACGCTCGGCGAGCGACAGATGCTGATACGTCGCGAGGCTGCGCGCCAGATGCAGCGGCACGGGCAGCGCGCTGCGGCCGATCCTGCCGAGCCGTCGTCCGGGAGGTGCCTCCAGGTCGAGAACGGGCACGTCGAGACGATCCTGCAGGGGCGCGAGCGAGGTTGCGTCGACGCGGTCGAGGAACCAGCGGTAGGCGGTGCAGCAGCGCAGAAAGACATGCTGTCCGTTGTCCACGGTGAGCTCGCCGCGCTGGAAGGAGAACGCGAGACCGCCGAGGCGCGGCCGGCCTTCGAGCAGCGTCACCCGCAGCCCGGCGTCGGCCAGCGCGAGCGCGGCGGTGAGCCCGGCGAGCCCGCCGCCGATCACCACGGCAGTGGCCCGGCCGGAGTCGTCCGTGGACTCGACCTCGCTCATCGCGCACCCTCCCCTGCGGCCGCGCCGTGGTGGTTGAACGGTGCACGGCAGGCCGTTGCAGTCAGGGACGCCGCCCGGCTCCGGAGGGTTGCGTGCCGCTTTTCGACGCTGGAATCACCTTGGCCCATTTTGTCCATCAGGCACGCCTCCGGACAGTGCGGCGGGACACGTGCCGGGCATCGAGGCCGGAGAGGCCGCGCACGGCGACGTACGCCTTCTCGCGCCCCGGCAGCGAGACCCGGCCGCGCAGTACGGCCTCCGGCTCACGCTCGATGCGGTCGAGGAGACGCCGGTAGATGCCCGCCATGGCCGCGACACAGGCGCCGCTGCGCCGGTCCAGCATGGGCAGCAGCCGGTAGCCCTCGGCGAACAGGGCACGCGCCCGCCGCACCTCGAAGTGCACGAGGCCCGCGAAGTCGGAGCCCGGCGGTGGAGTCGGCCCGTTGAACCCGGCCGAGCAGCCGAACTTGGCCAGGTCGTCGGCGGGCAGATAGGTGCGCCCGCCCGCGGCGTCCTCTCGGACGTCCCGCAGGATATTGGTGAGCTGGAGCGCGAGCCCGAGCGTGTCCGCGTACTCCGGCGCGCGCTCGGCGCCACGCGCCCCCGGTTCGGTGCCGAAGACCCCGAGCGAGAGCCGCCCGATCGCCCCGGCCACGCACCGGCAGTAGACCTTCAGGTCGTCCCAGGTCTCGTACGTCTCACCGCGTACGTCCATCAGCACGCCGTCGATGAGTTCGTCCAGGCCCCCGAGGGGTACGGGGAAGTACCCGGCGGTGTGGCTGAGGGCGACCGCGACCGGGTCGGTGTCGTCCTCGGCGACGGCGCCCGCGCGGACGCGGGCGAGCAGCGCCCGGGTCTCCTCCAGGCGCACCGCCTTCACGTCCGGTGCCAGCACGCCGTCGCCGATGTCGTCGACGCGCCGGGAGAACGCGTAGAGCGCCGACATCGCACGACGCTTGGGCGTCGGCAGAAGCCTGATGCCGTACGCGAAATTGCGGGCCTGCTGACCGGTCACCGCCTCGCAATAGCTGTACGCGGCGAGTACCGGTGCGGACACGTGCTGTTCCGACTCCACGGTCCGGATCACCCCTTTCCTCGCAGAGTCACTCCCACCTCGCGCAGCAGCTGGAGCTTGCCGGGCTTGGGCGGGCCGGGAAGTACGTCGTATTCGGCGGCGGCAATCGCACGGATTGCCGCCCTTCCCCCCGCAACGAACCCCGCGAGCAGCAGCTTCAGCCTGCCGTGGACGCTACCCACGAGGGGGGTGCCTTCATTCAGGAGGTTCAAGGCGCGTTCTGCTTCGTATGCAACCAGTGCTCGCACCGATGCGCCTGCTGTGGGGACGGCAAGATCCGCTTCGACGACGTGAAAGCGCTTCATGTCGGCGGCGGGCAGGTAGACGCGGTCGCGGCCGAGGTCCTCGGCGACGTCCTGGAGATGTTCGACGATCTGCAGCGCCGTACACACGGCGTCGGAGTGGCGGACCCGCTCGGCCGTGGACGTTCCGGTGACGGAGAGGACCAGGCGGCCGACGGGGTTCGCGGACAGTTCGCAGTAGGCGAGCAGATCGTCGTAGGTCTCGTACCGCTTGACGAGCTGGTCCTGGCGGTTGGCCGCGATCAGGCCGAGAAAGGGGTCGGGGGTGAGGCCCGCGCGGCGGACCGCGGGCTGGAGCCGGCGCAGCAGGGGGTGACGCGGAGTCGCGTCGAACACCCGGTGAAGATCGGCTTCGAGAGCGTCGAGGAGGACCATGCGGTCGTCGGCCTCCGCGGCCGACACGCCGAGCAGACGGGCGTCGGCGCCGCCGGGGGCGAGGTCGCCGTCACCGATGTCGTCGACGAGGCGGGCGAAGCCGTACACCGCCATCAGATCGTCGCGCCAGGCCCTGGGCAGGAAGAACGGGGCCACGGGAAAGTTCTCGTCCGCGGCCTTGTCGAGGGTGCCGCGCTCCGGATCGCCGGTGCGGGCCGTCCCGGCTTCGGTCACCGCTCGCCGCCCGGCGCGAGGACGGCACACGCATCGCGGAGCTGGAGAGTCACCGTAGCCATTGCCGTCACATCTCCCGTTCTACACTGCCGACCCAACACTGCCCATTTCGGACACGCCGCCCGGAGATCCGCTCGGCGTGACGGTGCCGGGTGTCGCGTATTATCGCCCTACTTGACGCGATTCAGCACCGGTACAGCTTACGTTGTACAACGCGGCACACTCCGCCGGGGTGTCCTGCACATCACAACAACACACCGATTGGCGTCAAGATTCCTAATGCCGACGGGAGTTGGCGTTTCCTTTGCAGACGCAGGGCCCCGCCGGAGAGTTCCGGCGGGGCCTCGGTCCTGTCGTCGGCCGAACGGGCTATTTGCCCGTGAACTTCTCGTACTCCTTGAGGACGTCCTCGGTCGGACCGTCCATGCGCAGCTCGCCGCGCTCCAGCCACAGCACGCGGTCGCAGGTGTCGCGGATTGACTTGTTGTTGTGACTGACCAGAAACACCGTGCCCGCGCTCTTGCGCAGCTCGCGGATCCGCGCCTCGGACCGCTTCTGGAAGGAGCGGTCACCGGTCGCGAGGGCCTCGTCGATCATCAGGACGTCGTGGTCCTTGGCCGCCGCGATGGAGAAGCGCAGCCGGGCCGCCATGCCGGAGGAGTAGGTCCGCATCGGCAGGGTGATGAAGTCGCCCTTCTCGTTGATGCCCGAGAAGTCGACGATCTCCTGGTAGCGCTCCCTGACCTGCTCCCGGGACATGCCCATCGCGAGACCGCCCAGAATGACGTTCCGCTCGCCGGTCAGGTCGTTCATCAGGGCCGCGTTCACGCCGAGCAGCGAGGGCTGGCCGTCCGTGAAGACCTTGCCCTTCTCCGCGGGGAGCAGACCGGCGATGGCCCGCAGGAGCGTGGACTTGCCGGAACCGTTCGAACCGATCAGGCCGATGGCCTCGCCCCGGTACGCGGTGAAGGAGACACCCTTGACGGCGTGCACCTTGCGCACACCGCGTTCCTCGCCGCGCTTGAGGATGCGGCTGAGGGCGGCGGTGGCGCTGCCCTTGCCGGTCTTGGCGCCGTTCACGCGGTAGACGATGTGCAGTTCGTCCGCGATGACGGTCGGGATGTGCGACCTCTTCTCGAGCTCAGCCACGGCCGTACCTCACTTCAGCCTTCCAGAAGTACACGAAACCGCCGACGGCCGTGATCACGGCCCAGAAGACGGCGATGGCCCACACGTGCGGGGGCAGGTGGGAGGAGCCGTAGCCGTCGATCAGCGCGTAGCGCATCAGGTCCATGTAGACGGCGGCCGGGTTCGCCTGGAGCACCCGGGCAATCCATTCCGGGCGGCCGACGAGCATGGCGCTGATGGAGAACATGACACCGGAGGCGTACATCCAGGTGCGCAGGATGAACGGCATCAGCTGGGCGAGGTCGGGCGTCTTGGCACCCATCCGCGCCACGATCAGCGCGAGGCCGGTGTTGAAAAGGAACTGCAGGAACAGCACCGGGATGATCAGCAGCCAGGACAGGCCCGGGTAGCTGCCGAAGGCGATGGCCACGACGAACAGCACGATCATCGAGAAGAGCAGCTGCTGGAGCTGCTGGAGGGCGAACGAGATGGGCAGCGAGGCACGCGGGAAGTGCAGCGCGCGCACCAGCCCGAGGTTGCCCGAGATCGCCCGGACGCCCGCCATGACCGAGCTCTGCGTGAACGTGAAGACGAAGACGCCGGTCACCAGGAACGGGATGTACACGTCGTGCGACATACCGCGGTTGGCCTTCAGGATCAGGCCGAAGATCAGGTAGTAGACGAACGCGTTGAGCAGCGGCGTCGCCACCTGCCAGAGCTGGCCCAGCTTGGCCTGGCTGTACTGAGCGGTCAGCTTGGCCTGCGAGAAGGCGAGGATGAAGTGCCGCCGGCCCCACAGCTGACGAACGTACTCGACCAGGCCGGGCCGGGCACCGCTGACCGCGAGCCCGTACTTGGCGGCCATCTCGGCCGCCGACAGCCCGTCATCGGGTGACGGCCGGTCGCTCACCGCGACTACGCCGTCCTGCGTGGTCTCACTCACAAGGGGAACTTTCGTCTTCAAGATGCGCACCGCCTGGTCGGGCGTGGCATGAGCCGGGGACCGGGTGGGGTCCGGGTGCTCTCAGAATCGAGCTTGTCAGATGACTGGGGGTCGGCCCAGTCGAGTCAGCCGCCACACCGTGCGCCACCTCATGGGACGGCGAGGTCCGCACGGACTTGTCCAGCCTTCCCTGAATCCGCCGAACCAGGCCCGCAATGCGGCACCCGAGGGGCGGCGCAGCAGCGTCAGGAGCATCCAGACACCGAGGTAGACCGGGATGAGCGGCGCGGGAAGGTTCCGGCGCGCGAGCCAGACGCGGTTGCGGGCCACCATGCGGTGGTACACCGCGTGCCGCGAAGGGGCGGTCGTCGGGTGGTACAGCACCATGTCGGACCGGTAGTCGATCATCCAGCCGGCGTCGAGGGCCCTCCAGGCCAGGTCGGTCTCCTCGTGGGCGTAGAAGAAGGCGTCCGGGAGCCCGCCGACCTCGGCGAGGACCTTCGTGCGGACGGCGTTGGCGCCGCCGAGGAACGTCGTGACGCGAGAGGAGCGCATCGGGTCGGCGGCGCGCAGCCTCGGGACATGGCGGCGCTGGGTCTCGCCGGTCTCGGGGTCGGCGATGCGGAAGCTGATGATGCCGAGTTCCGGGTCGTCGGCGAAGGCCCGTCGGCACAGCTCGGCCGTGTCGTGGTGGGCCAGCAGGCCGTCGTCGTCCAGGAAGAGGAGGACGTCGACGTCGGTGCCGCCGGGGCCGAAGGCCTCGATGCCGACGTTGCGGCCGCCGGGGATGCCGAGGTTCTCGGGCAGTTCGACCGTCCGGACACCGGCGGGGACGTCCGGGACGGGTGAGCCGTTGCCGACCACGACCACCTCGACGCGGTCGCCGTCCTGCTTGGCCACGGAGTCGAGAAGGGCCCTCAGTTCGTCGGGGCGGTTGCCCATGGTGATGATCACCGCGCCGACCTTCGTCGCCGTACTCACTTGAGCCTGCTCGAAGCGAGGATGGACACCAGGTGCAGCACCGTCTGCAGGAGCGCGATGCCGGCGAGCACGGCGGTGCCGAGCCGGGTGAAGAACAGGTCGCCCCTGATCTGGTCCGCGACCGCGAGGACCAGGATCAGCAGGGACGCCTCGATGCAGAGGATCAGCCGGTGGAACTTGAGCGCCGCGGCGGCCCGGCGGGCCAGTGCCACACCCGAGGAGCGGGGCTCGGACGCCGACTCCTTGACCGGCGGCAGCCCGCTCTGATGGCGGGCGACACCGACGAGATCGGTCTCGGCCTTGACCAGGATCGCGCCGAGGGCGGCCAGTGTGCCGAGGAAGGCCCACAGCCAGTCGATGCTTCCGCCCCACAGGTCGGCGGCGCGCAGACCGAGGCCGACGAGGACGGCCGCGTCGGTCAGATAGGCGCCGACACGGTCGAGATAGACCCCGCCGAGCGAGTACTGCTTCCTCCAGCGCGCGATCTCGCCGTCGACGCAGTCGAGCAGCAGGTAGAGCTGGACCATCACCACGCCGAGGACGGCGCCCGCGATCCCCGGCACCAGAAGGGCGGGGGCCGCGAGCACACCACAGAGGGTCATCAGGTACGTGAGCTGGTTGGGCGTGATCCTGGTGTTCACCAGGTAGCGGTCGCAGCGCAGCGAGATCTCTCGCATGTACAGGCGTCCCGCCCAGTGCTCACCACTGCGCCGGTCCTTCACCCCTGGGGGATGAACGACGGGGCGGAGTTCAGCTACCGATGGCCTTGGCATAGTCGGAGTAGATGTCCTTGATCTGGTGGGTTTTCAGGTCGAGATGTTCGAGGATCGTGTAGCGGCCGGGCCGGGTCCGCGGAGCGAACTCCACGACCTGCACGAACTCGTCCACGGTGAAGCCGATCTCCTCGGGCAGTACCGGCAGTCCGTGCCGGTGCAGCACCTCGGCCATGTACGCCGCCTCCTCGTGGGCCCCGCGCAGATACATCGCGAAGGCCGCGCCCAGGCCGCACTGCTCGCCGTGGCTCGCCGCGCGCTGGGGGAAGAGGAGATCGAAGGCGTGGTTGATCTCGTGGCAGGAGCCGGAGGCCGGCCTGGAGTCGCCCGAGATCGACATCGCGACGCCGGTGAGGACGAGCGCCTCCGCGAGCACCTGGAGGAAGCCGTTGTCGCCGACACCTCCGGGGTGCCTCAGGACGGCCTCGCCCGCCTGGCGCGCCATGGCGGCGGCCAGGCCGTCGATCTTCTCGCCGTTGACCCGGTTGGACAGCTCCCAGTCCGCGATCGCGTTGATGTTGGAGATCGCGTCCCCGATGCCCGCCCGGACGAACCGGACCGGCGCCTCACGGATCACGTCGAGGTCGATGACCACGGCGATCGGGTTCGGCACACCGTACGAGCCGCGGCCCGCGTCGTTGTCGAGGGTGGCGACCGGCGAGCACAGACCGTCGTGCGCGAGGTTCGTGGGCACGGCGACCAGCGGCAGTCCGACCCGCGCCGCGGCGAACTTCGCGCAGTCGATGATCTTGCCGCCGCCCAGGCCCACGACGGCGTCGTAGTGCCCGGACTTCATGTCGCCGGCCAGCCGGATCGCGTCGTCGAGCGTGCCGCCGCCGACCTCGTACCAGGTGGCGCCCGGCAGCGTCGGGGCGATCCGCTCACGCAGCCTCGCGCCCGAGCCGTTGCTGACCGCTATGGCCAGCTTGCCCGAGTGCGAGATCCGCTCGTCGCTGAGCACGCTCGCGAGGTCGTCCAGGGCGCCCGGACGGATGTCGACGACGACCGGCGAGGGGATGAGCCTCGTCAGTACTGGCACGCGATCTCACGTCCCTTGGCGAGGTCGTCGTGGTTGTCGATCTCGACCCACTTGACGTCGCCGATCGGCGCGACGTCGATCTTGAAGCCGCGGTTGACGAGCTCCTGGTAGCCGTGCTCGTAGAACTGCTGCGGGTCGGTCTCCCACACCGTCTTCAGGGCGTCGGCCAGTTCGGCGGCCGCGTCGCCCTCGATGAGGGTCACACCGATGTACTCGCCGGTGGCCTCGGACGGCTCCATGAGCTTGGTGATCTTCTGGACGCCCTTGTCGGGGTCCACGACGACCTTCATCTCCTCGTCGGCGAGCTTCTTCACCGTGTCGAGCGCGAGGATGATCTTCTTGCCGTCGCCGCGGGCGGCGAGCAGCGTCCGCTCGACGGAGACCGGGTGCACGGTGTCGCCGTTGGCGAGGATCACACCGTCCTTGAGGGCGTCACGTCCGCACCACAGGGAGTAGGCGTTGTTCCACTCCTCGGCCTTGTCGTTGTCGATGAGGGTGATCTTGAGGCCGTACTTCTCCTCAAGGGCCGCCTTGCGGTCGTAGACGGCTTCCTTCTTGTAGCCGACGATGATGCCGACCTCGGTCAGACCGATCTCGGCGAAGTTGCCGAGGGTCAGGTCCAGGACCGTGATGGAGTCCTCCATGCCCTCGGGGCCAACCGGCACAAGCGCCTTGGGGAGGCTGTCAGTGTAGGGACGCAGACGCCGTCCGGCGCCGGCCGCCAGCACAAGGCCGATCATGCAGGTTCTCCTTCGTCGTGTACGGCGGGTGCCCCGGAGGACACCCAGAAGCGGATGCTCTCGACGAGCACCAGCAGTGCCACGGCCACGGCAACCACCGTGAGCGCGACCTTGAACTGTGCGGCGGTGAGCAGCGCGGCCAGGACGGTGACCAGCAGCGTCCTGCCTTCGTGCCCGCCGATCGCCCGCACCAGCCAGTGCGGGGGGGCTCCGGCGTTTCCGCGAATGCGGTACACCGTGTCGTAGTGATGGTAGGCGACCGCGGCCACCAGGCCGAAAGCCGCCGGAAGTGCTCCGTTCACGTCGGCGTTGACCGCCAGTGCCAGAACGGTGAGGTATTCGGCCGCGCGGAAGAACGGCGGGACCAGCCAGTCGAGGGCGCCCTTCAGGGGCCTGAGCAGGGCGGCCGGCGACAGCAGGACGTACACGACGGCGCCGAGGACGGGCCACCAGCTGCCGTAGGGCGCGAGTGCGGCGGAGGTCACAACGATCGCCCCGGCGGCGAAGGCGACGAGCGCCGGGCCGACCCGCGGGAGGCGGCCCGCGAAGCGGGTCAGGTACTCGGCGAGCATGCCGGAGTCGGCGAGGTCCACGAGCGCCTGCGCGGCGCGGTCCGTGCGGTGCGCCTTGCGGGTCAGCGAGCGCAGCACCCGGCCGGCCGTGGTGTAGGTGGCCGCGAAGGCGCAGCCGACGAGCAGCGCATAGAAGGTGATACGTGGGGTCGTCAGCGCCGTGAGCACGGCGATCATCGCCCATCGTTCGCCGATGGGCAGGACTATCATCCGGCGCACCCAGACCGTCCAGCCGACGCTGTCGAGCTTGTCCGAGAGGGCCGCGGTGGGGCTGGTGTTGGCCGTGGCGTCGTGGTTCGCCTCGTTGAAGGAGAAGTCCACGACGTGCCGGCAGGTCTGCAGGATCATCGCGCCGAGCGCCAGCGCCCACACGTCGTCGCCGCTGCGGGCCGCGCCGAGCGCGAGGCCGGCGTAGTAGGCGTACTCCTTGGCGCGGTCGAAGGTCGCGTCCAGCCAGGCGCCGAGCGTCGAGTACTGGAGGGAGTAGCGGGCGAGCTGTCCGTCCGTGCAGTCCAGGACGAAGGAGAACAGGAGCAGCAGACCGGCCGCGACATAGCCGGCGCGGGTACCCGTGGCGGCACAGCCCGCGGCGATCAGCGCGGTGATCAGCGAGGCGGTGGTGACCTGGTTCGGGGTCAGACCCCGGCGGGCGCACCAGCGGGCGATGTAGCGCGAGTACGGGCTGATGCAGTACGTGGTGAAGAAGCCGTCGCGGGCCTTGACGGCGCTGCGCAACCGTACGGCCTCGTCGTCGACGGCCAGGACGGCCTGCCGGACCTCGTTGCGCTCCTGCGGATCGGCGGGGACCGCGGCGACGAGGGTGCCCAGTTCCGGGCGGTACACGGCGAGGTCGTCGGCGTCGAGTGCCTCGCCGAGGCGCTCGGCGAGGTTCCCGGTGGCGACGGCCGCGTTGCCCGCGGCCACGCTCTCCCGGGTCACGGCGCGGGTCAGCGCCCGCCGGGCCTCCGGCTGTACGGAGACGGCGCCGGGAATGGCCGAGGCCTCGAAGCGGGGGTCGGTCAGGCCGAGGCGCAGGGCGTGCGCGTGCCCGACGAAGCGGGCGTCCACGACGGCGACCCGCTCGTTCGCCGGGACGGCGGCGAGCAGGGTCTCGGTCTCGCCCGCGTCGGAGGCGAGACGCACATCGAAGCCGAGCGACCGCAGATCGCCTTCGAGCGACGATCCGGGGACCGGCTGGCCGGTGAGGATGGCGGTCGGCAGCGAACTCACTCCCTGAGTGCCGGCGCGACCTGGCGTCCGGCGTGTGCGTGATGGGATGGCCCCCGGTCCACGGCGGCGGCCCCGGCGGCATGTCGGCAGAGGCTATCGGATGAACGGAAGCGGGCGTTCACCGCCCGTTCATGGCCCGATCAACCGATTTTGTCCTGCGGGCGCCGCGGTCATCATCGGGGATTCCGGGTCCGGCTCACAAACGCGCGTTCGCAGACCGGCGCAATCCCGGCACGGCGCACGGCACCCGGCACACCCCCGAAACCGGGGCACGACGGGCATGGTCCCGGACCCGCATAGGGTGGTCGTCCATGACATGGCTGATCACAGGCGGAGCCGGCTACATCGGGGCACATGTGGCGCGGGCGATGACGGAGGCCGGGGAGCGCGTCGTCGCCCTCGATGACCTGTCGTCCGGGATACCGAACCGGCTTCCGGAGAGCATTCCCCTCGTCCAGGGGTCGTCGCTGGACGGTGAACTGCTCAAGCGGGTCCTGGCGGAGCACGCGGTGACGGGTGTGGTGCACCTCGCCGCGCGCAAGCAGGTCGGTGAGTCCGTGGCCGAGCCGACGCGCTACTACCAGGAGAACGTGGGCGGCCTCGCGACGCTTCTGGAGGCGGTGGCGGGGGCGGGCGTCAAACGCTTCGTCTTCTCCTCGTCGGCGGCCGTCTACGGCAACCCCGATGTGGACCTCATCACGGAGGGCACCCCCTGTGCGCCGATGAGCCCCTACGGCGAGACGAAGCTCGCCGGCGAGTGGCTGGTGCGGGCGACGGGCCGGGCGCACGGTATCGCCACTGTCTGCCTGCGCTACTTCAACGTGGCGGGCGCGGCCTCCCCGGAGCTCGCCGACACCGGAATCTTCAACATCGTCCCGATGGTGTTCGACCGCCTCACCCGCGGCGAGGCCCCGCGGGTCTTCGGCGACGACTACCCGACGCCGGACGGCACCTGCGTGCGCGACTACATCCATGTCGCCGACCTCGCCGAGGCCCATCTCGCGGCGGCCCGGCGGCTGACGGACGGCGCGAGCGGTGATCTGACGGTGAACATCGGGCGCGGCGAGGGGGTCTCCGTGCGGGAGCTGATGGCGCTCATCGCCGAGGTCACCGGGAGCACCCGCGTGCCGGTCGTCGAGCCGCGCCGCGCCGGCGACGCCCCGCGCGCGGTCGCCTCCGCCGCCCTGGCCGCCGAGCAGCTCGGCTGGGGCGCGCGGCGCGAGGTGCGCGAGATGGTGGAGTCGGCCTGGCGCGGCTGGCTGCAGCACCATCCCGGGACCACAGTCGCCTGATCTTGCCGGTGCTCTGACCTGCGAATCGTTTCCGCAGGTCAGAGCATATGACAACGGTGTTCAGTGCAGCGTTGCCCGATACCCCCCGCCCGTAGTTGACTGTATGGACCGAACAGAAACGGGAGGCGGCTTTCATGGGGGCTGGGCACGACCACGGGCACGCGCACGGTGCTCCCCCGACCGGTACGGCGACAGCCGCGTACCGCGGGCGGCTGCGTGTCGCGCTGGCGATCACGCTCACCGTCATGGTCGTCGAGATCTTCGGCGGTCTGCTCGCCGACTCGCTCGCGCTCGTCGCGGACGCGGCGCACATGGCGACGGACGCGCTGGGGCTGGGCATGGCCCTGCTCGCGATCCACTTCGCGGCGCGCCCGCCGAGCGAGAAGCGCACGTTCGGCTACGCGCGGGCCGAGATCCTCGCCGCGCTCGCCAACTGTCTGCTGCTGCTCGTCGTCGGCGGCTACGTGCTCGTCGAGGCGATCCAGCGCTTCATCACGCCCGCGGACACCAACGGCGAACTGACCATCGTGTTCGGTGTGATCGGTCTGGTCGCCAACACGATCTCGCTGACGCTGCTGATGCGCGGGCAGAAGGACAGCCTGAACGTGCGCGGCGCCTTCCTGGAGGTCGCGGCGGACGCGCTGGGCTCGGCGGCGGTCATCGTCGCCGCGGTGGTGATCATGACCACCGGCTGGCAGGCGGCGGACCCGATCGCCTCGATCGCCATCGCGCTGATGATCGTTCCGCGTACCTGGAAGCTGCTCCAGGAGACGCTCGACGTGCTCCTGGAGGCGGCGCCCAAGGGCGTCGACATGGCGGACGTGCGCGCGCACATCCTGGCCCTCGACGGCGTCGAGGACATCCACGACCTGCACGCCTGGACCATCACGTCCGGCATGCCGGTCCTCTCCGCGCACGTGGTCGTCAGCTCCGACGTCCTGAACGCGATCGGCCACGAGAAGGTCCTTCACGAACTCCAGGGCTGCCTGGGCGTCCACTTCGACGTCGAGCACTGCACGTTCCAGCTGGAGCCGAGCGGACACGCGGAACACGAGGCGAAGCTCTGTCACTGAGCCTCCCGTCGACGGAGCCGGTGCGGGTGGCCGTTCCGGCGACGTCGCTGGTGCCGCTGCCCGTCCCTGCGAGCTCGGCGGCGCCACCGGCACCCGCGACCTCGCGGGTGCCGGTGGCCGTCGGGACCTGTTTCGACCGGTCGTTCGAACACCTGTCGGCCCCCGTCCTCGACGATTCCGTGCCGGTGGCGCCGGGCACGATCAGGTGTCCGGCCGCTTTCCGGCGTCCGACCCACGTCGGCCGCGCTTTCCCGCTCGGGGCTCCCCGGGGCGGGACATGCGGGAGCCGCGAAGTGCCGGGAGTGCCGGTTTCGTACGGCAGACTTGAGGCTCGAAGACCGATGCGAAGGATGGGTATGCCGATCACACCTGCCACCGCGACGCACAGTTCGTCGAACGGCACCGTTGAAGCGATCTTGCTGGAGCTGGTCGACGAGGACGGCAACACGATCGGTACGGCGGAGAAGCTCGCGGCTCATCAGGCCCCGGGACAGCTGCACAGAGCGTTCTCGGTGTTCCTCTTCGACGAACAGGGCCGGCTGCTGCTGCAGCAGCGCGCCCTCGGCAAGTACCACTCCCCCGGCGTCTGGTCGAACACCTGCTGCGGCCACCCCTACCCGGGCGAGGGACCCTTCGCCGCGGCGGCCCGGCGGACGTACGAGGAGCTCGGGGTGTCGCCGACCCTGCTCGCCGAGGCGGGCACGGTCCGTTACAACCACCCGGACCCGGACTCGGGTCTGGTGGAGCAGGAGTACAACCATCTGTTCGTCGGGATGGTGCAGTCGGCGCTGCGACCCGACCCGGAGGAGGTCGGCCAGACCGCCTTCGTGACCGCCGCCGAGCTGGCGGAGCGGCACGCGAAGGACCCCTTCTCGGCGTGGTTCATGACGGTGCTGGACGCGGCCCGTCCGGCGATCCGGGAGCTGACGGGCCCGTCCGCGGGCTGGTAGCCGGTCCGCTAGACGCCCGGTGCGAGCGGCAGGGCGGCCCAGATCACCTTGCCGCCGTCCGCGGTGTGCTCGACGTCGCACCCTCCGCCGAACTCCCTGGTCACCTCGCGCACCAGCAGCAGGCCCCGGCCCCCGGTCTGCCCATGGTCGGCCTCCAGCGCCGTCGGACGGTAGGGGTGGTTGTCCTCGACGGACACCCGGACCCAGTCGGCGCCGACCGCGACCTCCACCGCGAGCATCGGCGACAGAAGTGCCGCGTGCTTGACGGCGTTCGTGACCAGTTCGGAGACGATCAACAGCAGTCCCTGAACGACATCGTCCGAGACCGGCACCCCCTGGCGGACCAGCAGATCACGGACGGCATGCCGCGCCTGCGGCACCGAGGCGTCGACGGCGGCGGCGGTGAACCGCCACACCCCCTCGTACGGCAGTGGTCCCGGCGATCTGACGGCGGGAGTCGCGCCTGCGCCTTCGGGGCTCGGGTCGGACCCCCGCCCGAGGTTCTCCATCGTCCGGTCGCCACCCTTGCGCTCGATTGTCACCACACGTCGAGTGTTGGTAATGCGCTGGTCCGTACCGGTTGACTGAACAGAAGTCAGCAATTATCGATGTTTTATGATCGCCGCTGCATACCCCAGTCGGTTCTACGACAAGTCCTGTCCTTTCTTATGCCGACTTCCGAAACTATTCGGGTTGTACGGGTTTGCCCCTCGACTGACCCGATTCGTTCCCCGTGGCTCCGTCGCCCGCGAGACGGCCCCAAACCATGATCACAATCCGGCCGTCGGGTGCGGATAGCATCCGGCCATGGAGCCGCAGCTGTTGCATCATGTCGGCGACGGGGTCGCCACCGTCGTCATCCATCACCCTGCCAAACGCAACGCCATGACGACGCGGATGTGGCGAGCTCTGCCGCCTCTGCTGGAGGACTTGGGTGGTCGCGCCGATGTGCACGCGCTCGTGCTCACCGGTGAGGGCGGCACGTTCTGCGCCGGGGCCGACATCTCGACGCTGCGCGAGTCTCCGGACGAGGCCCAGGGCCTCGCCGTGCTCGCCGAGGAAGCCCTCGCCGCGTTCCCGAAGCCGACGCTGGCGGCGATTCGCGGCTACTGCGTGGGCGGCGGGTCCCAGCTCGCGGCCGCCTGCGATCTGCGGTTCGCCCAGGAGGGGTCGCTGTTCGGGGTGACGCCGGCGAAGCTCGGCATCGTCTATCCGGCCTCCTCCACGCGGAGGTTGGCGGCATTGGTGGGTCCGTCCACCGCCAAGTACCTGCTCTTCTCGGGCGAGTTGATCGACACCGAGCGCGCGCTGCGCAGCGGCCTGGTGGACGAGGTGCTGGCCGAGGGCGAACTCGACAAGCGGGTCGTGGAGTTCACCCGCGTCCTGGCCGCGCGCTCCCTGCTGACGCAGGCGGCGGCGAAGGAGTTCGCGAACGGGCGCACCGACCGTGACGCGTACTGGGCGGAGCAGGCACGCGCCGGCGGCGACACCGCGGAGGGGGTCGCCGCCTTCCTGGAGCGCAGGCAGCCGCACTTCACGTGGACGCCGTGAGGTCCCGTCCGCCGTGCAGCGAGAGTGAAACCGGCGGTCCGCGCGGCTAGTTGAGGAGAAAAGGGCTCTTGCTCCGGAACTCCTCGACGAGGTGCGCGGGCGCCTTGTCCGGGGACCCGTCGTCGCAGGGCGGCCGCGGGTCGTACTCGGTCAGCAGCCGGACGGCCCAAGCGTGTCCGTCTCCGGGGATCCGACCGAGCAGGGTGAGCCCCATGTCGACGCCGGAGGAGACGCCGGCCGCGGGTCACGTACTTGCCGTCGGACCCCCAGATGGACCTCGCGCAGCGGTTCGCGCCCGACCGGCGCGCGCATGGCAGCAGTGACGCCGCCCCCACCTTTCCTGCCATCCCCGGTCTCACCGTTCACGACATACCAACCAGTCGGTAATGTGCGGGGTATGACTCCCTCACTGCCGGAGCGCGCCGGACGGCGCTGCCACAACGTCCTCAACCCGCTTCACTCGACGCACTACTTCTCGCCCGATCTGGGCCGGGAGCTGGCCGCGGTCGGCATCGAGAACGACCGGACGGCGTACTTCGCGGCGCGGGCCGCCGCGATGGGCGCGGTCGGCGCGGGCACGGTGACGGCGACGTTCTTCAACTTCCGGCACGAACTGGTGGCCGAACATGTGCCCGCCGTCTGGCGGGCGGCCTCTCCGGAGACGGTGCTCGCGGCACGCCTGCGTGCCGTGGACGCGACGCTCAGGCGGCTGCTCGGCGAGGACGTCATCGCCTCCAAGGACGTGGCCGAGGCCGCGGAGCTCGCCCTGCGCGCGGCCGAGGCCTGCGGATCGACCGCCCGCCCCCTGTACGCCGCGCACGCGGACCTCCCCGTCCCCGAGGCGCCGCACCTGGCGCTCTGGCACGCGGCCACCCTGCTGCGCGAGCACCGCGGCGACGGCCACCTCGCGGCGCTGCTCGACGCGGAGCTCGACCCGGTGGAGGCCCTGGTGAGCCACACCGCGACCGGCAAGGGCATGGCCCCCCGATGGGTGCTGGGCACACGCGGCTGGTCCCGGCAGGACTGGGAGGCGGCGTCCGGGCGGCTGCGGGACCGCGGGCTGCTCGACGCGGAGGGCGAGCTGACGCAGGCCGGCGCCGCCCTGCGCCAGGACATCGAGGCCCGGACGGACCGTCTCGACCGCGCCCCCTACGAGCACCTGGGCGCCGCCGGGGTGGAGCGCCTCACCGAGATCGCGAAGAGCCTGCTGATGACGGCGTTCGCCGCCGGCGCGTTCCCGGAGGGAATGATCGGCAAGGACTGAGGAGTCCGAACGCTCCCGGCTCCGCGTGGCCGGGAGCGAAACGGTCCCGTCCCGCGGCACGCGACCCGATCGAGTGCCGCCCTGAGCCCCCGTTGTCGGTGTCACCTGCCACAATTGCCGCGCAACCTCAGTGGAGAAGGCGGTACGGGATCGTGACGACACCCCTCGTAGGGTCCATCGAAGGCAGGATCGCCGAGGAACTCGGCGTACGGGAGCGGCAGGTCAAGGCCGCCGTCGACTTGCTCGACGGCGGTTCGACGGTGCCCTTCATCGCCCGCTACCGCAAGGAAGCGACCGAGATGCTCGACGATGCGCAGCTGCGCACCCTCGAGGAGCGGCTGCGCTATCTGCGGGAGCTGGAGGACCGGCGGGCCGCGATCCTCGACTCGGTGCGCGAGCAGGGCAAGCTCAGCGCGGAGATCGAGGCGCAGATCAGGGCCGCCGAGACGAAGGCGCGTCTTGAGGACATCTACCTGCCCTTCAAGCCCAAGCGGCGCACCAAGGCGCAGATCGCCCGCGAGGCGGGTCTTGAGCCGCTGGCCGAGGGCCTACTGGGCGACCCGTCGGTCGACCCACTGGCCGCGGCGGCGGCCTTCGTCGACGCCGACAAGGGCGTCGCCGACCCTCAGGCCGCCCTGGACGGCGCCCGGTCGATCCTCACCGAGCGGTTCTCCGAGGACGCCGACCTGATCGGCGAGCTGCGCGAGCGCATGTGGGTGCGTGGACGGCTCTCCGCCAAGGTGCGCGAGGGCAAGGAGGAGGCTGGCGCCAAGTTCGCCGACTACTTCGACTTCGCCGAGCCCTTCAAGGCACTGCCCTCGCACCGGATCCTCGCCATGCTGCGCGGCGAGAAGGAGGACGTCCTCGATCTCGTCCTGGAGCCGGAGGAGCCCACCGAGGGGCCTTCGTCGTACGAGGGGATCGTCGCCCACCGCTTCGGGATCGCCGACCGCGGCCGTCCCGGCGACAAGTGGCTTACGGACACCGCCCGTTGGGCCTGGCGCACCCGCATTCTCGTGCACCTCGGCATCGACATGCGCCTGAGGCTGCGCACCGCCGCCGAGGACGAGGCGGTGAACGTCTTCGCGGCGAACCTGCGGGACCTGCTGCTCGCCGCCCCGGCGGGCACGCGCGCGACACTGGGCCTGGACCCCGGCTTCCGTACGGGCGTGAAGGTCGCCGTCGTCGACGCGACCGGCAAGGTCGTCGCCACGGACGTCATCCACCCGCACGTCCCGGCCAACCGGTGGGACGAGGCCATCGCCAAGCTCGCCCGGCTCTCCAAGGAGCACGCGGTCGACCTGATCGCGATCGGCAACGGCACGGCATCGCGCGAGACCGACAAGCTCGCCGGTGAGCTCATCACCAAGCATCCGGAGCTGAACCTCACCAAGGTGATGGTGTCGGAGGCGGGCGCGTCGGTGTACTCGGCGTCCGCGTTCGCCTCCCAGGAGCTGCCCGACATGGACGTGTCGCTGCGCGGCGCCGTCTCCATCGCGCGCCGGCTCCAGGATCCGCTGGCCGAGCTGGTGAAGATCGACCCGAAGTCGATCGGTGTCGGGCAGTACCAGCACGACCTGTCCGAGGTGAAGCTGTCCCGCTCGCTGGACGCGGTGGTCGAGGACTGTGTGAACGGCGTGGGCGTGGACGTGAACACCGCTTCCGCCCCGCTGCTGGCCCGTGTCTCCGGCATCACCTCCGGCCTCGCGGAGAACATCGTGGCGCACCGCGACGCCAACGGCCCCTTCACTTCCCGTACGGCTCTCAAGAGCGTGGCCCGGCTCGGCCCCAAGGCGTACGAGCAGTGCGCGGGCTTCCTGCGGATCCGGGGCGGCAGCGACCCGCTGGACGCGTCCAGCGTGCACCCCGAGGCGTACCCCGTGGTGCGGCGGATGGTGAAGACGGCGGGCAGCGAGGTCGCGTCGCTGATGGGCAACACGAGTGTGCTGCGCTCGCTGAAGCCGGCCGACTTCGTCGACGAGACCTTCGGTCTGCCGACCGTCACGGACATCCTCCGGGAGCTGGAGAAGCCGGGGCGCGACCCGCGGCCCGCCTTCAAGACGGCCACCTTCAAGGACGGCGTGGAGAAGATCTCCGACGTGGTGTCCGGGATGGTCCTGGAGGGGGTCGTCACGAACGTGGCCGCGTTCGGCGCCTTCGTGGACATCGGCGTCCACCAGGACGGGCTCGTGCACGTCTCCGCGATGTCCAAGACGTTCGTCAAGGACCCGCGGGACGTCGTGAAGCCCGGCGACATCGTCAAGGTGAAGGTCCTGGACATCGACATCCCGCGCAAGCGGATCTCGCTGACGCTCCGGCTGGACGACGAGGCCGCGGCCCCGGCGGCCGAGGACGGCGGTCGTCCCCAGCGGGGCGGGCGGCCGCCTCAGCAGCGTGGCCAGCAGCGGCAGGGCCGCGGCGGCGGTGCGGGAGGCGGTGGCGGGGGCGGCTCCCGTCAGGCGCCGCCGCCCGCCAACAGCGCCATGGCGGACGCCCTGCGGCGCGCGGGCCTGACCGACCCCAAGCGGGGCCGGAGCTGACACACGGAGGGGGCCGGCTGCCCGCATCGGCGGCCGGCCCCCTCCGCGGTCCGGTCTCACTCCGCTCCACGAGCCGGCGAATCCGGGCCGCAGGTGTGGTCTCAGCCCGCTCGACGCCCCGGTCTCACGGTTCCGCGGGGCGCTCCGCGTGCTTCACGGACCGGTCCGACCGGACTCAGCGCTCTGTCACCTTGCCGTCCGCCACTTCCAGGCGGCGGGTCGTGTGGACCGCGTCCAGCATGCGGCGGTCGTGGGTGACCAGCAGGAGTGTGCCCTCGTAGGTGTCCAGGGCCGATTCCAGCTGCTCGATGGCCGGGAGGTCGAGGTGGTTGGTCGGCTCGTCCAGGACCAGCAGGTTGACGCCCCGGCCCTGGAGAAGGGCCAGCGCCGAGCGGGTGCGCTCTCCCGGGGAGAGGGTGGCCGCCGGGCGCAGGACGTGGTCCGCCTTCAGGCCGAACTTGGCCAGCAGCGTGCGGACTTCGGCGGGTTCCGTGTCCGGGACGGCCGCGCCGAACGCGTCCAGCAGTGACTCGGAGCCGTGGAAGAGCTTGCGGGCCTGGTCGACCTCGCCGACGATCACGCCGGAACCGAGCGTGGCATGGCCGTCGGACAGCGGGACCCGGCCGAGCAGCGCGCCCAGCAAGGTCGACTTGCCGGCACCGTTCGCGCCGGTGACGGCCACCCGGTCCGCCCAGTCGATCTGGAGGGTCGCCGGACCGAAGGTGAAGCCGCCGCGCCGCACCTCCGCGTCCCGCAGAGTGGCGACGACCGCGCCCGATCGCGGGGCCGCCGCGATCTCCATGCGCAGCTCCCACTCCTTGCGCGGCTCCTCGACCACGTCCAGCCGCTCGATCATGCGCTGCGTCTGCCGGGCCTTCGAGGCCTGCTTCTCGCTGGCCTCGCTGCGGAACTTGCGGCCGATCTTGTCGTTGTCGTTGTTCGCCTTGCGCCGCGCGTTCTTGACGCCCTTGTCCATCCAGCCCCGCTGCATCTGGGCCCGGCCTTCGAGGGCGGAACGCTTGTCGGCGTACTCCTCGAAGTCGTCGCGGGCGTGCCGGCGGGCGGTGTCGCGCTCTTCGAGATACGCCTCGTAGCCACCGCCGTACAGCGTGATCTGCTGCTGTACGAGGTCGAGTTCGAGGACCTTGGTGACCGTGCGGGTGAGGAACTCGCGGTCGTGGCTGACGACGACGGTCCCGGCGCGCAGTCCGGAGACGAAGCGCTCCAGGCGCTCCAGACCGTCGAGGTCGAGGTCGTTGGTCGGCTCGTCGAGGAGGAAGACGTCGTAGCGGGAGAGGAGCAGGGAGGCGAGTCCGGCGCGGGCCGCCTGGCCGCCGGACAGCGAGGTCATCAGCTGGTCGAGACCGACGCCGAGCCCCAGGGTGTCGGCGACCTCCTCGGCACGTTCGTCGAGGTCGGCGCCGCCGAGGTCGAGCCAGCGCTCCAGGCTGGTCGCGTACGCGTCGTCCGCGCCCGGCGCTCCGTCCACGAGCGCCTGCGTCGCCTCGTCCATCACCCGCTGGGCCTCGTCGACGCCCGTACGGCGGGCGAGGAAGTCCCGTACGGTCTCGCCCTCCCGGCGCTCCGGCTCCTGGGGCAGGTGCCCGACGGTCGCGGACGGCGGCGAGAGCCGCAGCTCGCCCTCTTCCGGGGTGAGGAGGCCGGCGAGCAGCCGCAGCAGTGTGGACTTGCCCGCGCCGTTGGCGCCGACGAGTCCGATCACGTCGCCGGGCGCGACGACGAGGTCGAGTCCGGCGAAGAGCGCGCGGTCGCCGTGTCCGGCGGTGAGATTCTTGGCGACGAGAGTGGCAGTCATCAGGGAGCCGATTTTAACGGCCCACCGCGTCGCCCCGCGCCGCCGATCTCCGGGGCCCGCCCAAGGCTCGACGACCGGAGCCGCCGCGACCTCGGCGACGGGGTCCGCCGCAGCGTCGGCCACCGGATCCACAGCTCCCCGCCCGGCGGGCCACGGCTCCCGCGGCCTGCCGGGCCCACGTCTCCCCCGGCGGCTGGGGCCGCCGATCCCGTGACCCCGGGCCCGGGGCTTTGCCGGACTGTCGGATCCACCGATCCCCTGGCCGCCTGGCCTACGGTGCCCGGACCTCCGGGCCCACGGCTGGCCGAACCGTCGGGCCCGCCACCCCGGAGCACCCAGCTCGCCATCTGGGGCCACCGGCTCCCCGAAGCCCCAGGCACTCCGCTCCACCTGGACCGCCGGGCCGTCGCTCAGTGCGGCATCGGCGTCACCAGTACGCTCCCGGATGTCCGGGCCACGATGAACGACTCACCCTTCACCGCCCTGGCCTCCAGCGGGATCCGGTGGTGGCCGGGTTCCAGGATTCCGTCGAACACGTCGTGCGCGTGGGTGCGCGAGAGACGGTCCAGGCGGTAGGCGGTCAGCCGCACCCGGCAGGTGGAGGTGACCTCGACTCCGGCCTCGCGGTCGGCGGCGACCAGGCGGGTGAGCCGGCGCAGCTCCCGGGGGCTGCGGTCCAGGGCGTGCTCGATCTGGGCGACCAGCAGCGGAACGATCGGGGCGAGACCCTCGACATGGGTGACGTCGACGCCCGCGCCGCGGAAGGACTCCCGTACGGCGGCCCGTTCCGCCTCGGGGACGGCCCGGCCGAACACCACCGCGCCGTAGGCGCGCAGTTCGTCCGCCGGGACCCCCGTGGCGTCGCGGGCGATGTCGGCGCCGATGCCGACGGCGCGCAGAGCGGCGGCCGGCTTGGCGAGGAGGGCGCCCCGGGCACCGATCAGCAGGACGCGGCGGCGAGCGCCCGCATCGCCGTCGAGCAGGGAGTTCAGCGCGCTGCGGTACTCGGGGCCGCGGAAACGGAACGGCCCTATGCCGTGGTAGCCGTTGCGTTCCAGGTCGGCCCGTTCGCCGGTCTGCCAGGCGAAGTCCCGCCAGACGTAGTCGTCGCCGTCCCTCTCGATCAGTGCGGTGACGGCACCGCACTCGATGCTCTCGCACTCGGGACAGCCGTAGATGACGTATCTGCCCCCTTCCAGGGGGGCCTCGGCCTCCAGGAGGAGCCTGCGTACGTGGGCGGTGAAGATCGCGGGTGGTACGTCGGAGGCGAGCGGGGACACCGCGTCGAGATCGGAGAGCTGGAACAGCAGCGGGCGTCCGTCGACGATGAAGTCGACGAAGTCCCGGTGCACTTGGTAGTCACCGTTGGCGAGGACTCCACCGGCACGCATCGCCGGTGCCAGGCCGAACGTGGCGTACTCGGAAGACATGCTGTGAGTATCCCCAGACAGAGAGTGATACGACCACGGCATGACATATTCCGCTACCGTCCCGGCATGGAGAAGCCCGGGAGCGACGACGTCATCGTGGTCGGCAGCGGAGTCGTCGGCCTGACGACGGCCGTGGTGCTGGCCGAGGCCGGCAGCCGGGTCCGGGTGTGGACGCGGGAGCCCGCCGAGCGGACCACCTCGGCGGTTGCGGGGGCGCTGTGGTGGCCGTACCGCATCGAACCGAAAGCACTCGCCCGCGACTGGGCGCTCGTGTCCCTCTCCGTGTACGAGGAGTTGGCGGCGCGGCCCGAGGAAAGTGGCGTACGCCTGGTCGAGGGGGTCATGGGCGAGACGCGGCTGGACGAGCTGGGGTCGTGGGCGGCCCGGGTGCCCGGACTGCGCGCGGCGACGGCGGAGGACTACCCGGGGACCGCGCTGCGGGCGCGGCTGCCGTTGATCGACATGCCCGTGCATCTGCGCCTGTTGCGCGAACGGCTTCTGCGGGCGGGCGGCACGGTCGAGGAGCGGACGGTGACGGACCTCTCGGAGCCGAAGGCGCCGGTCGTCGTGAACTGCGCGGGCCTCGGCGCCCGCGATCTCGTCCCGGATCCGGCCGTACGTCCTGTGCGCGGGCAGCTCGTGATCGTCGAGAACCCCGGGATCCACGAGTGGCTCGTCTCGACGGACCCGGCGGCCGGGACGACCACGTACGTCTTCCCGCAACCGGACCGGGTGGTCCTCGGCGGCACCACGGACGAGGACGACTGGTCACAGGTCCCCGACCCGGAGGTGGCGGCGGAGATCGTCGAGCGGTGCGCGGCGCTGCGCCCCGAGATCGCCGGGGCGCGCGTGCTCGACCACCGGGTGGGGCTGCGGCCGGTACGCGAAGCGGTCCGGCTGGAACGCGAAGCCCTGCCGGACGGACGGATATTGGTGCACAACTACGGGCACGGAGGGGCCGGCGTCACCGTGGCGTGGGGGTGCGCGCGGGAGGCGGCCGAACTCGTCGGTCCGACCGCCTCCGTCTGAACTCCGTCCGAAACAGGCCGCGGCGGTCCGCGGCAAGGATCGCCGCGGCCTGTTTCGGCCGCTTCGGCGGACATTGCCGCGACCCGGTTTCGGCCGCTACCGCGGACATCGCCGCGGCCCGGGTCCCTTCCCTTCAGTCGATCAGTTGGTCACTGGTTCTCCCCCGGGACGCGGAGCGCGGTGCGGGGGGCGCGTACGCCGTCGAGGACGGACGCGGCCGGGGCCGCCGTGGAGCCCGCAGTCGCCCGCGAGAACGCGTCGGCGCCGCCCACCAGGGGGACGCGGGCCGCGGTGCGGGACAGGTCGAGGGTCAGGGTCGGCGTGGTGGACGGAGGGTCGATGAGATCCTTGTCGGTGCCCGCGACGATCAGCGCGAGCCGGTGGCCCTTCGGGACGACGTGGTCGGTGGCCGCCAGGTCCAGCGTGATGGTGTACGCCGTTCCCGGGGTGAGCGGGACGCCCTGGTCCGAGGCGTAGTTGCCGAGGTCGGCCCAGCCACGGCTGAGGACCGTGTAGTCGACGTCGGTCTTGGCCGCCTCGGTCACCTTGTAGCAGGAGCTGTCGCCGGCCGAGCTCGCGCCCCAGCAGGTGCGGTCGGTGAGCGTGGCGATGCCCTCGCCGGAGCCTGCGTAGTCGCGGATGGTGTCCGGACCGAGGTCGACGAGTACCGCAGAGAGATGGGCCGTCGAGGTGGTCGGCGTGGCGGTGACGGTCACCTTGGAGGAGCCGGAGATCCGCAGGTCGTGGGTGAGCGGCCTGGTGGCGAAGCCGGCCTTGTCCGGAGTCGGCTGGTCGATGTGCGCGGCCCAGTCGGTCTCGCTCAGCCGCGGGTCGTCCGTGAAGGTCTCGGCCCCGGGGTTTCCGCGGAGTCCGAGGGTGCCGACGCCGGGCTGCGCGCCCGTGCCCGGACGCAGGGTCGTGGCGCTGGTGGTGCGGGGCGGCCAGACCGTCGAGGTGGCCCACTGGTCGGGGTGGCGTTCGATGTCGGCCATGGGCTCGTGGTCGATGCCGTTGTCGTAGCCGAGGAGTTCATGGTCGAACCAGCGGTGCAGGGTGTCGACCCAGGCGGCGCGGCGGAAATCGAAGGGGTCCACGTGGCCGGTCTGGGAGAGCCAGATCTTGCGCTCGACACCGTGCTTGGAGAGGGCGTCCCACCACTGGCCGAAGTTCTTGGTGCGGACGTTGAGGTCCTCCATGCCGTGGACGAGGAAGACGCTGGCCTTCACCTTCGCGGCGTTCTTGACATAATCGCGCTCGGTCCACAGCGACGTCCAGTCGCCGGTGCGCGGGGCCTCGTCGACCAACTTCCGCTGTACGGCCGCGCACTTGGCGCGGGCGTCGGGGCTGTCGACGTAGCCGGAAAGCCAGTCGGGGCCCGAGTCGTAGAGCGGGGCACCCTTGGCGAAGTAGTAGTCGTACCAGGAGGAGATGGCGCTGATCGGCACGATGGTCTTCAGACCCTTGACCCCCGTGGCCGCGACGCCATTGGCGATGGTGCCGTCCCAGCTCTTGCCGATCATGCCGGTCCTGCCGTTGGTCCACGTGGCCTTGGCCGTGGCGGCGCCGGTGCGCGTGGTGTAGCCCTTGGCCCGGCCGTTCAGCCAGTCGACGACGGCCTTGGCGGACTGGATGTCGGAGCGGCCGCCCACGTCGACGCAGCCGTCGGAGCGGTTGGTGCCGGCGAGGTCGACGCCGACGAAGGCGTAGCCGCGCGGCACGAAGTAGTTGTCGTAGAAAAGCGGCATCTGGACGACGTGGCCGTTCGCGTCGTACGTCTTGATCTGGCTCTCGTTGCCGCGCCCGCAGCAGGAGTAGTACGGGCTGGCGTCCATGATCACGGGGATCTTGCGGCCCTGCCGGGCGAGTTCGCGGGGCCGGACGATGTCGACGGCGACGCGGTCGTTCTTTCCGTCACTGTCGCCGTCGAGACCGGTGTCGACCCAGACGGACTCCCGGATCGCGTTCTCGTACGAATAGACCGGGGTGCTCTCCCGCGGGGCGCCGTGTGCGGCGACCGGGACGAGGAAGGCGGCCATCAGGGCGGCAACGGCCGCCGTCGCGAGCGATCTCCAGGTCATGAAGCGCATGCGGCGCACTGGTATCGGCATGCGCGGAACGTACCCCGGTCAACTCCTGTGGAAAAGAGGGCAGATGAGGCCCACGGGGCTGGATGACTCATGTCGGCCGAATGGCGATCGTGTGACAGGGCTGGCCGTGGACATGACTGGGGCCACAGGGACTGAATAGGCTCCGGACCGACTTCACGCCCCGACGACTTGGAGCTTGACGTGCACCGCAGACTCATCGCCCCGGGCGCCCTCGCCGCCTCCCTGCTGCTGGCGATCCCGGCATCGGCGGCAAGCTACACACCCGGAGCACCGGGCATCGGCGACCCCTACTACCCGGCCTACGGCAACGGCGGATACGACGTCTCGCACTACGACCTGCGGCTCACGTACCAGCCGCGGACGGACGAACTGGAGGGCACGGCCACCCTCCTGGCGACCACCACACAGGACCTGTCCCGGTTCGATCTGGACTTTCTGCTCGATGTGAGCGAGGTCCGGGTCAACGGCGCGAAGGCTTCGTTCGCCGCCTCGGGCCAGCACGAGCTGGAGATCACGCCGGCCGCGCCACTGGCCAAGGGCACGCCGATCACGGTCGTCGTGCGCTACAGCGGAGTGCCGTCCACGAAGAGCGCGTACGGCTTCTCGACCTGGCACCGCACCCCGGACGGGGCGGTCGCGGCGGACGAGCCCGAATCGGCGTGGTGGTGGTACCCGAGCAACGACCACCCGCTCGACAAGGCGACGTACGACGTGTCCGTGGCCGTCCCGGACGGCACCCAGGCCATCTCCAACGGCACCCTGCAGTCGACGAGTTCACGGCTCGGCTGGACCCGCTACAACTGGCGGTCCAACAAACCGCAGGCCACGTATCTGACCACCCTCGCGGTCGGGAAGTTCGACATCACGACCAGCACGTCCGAGGGGGGCGTCCCGGTCGTCAACGCCTACAGCAAGGACCTCGGCGACAACGACGGGGCGGCGCGGGCCAGTGTCGAGCGGACGGGAGAGCTGGTCGACTGGCTGAGCGGCTACTTCGGGCCGTATCCCTTCAGCTCCGCCGGCGGATACGTCCCCAACACCACCACCGGGTACGCGCTGGAGACCCAGACCCGGGTGTACTACAGCCCGCGGCAGTTCGCGAACGGCTCCAACACCTCCGTGGTCGTGCACGAGTTGGCGCACCAGTGGTACGGCGACGACGTGTCACTGAAGGGCTGGAAGGACATCTGGATCAACGAGGGCTTCGCGCGCTACGCGCAGTGGCTCTGGTCGGAGCACGAGGGCGAGGGCACGACGCAGGAGCTCGCGGACTACGTGTACGCCTCGCATCCGGCGGACGACGCCTTCTGGACGGTGGCGCCCGGTGACCCGGGGCCGGACAACCAGTTCGACACCGCGGTCTACGACCGGGGCGCACTGGCGGTGCAGACACTGCGCAACCGGGTCGGGGACGACGCCTTCTTCGCCATCCTGAAGGGGTGGCCGAAGGAGCACGCTTACGGGAACGCGTCGGTCGGCGACTTCCAGAAGTACGCCGAGCAGGTGTCCGGCACGTCGCTCGCGGCGCTCTTCGACACCTGGCTGTTCCAGCCGTCGAAGCCGGCGGCCCCCGCGGCGCGGAGCGCCGGGGTCGCCCCCGACTCGGCAGCGAAGGACGCTCTCGCCCGGCCGAAGTCGTGGAAGAAGATCGCCGCCACTGATTCGGTCCACTCCGGCTGAGGCACCGGCCGCCCGCCCGTCAGGGGACTCCCCCGCCCGCCCATGCCCGTCGGGGACTTCCCCCCGCCCGCCCCTGCCCGTCGGGGACGGGCGGGCACCGCCGGTGAGCGGGCGGCAGCCCGGACACCGGCTGCGCGCCGATGGCGGGTGGGCGTCGGTCGCGAGCAACCGGCGGGCGGGTATCGGCCGTTGGCCGTTGGCGGGCGGCTGGTTCAGCTGCGGATGGCCTGTTCCTCCAACTCGGCTACCTGGGACAGGAGTTCGTCACGGCTGATGGCGTCCGCCCGGGTCGCGGGCACGGTGCAGGCGTAGGCGCCGGCCACCGCGCCGTACAGGGCGCAACGGCGAACCGGTTCGCCGGTCAGCCGGCCGTAGAGGAAACCGGCGGCGAAGGAGTCTCCGGCGCCGTTCGAGTCGACCACGGGCATCCGGGGCGCGACCGCCGGGACATGGATCAGCTCGTCGTCGGCCAGCAGATACGCGCCCTCGGCGCCGGCCGTGGCGACGACCACCTCGGCCCGGCCCCGTTCCGCGACCCGCCGCATCGTGCGCTCGGGTTCGGCGAGCGCCGTGGTGGAGACGAACACGATGTCGGCGGCGTACGCGAACGGCTCGTGGTACGGATTCTCGCCGTCCCAGTTGTGCAGGTCGGTCGAGAGGGTCAGCGCCGCCTCCCGCAGGGCCGGCAGGGCGAAGGCGCACGGGTGGGTGATGGACACATGGGCGTGACGGCTCGCCGCGGCCAGGTCCCGCACCGTCCTCTCGGGCAGCCGGTCCCCTTCGCGGGAGCGGCTGTCGTCGTACAGGGACAGCCTGCGGCCGTCGGGGCCGACGAGATTGACCGCCCTCTTGGTACCCGCGGGCTGGGGGACCTCGGTGAGCGCGATACCCCGGTCGTGGTGCAGGGCTCGTACGAGGTCGCCCTCGGGGTCGTCGCCGAGCATGTCCAGGTGGTGCGTGCGCAGGCCGAGGTTGTGCAGGCCCAGCGCGACGAAGTCACCGGTCTGCCCGGCCCGGCTCTCGATGCCCGGACGGATCATGTAGCTGTCGGCGTAGGGGAGCGGCAGTTCGGGGACGTGGACGATGGTGTCCACACCCGCACCGCCCAGGACGAGGACGTCGATGTCGCGGCTCATGACTCTCCCTCTCGGACGCGAGCAGCGAGTCAAGCAGGCCCCGACCCGCCACGGCAAGCAGTTGCAGAAACTTTCGCAAGTCCCTTCATGCGCAGGCCGCGGACATCAGCCGAGCCGACGCGCCCCGCTCCCGCCCGCGCGCCCTCGTCGCCACGGTCACGCCGTGGTCGTACGCAAGTCGGTCGACACCAAGCCGTCCGGCGCACCGCTCGCTCGTCGCACCGCTCGCTCGTCGCGCCGGTCAGTCCCCGTGGTCATACACCGTCACCGCCAGGCCGCGGCGCACCAGCCGCTCGGTGACGAGGGGTTCCACGCGTGACCAGTTGCCGCCGGCCAGGCCGCACCCGATGCGCGACATGTGCACGGACGCGCCGAGTGCGACGCCCTTGTCGGCGAGCAGTCCGAGTGAGGCGTCGATGGCCTCGTAGCGCACGGGCACGCCCTTGCTGCCGGTGCGTATCCCCCGCTGGCCCACCAGGTTCGCCACCCACACATACGGCTCGACCTGGACGAACTGGGCGGCGCCCAGGCCGAAGTCGTTTCCCGCGCGGTCGCGGTGCCAGGCGCGGTACGCGGCCTCCGGCTCCGGCCAGCGGCGGGAGAGGGCCAGCACGAAGCCCTTTCCCCAGCCCCCGATGTCATTGCAGACGTGCGCGATCAGCTTGATGCCCTTGCACGACGGAACGGTGGCATCACCCCGGACATACATGATTTCCGACATGACACCACCGTAGAGGCCGCCACTGACAACGACCCCGGACCGCTCCCCCGGAGTCCGAGCGGCGTATCGGGCGCGCCGCTCGGCTCCGGGACTGCGGGCTTCTACTTGAGGTAGACCAGTCCGTCGGTGGTGACGGTCGGGCGCCCCGAGGTGCCCACGACGACGATCTTGACCGTGTGGGTGCCGCTCGTGGACCACGTCTTCGTCCACTGCACCTGGCGGTACGTGGTGGTGGTCGACTTCATGTCGACGGTGACTGCCTTGACGCCGTCGACATAGATGTCCGCCTGGCCGGAGCCGGCGGCGCGGGAGACCACCCATGCCGCCGAGCGGCCGGTGAACTTCCAGGTGAGCGAGGCGTTCTTCGAGGTGCTGCTGTACGACTTGCCGCCCAGGTAGCTGCTGGAAGCCTTGGCCGTCCAGGTGCCGGTGCTGGTGGCGGACGTCTCCTGGAGGATCACCGGGGTGGCGGTCAGGGAGGCGGAGGCCGTGTTGCCCGCGTAGTCGTAGGCGGTCATCGACCAGGTGCCGGCCGTGCCGGAGCCGGCTGTCAGCGCGGCGCCGGTGACGGTCGGTCCGTAGGTGTGCGCGGCCGGCTTGGTGAGGCGGACCTCCTTCAGGGCGCTGTTGTCGGCGGCCTTCCAGTTGCCCAGGATGCCGTGCGCCTCATCGAGGAATCCTGGCAATGTAAATCAGCCAAGTAGCATCGATCACCCTCCCGGCTCCACGGCCCTGCTCGGCGGGCGTTCACGTCGCCCATTCGCAGGGCCGTGCCCTTTCGTGCGGCACCATTCCTCTTCGCGGACGCCGGTGAGCGTGGCGGCCTGTCGTTCTGGGGTCGTCACCGGATCGAGCACGTGTCCCAAAGGGCCCCCGCCCGCGCCGCTCCTGGACGGAAGCTTTCACAACACTGGTGGGACAGCAATACTGTTGCACCGCGCCGTCACCGGTCACCATGGGCGCGCGCCGCACGACGCGAGAGGCGAGGACCTGCCATGACCACGGACACCGAGGAACCGACGCTCACGGTCGACGAGCTGGCCGCGCGGGCGGGTGTCACGGTCCGTACGGTCCGCTTCTACAGCGCCAGGGGCCTGTTGCCGCCGCCCGTGATCGGCCCCCGGCGCGTGGGCCACTACAGCCAGGAGCACCTGGCCCGCCTCGCGCTGATCGAAGAGTTGCAGCACCAGGGCATGACCCTGGCCGCGATCGAGCGCCATCTGACGCAGCTGCCGCCCGGACTGAGCGCACACGACCTCGCCATCCACCGTGCCGTGGTGGCCTCCTGGGCGCCCGACGCGACGGAGGACGTGACCCGGGAGGAACTGGAGCGGCGGGCCGGGCGGGCGCTCGGCGACGCGGACCTGGAGCGGCTCGCCGCGATGAGCGTCATCGAGCGGACGGGGGACTCCGTCCGGCTGGACCCCGGGCTGCTGAAGCTCGGCGTGGAGCTCCTGGACGTACCGATCGCGGACGAGGCGATCCTGGCCGCGCGGACCGTCCTCCTGGAGCACTCGCGTGCGGCGGCCCACGAACTGTCCGTCCTGTTGCGCGACGCCGTGGGCGAACGGGAGTCCGTGGCGGCGGTGAAGTCGCTGTCGGCGCACATGCAGCCGCTGGTGGTGCAGGCGCTTCTCACCGCGTTCCAGCGTTCGTTGAAGGACGAGCTGCGGGAATGGCTCAAGGAGTCCTGATCCCCCGGCGCGCCCCGGCATCCCGGGCCGACGCGCCCCGACGGTGCCGGCGCTCACAAGTAGGCTGATCCGCCCGCCACGTTGAGGGTCTGGCCGGTCAGGAAGCCACTGCCCTCATCGACCACGTACAGGAGGGTGGAGACGAGGTCGCACGGCCGCTGGATGCGAGGGACGGCCTGCTGGGCGCGGACGTGCTCGAATCCGCCGTCCGCGCCGACGGTCCGTTCGGCGGTGGCGGCGCGCACCATGCTCGGCGCTATCGCGTTACATGGTCGGCGCTCTCGGCCCGACGGGCGGCCGTATCGCGAGGGCGAAGGCGCGGCGCAGGGCGAGCGGCAGGTCACGGGCGTGCTGGACGTCGATGGCCGCCTTGACGGCGGGACGGGCCAGCCCGATGAGGTCGCCCGACAGCATCGGGTCCTGCTGGAGATGGCGGCGGTCCTGCTGGCCGCCATCACCACCAACGGGGCGCGGGAGCGGCGGGCGTTGAGCAGACCGATGAGCCCGTTCGCCAGCCCGGCGGCGATGTGCAGGCTGACGAAGGCGGGCCGCCGGGTCGCGCGGGCGTATCCGTCGGCCATGGAGACGACGGCGCCCTCGTGGACGCCGAGGACGTACTCCGGTGCGTCCTCGGCCTCCGCGAGGGCGGCCAGGAAGGGCAGTTCGGTGGTGCAGGGGTTGCCGAAGACGGGGTCCACGCCCTCGCCGCGCAGGATGTCCAGCAGGGCGAGGGCGGGACGGCGACCCCTGGGGGCTCCTCGGAGTGGACGGGTACCGGTTCGCCGGTCGGCGTCCGTTGCCCGTCCCCCGTGGAGCAAGTCCCTCATACCACTCAGCGACACGTCACCCCGTGGCCCGGGGCCCGGGGCCCGGATGTGGTGTGCACCCGAGGGTGAGGTGTGCCGGGTGCGTTGTGCGCCCGGGTCAGGACGCGTCGGTGAACCGCTCGCCGTTCTCCGCCTTCTCGACGAGCAGCGCCGGCGGGAGGAAACGGTCCCCGTAGCGCTCGGCGAGCTCCCGCGCGCGGGCCACGAACGCGGCCGGTCCGGTACCGGTCGCGCCTTCGTAGCCGTTGATGTACTGCAGGACACCGCCGGTCCAGCCCGGGAAGCCGATCCCGAGGATGGAACCGATGTTGGCGTCGGCGACCGAGGTCAGGACGCCTTCCTCCAGGAGCCGGACGGTGTCCAGCGCCTCGGAGAAGAGCATGCGCTCCTTCATGTCCTCGAACGGGATCTCGTACCCCGCCTTCGTGCTGTGCTTGCCCGGGGGGCGACCCCCGGAACCCCCGAAATGCTCGCGCAGCCCCGGCCACAGCAGGCCGCGCTTGCCGTCCTCGGCGTACTCGTAGAAGCCCGCGCCGCCGCTGCGTCCGGGGCGCCCGAACTCGTCCACCATGCGGTCGATGACGGCCTCGGCCGGGTGGGTCTCCCAGGTGCCGCCCGCCTCCTCGACGGCCTGCTTGGACTCCTTGCGGATCTTGCGCGGCAGGGTGAGGGTCAGCTCGTCCATGAGCGAGAGCACCTTGGCCGGGTAGCCGGCCTGGGCGGCGGCCTGCTCGACGGAGGCGGGCTCGATGCCCTCGCCGACCATCGCGACGCCCTCGTTGATGAAGTGCCCGATGACCCGGGAGGTGAAGAAGCCGCGCGAGTCGTTGACGACGATCGGGGTCTTCTTGATCTGCCGTACGAGATCGAAGGCGCGGGCCAGCGCCTCGTCGCCGGTGCGCTCGCCCTTGATGATCTCGACGAGCGGCATCTTGTCGACGGGCGAGAAGAAGTGCAGCCCGATGAAGTCCTCCTGCCGATCCACGCCCTCGGCGAGCGCGGTGATCGGCAGCGTCGAGGTGTTGGAGCAGAGCAGCGCGTCCGGCTCGACGATGTTCTGGATCTCCTGGAACACCTTGTGCTTGAGCGCGGTGTCCTCGAAGACGGCCTCGATGACGGCGTCGCAGCCCGCGAGGTCGTTCGGGTCGGCGGTGGGCGTGATGCGGGCGAGCAGCGCGTCCGCCTTCTCCTGGGTCGTACGTCCCCGGGAGACGGCCTTGGCGCAGAGCTTCTCGGAGTACGCCTTGCCCTTGGCCGCCGCGTCCGCCGTGACGTCCTTGAGGACCACGTCGATGCCCGCGCGGGCGCACGAGTAGGCGATGCCCGCGCCCATCATCCCGGCGCCGAGGACGGCGACCCTGCGGACCGGGCGCGGCTCGATGCCCTGCGGACGGTTGGCGCCGGAGTTGACTGCCTGGAGGTCGAAGAAGAACGCCTGGATCATGTTCTTCGACGTCTGGCCGGTGACCAGCTCGGTGAAGTAGCGCGCCTCGATGACCAGCGCGGTCTCGAAGTCGACCTGGGAGCCCTCGACGGCGGCCGCGAGGATGTTGCGCGGGGCCGGGTAGGGCGCGCCGCCGAGCTGCTTACGCAGACTGGCCGGGAAGGCGGGCAGGTTCGCCGCGAACTTCGGGTTGGCCGGCGTACCGCCCGGGATCCGGTAGCCCGGCTTGTCCCAGGGCTGCTGGGACTCGGGGTTGGCGTCGATGAAGGCGCGCGCCTTGGCGAGCATCTCCTCGGGGGTGGCGGCCACTTCGTGGACGAGCCCGTTCTCCAGGGCCCGCTGCGGGGAGTACTGGGTGCCCTGGAGCAGCACCTTGAGGAGGGCGTCGGCGATGCCCATGAGGCGGACGGTACGGGTGACGCCGCCGCCGCCCGGCAGCAGACCGAGGGTGACCTCGGGCAGGCCGATCTTGGAACCGGGCGCGTCGAGGGCGACCCGGTGGTGGGAGGCCAGGGCGATCTCGTAGCCGCCGCCGAGGGCCGCGCCGTTGATCGCGGCCACGACCGGCTTGCCGAGGGTCTCGATGCGGCGCAGCGAGGACTTGATGGCGATGCCGGCCTCGAGAACCCGCTGGGCGTCCTCGGGACCTGCCTGGATCATGTCCTTGAGGTCGCCGCCCGCGAAGAAGGTCTTCTTGGCGGAGGTGTAGATGATGCCGCGGATGGAGTCCTTCTCGGCCTCGGCTCGTTCGGCGACGGCCGCGATCGAGTCCTTGAAGGCCTGGTTCATGGTGTTCGCGGACTGGTTGGGGTCGTCGAGGACGAGGGTGACGACGCCGGTCTCGTCCTGTTCCCAGCGGATGGTGGTGGGCTCAGTGCTCATCAGGGGATGCTCCGTAGATCCTTGATCCGTTGGGAAGGTCAGACGCGCTCGACGATCGTGGCGATGCCCATGCCGCCACCCACGCACAGGGTGGCGAGGCCGTACCGCTTGTCCTGGCGCTCCAGCTCGTCGACGAGGGTGCCGAGGATCATCGCGCCGGTGGCGCCGAGGGGGTGGCCGAGCGCGATGGCGCCGCCGTTGACGTTGACCTTGTCCAGCGACAGGCCCATGTCCTTCACGAAGCGCAGGACGACGGCCGCGAAGGCCTCGTTGATCTCGACGAGGTCGATGTCGTCGATGGTCAGACCGGCCTTGGCGAGCGCCTTGCGCGTCGCGGGCGCGGGGCCGGTGAGCATGATGGTGGGCTCGGAGCCGGAGACGGCGGCGGAGACGATCCGCGCGCGGGGGGTGAGGCCGTAGCGCTCGCCGACCTCGCGGGAGCCGATGGCGACGAGCGAGGCGCCGTCGACGATGCCGGAGGAGTTGCCCGCGTGGTGGACGTGATCGATCTGCTCGACCCAGTGGTATTTCTGCAGCGCCACGGCGTCGAAGCCGCCCAGTTCGCCGATGTCGGCGAACGACGGCTTCAGCCTGGCGAGCGAGTCGGCGGTGGTGCCCGGACGCAGGAACTCGTCGTGGTCGAGGATCGTGAGACCACTGCGGTCCTTGACGGGCACGACGGACTTCTCGAAGCGGCCGTCCTTCACGGCCGCGGCGGCACGCTCCTGGGAGAGGGCCGCGTACTCGTCGACGTCGCGGCGCGAGAAGCCCTCGATGGTGGCGATGAGGTCGGCACCGATGCCCTGCGGCACGAAGTTGGTGGCCAGGTTGGTCATCGGGTCGGCGAACCACGCGCCGCCGTCCGAGGCCATCGGCACCCGCGACATCGACTCGACGCCGCCCGCGAGGACCAGGTCCTCCCAGCCCGAACGGATCTTCATCGCGGCCAGGTTGACGGCTTCCAGGCCCGAGGCACAGAAGCGGTTCTCCTGGACGCCGGCCACCGTGTCGGGCAGTCCGGCGGCGATCGCCGAGATGCGCGCGATGTCGGAGCCCTGGTCGCCGACCGGGCCGACGACGCCGAGCACGATGTCGTCGATGGCGGCCGGGTCGAGGCCCGGGAAGCGCCGCTGCACCTCATGGATGAGCCCGACGACCAGGTCGATGGGCTTGGTTCCGTGCAGGGCGCCGTTCTGCTTGCCGCGACCGCGCGGGGTGCGGATCGCGTCGTACACGTACGCTTCGGTGCTCACTGGTAAGCCTTTCGGGGAGGGTCGGCAAATGCTGCGCGCTGACTGCGGTCAAGGGGGCTCCGGGACACATAGGTCAGCGTCGCGGCGGCGGGGTGCGCCCTGGGGCACCCGGTCCGGCGTCGGACGGCACCGCCCCGTACCCACCAGCGCGATGGGTACGGGCATCGGACCGTCCAGGCCCGACCGGAAACCCTGGGGCGTGAGGAAACCCGCCCCCGCGTTCCCGGACCACGGACACGATCCGTGCCGCCCGGACGCGGAGCGAACGCGGGCAACCAGAACGCCCACCACCGTCCGGGGCGTTCGGCCGAGCATGGGTTCTGGCAACAGGACTCACTCCCGCTCAGTCTCTAGGAACGGTTAGCCGAGCAGGGAACGACCGATGATCTCCTTCATGATCTCGGTCGTCCCGCCGTAGATGGTCTGGATGCGCCCGTCGGTGAAGGCCCGTGCGACCCGGTATTCCGCCATGTAGCCGTAGCCGCCGTGCAGTTGGAGACAGCGATCGGCCACCCGCTTCTGCAGTTCGGTGGCCCACCACTTGGCCATGGAGGCGTGCACCGCGTCGAGTTCGCCGTTCGAGTGGTCGACGATGCAGCGGTCGAGGAAGGTGCGGGTGACGGCGCACTCGGTGGCCATCTCGGCTATCTCGAAGCGGATGTGCTGAAGTCTGGCGAGCGGCCGCCCGAAGGCCTCGCGCTCCTTCACGTACTGCGTGGTGATCTCCAGCAGGTGCTCGGCGGCGGCGATCCCGGCGACGGCGATGCCCATGCGCTCCTGCGCGAGGTTCGTCATCAGGTGGACGAACGCGCCGTTCAGCTCGCCGAGCAGGTTCTCCTTGGGTACACGCACGTCGTTGAAGAACAACTCGGCGGTGTCCTGCGACTTCTGGCCGATCTTGTCGAGGTTGCGGCCGCGCTCGAAGCCCTCCGCGCCGCGCTCGACGACGAGCAGCGACAGCCCGTGCGCGCCGCCCTCGGGGGTGGTCTTCGCGACGACGATCACCAGGTCGGCGAGGATGCCGTTGGAGATGAAGGTCTTGGAGCCGTTGAGCAGGAAGTGGTCGCCCTTGTCCTCGGCGTGGGTCTTGATGCCCTGGAGGTCGGATCCGGCGCCGGGTTCGGTCATCGCGATCGCCGTGATGACCGAGCCGTCGCAGAAGCCGGGCAGCCAGCGCCGCTTCTGCTCCTCGGTGGCGAGGTCCGTCAGATACGGCCCGATGATGTCGTTGTGCAGCCCGAGGGCGAGGCCCGCCGCTCCCGCGCGCGTGAACTCCTCGGCGAGTACGGCGCTGTAGCGGAAGTCGGTGGTGCCGCCGCCTCCGTACTCCTCGGGCACGGCGAGTCCGAGCAGGCCCTGCTTGCCGGCCGCCCGCCAGGCGTCGCGCGAGACGATGCCGCCCTTCTCCCACTGCTCGTAGTGGGGCAGCACCTCCTTGGCGAGGAAGGTGCGCACGGTCTCGCGGAACGCGTCGTGCTCGGCGGTGAAGATCTGCCGCTTCATGCGGGAAACGCCTTCCTGGAGGTCATGCGGGGGAACCCTCGTCGAGGGCGGTCCTGGGGCTCGCGAGGGCGCGTACGGGCGCCGGGTCCTCACCGAGGGCGGGCGGTCGGGTGAGCTCCATCAGCCGCCGTCCTTCGTCAGCCGGGGTACGTCCCAGTCGCGGGCCACGTCCGCGGTGTCGGCGCCCGGCCGGGCGGGGCCGCCGCGGACCGAGGTGGGGGTGGCCGAGAAGCGCGGCGCGGGGGCCGGCTGGGTGATGCCGCCGTGGTCCACGAAGGTGCCGCGGGCGGCGAGGTGCGGGTGCCCGGGCGCCTCGCGCAGCGACAGGACCGGCGCCACGCACGCGTCGGAGCCCTCGAAGACGGCGGTCCACTCGTCTCTCGTACGAGTCCTGAAGCGGGCGGCGACGCTCTCGCGCAGCTCCTCCCAGCGGGCCGGGTCCTTGCGCGCGGGGCCGAGTTCGGGGATGCCGAGCAGTTCGACGAACTCGTCGTAGAACCGCTGCTCCAGGGGGCCGACCGCCATGTGCCGGCCGTCGGCCGTCTCGTAGGTCCCGTAGTAGGGGCAACCGCCGTCGAGGAGGTTGGCGCGGCGCCGGTCCTGCCAGCCGCCCGCAGCCATCATGCCGTGGATCATCGTGGAGAGGTGCGCGGTGCCGTCGACGATGGCCGCGTCCACGACCTGCCCGGCGCCGGTCGCGCGGGCGTGGTTCAGGGCGGCGAGGACGCCGACTACGAGATAGAGGGACCCTCCCGCGTAGTCGCCGAGGAGGTTCGCGGGGACCGCCGGCGGCTCGTCCGGCTCGCCGATCATGCCGAGGGTGCCGGTGAGCGCGATGTACGCGATGTCGTGCCCGGCGCGCTGGGCGAGCGGGCCTTCCTGACCCCACCCGGTCATCCGGCCGTAGACGAGCTTCGGGTTGCGCTCGCGGCAGGCCTCGGGGCCGACGCCGAGGCGCTCGGCGACGCCGGGGCGGTAGCCCTCGATCAGGATGTCGGCCCGTGCGGCCAGGTCGAGCACGCCCGCCGCGCCGTCCTCGGCCTTGAGGTCGATGATCACGGACCGTTTGTTGCGGTTGGTGATGTCGTAGGCCGGATCGACCCCGATCCCGGCGCCGCCGGGCCGGTCCACCCGGACGACGTCCGCTCCGAGGTCGGCGAGCAGCATGGCGGCGAACGGGCCGGGGCCGATGCCCGCCAGCTCGACCACGCGCACCCCGGTGAGGGGGCCGTGCCCCGGCGTTCCTGCCGCTGTCATCAAGCCCCCAGCACTGTGACACCACTGATGTGACATCAGCGATGTTAAGAACGTGTTCCACTCCGGGCAAGCCCCTGGCGAGCAAGCGCTTAGTTAAATTCCCGGGCCGCGATCAGCCCCGGCCCGTTTCCGCGACCAACTCCGGTCCAGATCCGCGCTCGACGCCGGCCCGATTCCGCGCTCAGCGCCGACCCGATTCCGCCATCAGCGCTCGTCCAGATCCGCTATCAGCTTCTTGGGCGCTATCACGCGATAGCTCTCCTCGACCCAGTCGCACAGCAGCTCCGCCGCGGGGGCTCCTCGCTCCTCCAGGGGCACGCGCACCCAGCCGGCCTTGCCCAGGCCGTATCCGGCGGGCTCCGCACCGGGTGAGGTGAGCGCGTGGGCGTGCGCCGCCTCGTCCTTGAGCTTCACGGTGAGGCCCAGGGGGTAGCTGCCGTCGTCGAGGCCGAGGAAGACGAAGACCTTCTTGTTGACCTTCGCGACGGTCTCGCCCCAGGGGAACTCCTCCGTGGCGCCGGGCAGGCCGAGCGCGAACTCGCGCACCTTCTGCCACTTTTTCAGCGCGTTTTTCGACACGGCCACGGCTGCCTCCGGCCTGTTCGTGCGACCTCGTCGTCCGACGGTTCGTACCTCACGCTAGCCTCAGCCACCGACAACGGCGCTTCGCGTACGACGTGGCGCGGACCGCACGTTCAAGCGCAGCCCACAGCGTGGAGGGTGTCATGAGCAGGCTGAACGAGTCGGACCGCGCGTACGACATCGTGCTCTTCGGAGCCACAGGGTTCGTCGGGGAGCTCACCGCGGAGTATCTGGCCGCTCACGCGCCCGAAGGACTGCGGTGGGCGATCGCCGGACGCAGCGCGGAGAAGCTGGAACGACTGCGGGAGCGGCTGGGTGGCGCACCGGGTGTGCTGCGGGCGGATGTGACGGACCCGGACTCGGTACGTGAGCTCGCCCGCCACGCGCGCGTGGTGGCCACGACGGTGGGCCCCTACATCACCTACGGGGAGGACCTGGTGGCCGCCTGCGCGGATGCCGGGACCGACTACCTGGACCTGACCGGCGAGCCCGAGTTCGTGGACCTGATGTACGTCCGGCACGACGCACGCGCGCGGGAGACGGGCGCCCGGCTCGTGCACGCATGCGGCTTCGACTCGATCCCGCACGACCTGGGCGCCTACTTCACCGTGCGGCAGCTCCCTGAGGACGTGCCGCTGAGGGTGGACGGTTTCGTACGCTCCCAGGCGATGTTCTCGGGCGGCACCTTCGCCTCCGCGCTCAACCAGTTCGCCCGTGGCCGGCACATGCTCGCCGCGGCACGGGAGCGCAGGCACCACGAGCCGCGCCTGATGGGGCGGCGAGTCACCGCACCGCTGGGGGCGCCGCGGTTCGCCGCGGAGGTGGGGGCGTGGGCGCTGCCGCTGCCCACGATCGACGCCCAGGTGGTGCAGCGCTCGGCGCGGGCCCTGGCGCGGTACGGGCCGGACTTCCGCTACCGCCATTACGCGGCCGTCCAGCGGTTGCCCATGGCCCTCGGCGGAGTCGCCGGGGTCAGCGCGGTCTTCGCCGCAGCCCAGCTGCCGCCCGCGCGCCGCTGGCTGTCCGACCGGATCAAGCCGGGCGAGGGGCCGAGCGCCGCACGCCGTGCCAAGAGCTGGTTCTCGGTGCGCTTCGTGGGCGAGGGCGGCGGCCGGCGCGTGTTCACCGAGGTCTCGGGCGGCGACCCCGGCTACGACGAGACCGCGAAGATGCTCGCCGAGTCGGCGCTGGCCCTGGCCCTCGACGAGCTGCCGAAGACGTCCGGTCAGGTCACACCGGTGGTGGCGATGGGCGACGCGCTGCTGGAACGGCTCGGCGCGGCGGGGATCACCTTCCGGGTGGCGGCGGTTCGGTAGGGCCGGGAAGTCAGGGGGGACCCGGAGGAGTCCCGAAGGGCCGGGTACTCCGGTGGGTGCGACGCGGGCGTGAGGGTTGGGTGGCCCTCACGACGCCCAGGCCATGACCGTGTAGATCATCCCGCCCATCCAGGCGAGTCCGGCCGGAACGGCGAGGACCAGTGCGGCCGTCACGGCGCGTCCGGCGGGCCGAGCGGGGTCGGCGGCGGGCTTCGGGGCACGGTGCGTCGTCATACGGTTCAGCTTGCCGATCATGGCGACTTCATACATCCGTACGAGTACTCAGAACACGTACTCAGAACACGCACGCAGACCGTCCCGGCCGACGCGTGGGAGACATCGGGCGGGCCGGGGGGCGAGGGGCGTCGGTCGGCCAACAGTCCTGAGACGTCAGGCAGTTGCCTGCTGGAGGGCCCGCCTGCACAGGGAGTCCGCGCGTCGGGTGGATTCCGGCAGGCGGTACTTCGGGGTGAGCGCGAGGGTGTGCGCGCAGGCGTTGTCGAGGTCCACGCGGTGGCCGACGGACACGAACACGGGCTTGATCCCGTCCTGGGTGCGCAGCGCGCGGCCCACGTCGTCGGTACCGGCGAGCAGCGGTGCGACGCCGCCGCGCCGGGCGCCGGGCTCCTCGTAGGAGAAGGTGAACGGGTTCTTGGCGACGCCGATGGTGGGGAGCCCGGTGAGGACGCCGAGGTGACTCGCGAGACCGAAACGGCGCGGGTGGGCGAGTCCGTACCCGTCGCAGACGACCAGGCCGGGCGGGCAGGGCAGGGCGTCCAGCGCGGCCAGGACGGTCGGGATCTCGCGGAAGGCGAGCAGTCCGGGGACGTACGGGAAGGAGACCCGGCCGACGGCGGTGGCCTCCGCCACGACGTCGAGGGTCGCCGCGTCGAGGACGACGGCCGCCGCGACCACGACGTCGCGCTCGTCGTCGTAGGCGACGTCGACGCCCGTCACCCGGCCGGTGCCGGGCGGCGGGCCCGGTTCGTCGAGCACCACGCGTTCGCGCAACTCGTCCTGTACGAGCCGGGCTTGTTCCTCGGTGGCGGGCCAGCCCGCGGGGATCGTCACGATCGTCATGATGGGAACGAGCCTAATGAGTGACGGACATCCCCCGTGACGGGGTCCGCGGCTCGCCTCTCCGCGGGCCCGCAACCGAGTCTGCGGGACAGACGCGAACCGACTCCTGTCAGGCCCGGACCAGCCCGGCGGACATCCCCCTCACCTGCCGTCGACGTGCTCGGCGAGGATGCGCCGCACGGCGTCCGGGTCGTCCGGAGTGATCGTGGGACGCACACGGCCTCCGACGTCTATCACGAGCGCCATGTTCTTCCCGGGGCGCTGCGGATCGAGGTTCCACCAGTGGACCAAGTCGCCCGAGCCCCAGATGCGCCACTTCCGCATCGAGTTCGCGCCGGTCAGGGGGAGTCCGGTGACGCCTCTGATCGAGGCGTAGGGGATCCGCTTCGACCCCCAGGGGAAGTAGCGGCGGATGGTGAGGGCCTGCTCGTCGCAGCGGATCCCGCCGTCGTCATAGGGAGTCGCGCTCTCGTGGCTCAACTGCATCTCCTGGTGCTCACCGCGGCCGATCGCCCGCTTCTGTCTGCGTGTCAGCGGATCCACGGATCCGCAGATCCGCAGATCCGCGTCCTGGCCGCGGACGGATGCGGACGGAAACGTCATGGGACCTCGGGCGCGAGGATGAAGATTCCGGCGACCTTCTCCTCGGCGTCGAACGCGACGCGGGCCTTCATGTCACCGGCCTCGTAGCACAGCGGGATGTCGACGACGGTGTGGTCGCCGACCCGCCGGACGAACGGCTCGCCCTCCGCGAAGCCCTCGAACGCGCCGACGAGTCCGGCGACCGTGGCCAGGCCGTCGGCCCGGACCTTGTCGGTGAAAGCCTCGAGGACCTGCGCGTTGAACGACGGCCGGGCGTCGTCCATGCGGTCTTCGAGGACGGCCGTGACGATCGTGAGGGCGCGTTCCGCGGCGTCGGTCATGCGCACTGTCTTGTCCATGGGTTCTCCGGTTCGGGGGTCGATGGGCTTGCCGAACCGCTGGAAGGCGGCCTGGCGGGTCACTCCGAGCAGGTCCCCGATCTCCTGCCAGGTGTGACCGGCGTCGCGGGACTGCTGGACGCACAACTTGAGCACCTGTTCCCCCAGGGCATCGATGCCCCGGGCGCGTCCGACCAGGTCGAGGTAGGCAGGTGGGGTCAACGGGCTGCCCATGGAGGCGGCCAGGGCCGATGCCTGCTCGGCGAGCCGGGCGCATACGGCCGTGAGGGACAGCGAGGAATCGGTCACATGTAAAGGATGCCTTTACGCGGTCGAGCGCGTCAAGGATTCCTTTACGCCTTCAGCCGCGGGGGCTTGGGCCGCGCTTCGGACGGGGATGTCGGCCACTCGCCGAGGGGCACGGAATCCGGTCGGCGGGCCAGGGATAGGCTCGCGATCATGTTCGTACTGGAGCTGACCTACACCGCGCCGCTCGAAGCCGTCGACGCCGTCCTCGAGGCCCATGTCGCCTGGCTCGACAAGCAGTACGCGGCCGGATTCTTCATCGCATCGGGGCGCAAGAGCCCTCGCGACGGAGGCGTGATCCTGGCCGTCGCGGACGACCGGGCGCGGATCGAGGAGATCGCCGCGGGCGACCCGTTCGTCACGGCGGGCGTGTGCGCGTACCGCGTCACCGAGTTCGTCGCGACAAAAACGGCCCCCGGCCTGGAGCGGTACCGCGAACCCCTCGGCTGAGCGCCGCGCTCAGCCCCGGTCGAGCGCCCGCCGGAGCTGCTCCTTGTTCATCCCCGAGCGGCCCTCGATGTTGCGCCGCTTGGCCTCCTCGTACAGCTGGTCGTACGTGGGCCCCTGGGCGCCCTGGTGCGAGCGCCGGCCACCCCGTTCACCGGACGACATGTCCTCGACGGACGTACGGCTGGCGGTCCGCGACTCGCCGGCGCGCGCACGCTCCTTGTTCACCGTGCGTGCCGCGATCTCCTCGGCGCGCTTCTCGCTCTCGCCCCGGTCGCGCGCGCTCTGCCTGATGTGTTCGTACTGACGTTCCCGCTTGGGGCTCGCACCGCGTGGCATGGCTGATCACTTCCCTTCCTACGCGGTACGAGTACCCCGTATCCGGACGGGATGCGGACAGAATTAGGGCGCTGTCCGGGCGCGGCCAAGGGCGTGCCCCGGACGGACAGCGCACGGCTCAGCGCTCCAGCCGGGCGACCCTTCCCTTCTCGCCCGAGGCCCAGCAGCCCAGGTCCGGGGTGCAGTCCACGGTGTCGTACGAGCCGGTGTCGAGGGTGCGCCAGGTGCGGCCGCCGTCGGCCGTCAGGTCGGTGCCGGTGGGGCCGACCGCGAGGGCGGCGGCGCGGCTGTGCGGAAGCCAGGTGACGCCGGAGCGGTAGGCGGGCGGGGACTGAGCCGCCGTGGTCCAGGTGCGGCCTCCGTCGAGGGTGATCGCGGCGGCCTGCGGTGAGGCCTGGTCGGCGCGGTAGTCGCCGCCGACCGCGAGTCCGTGGACGCGGTCGCGGAAGGCGAGGGCGAAGACACCGCGCGCCGGATCGCCGGCGGGTACCGGCGTGTCGGCGGCGGTCCAGGTCAGGCCGCGGTCCGCGGAGTGCAGCACGCGCGCGCGGGCGCCCCCTCCGGTGGCCAGCCACACATCGCGGGGCCCCGATCCGACCAGGCACTGACCGCTCGCGGCGAAGCCCGCCTCGCCGTCCTGCGCGGCGGGCATCCGGTCGCCGGGCAGCACCTTCCAGGAGCGGCCGCCGTCGCTCGTCGCGAGGATGCGGAACCTGCCGTCCACCGGGTCGCTCATCGCCAGGCCGTGGCGCCGGTCGAGGAAGGTGAGGCAGTCGTAGAAGGCCTTGGGGTCGGTGTTGTTGAAGGACTCGGTCCAGGTGGTGCCGCCGTCCTCGGTCCGGTAGACGCGCGACGCCTCGCCCTCGCCGATGGCCAGGACCACCGCGCGCCGGGCGTCGAACGCCTCGATGTCGCGGAACTCCAGGTCCGCCGCCCCGGGCGGCGACACGTTCCGCCAGAGCGCGCCGCCGTCGGTGGTGCGCAGCACGGTGCCCTTCGAGCCGGCCACCCACGCGGTGTCCCTGCTGACGGCCGACAGTCCGCGGAACCGTACGTCCGTACCGCTGTTCTTGAGCGCCCAGTGCGGGGTCCGTGCCGCCTCGTGCGCCTGTGCCGGCACCGCCACCGCGAGCGCCGCGGCGAGTGCGGCCGCCCCCAGTCCCACGCCTACCGTCCGGCTCGAACGTCTCGTCTTCCCCAAGCCCCTCATGGCGGGCGAAGCTAGTCCACTCGCCCGATGGCGTCTATATGGCCTCCCGCGGGAACCCCGGAGCCCGCTCGGGTGTCCTCTTCGGTGTCGGGGGAGTGCGGAACGGAAAGAGATCACCATGGCCGGGGAAAGTGGATCTCCCCGGTGCATGACTTCGGTGACAGAGGTCACTCGGCTCAGAGGTGCACGCGCCGGGTCATTCTTCCGTCTCTTCAATTGACCGGCTTCATCCGCCCGGAGTTCGTTCAGCCGTCACAAGGGAGCAAGGCGTTGTCCACCGTCATCGAGCAGCCCGTAGAGGCCCGCCTCGTCGCCGCCGCGCCGCGGATGCCGAGCATTCCGGCCACGCTCCACTACGACCGGACCGACCCGTTCGCCGTCCGCATGACCTTCCCCGCCCCCGCCACGCTCGAAGGCGTGGAGGTCTGCTGGACCTTCGCCCGCGAGCTGCTCGTGTCGGGTCTCGACGACTCGGTGGGCTACGGAGACGTACGGGTGCGGCCGTACGGATACGACCGCACCGTGCTGGAGTTCCACGCCCCCGAGGGCACCGCCGTGGTGCACATCCGTTCCGGCGAGGTGCGGAACTTCCTGGAGCAGACCACCGAGTTGGTACCGGTCGGCCTGGAGCACCTCCAGGTGGACCTGGACCACGATCTGGCGGAGCTCATGCGGGGCACCTGCTGAAGCGGCGCAGGTACCTTCAGCACCGTCAGCCGACCTGGCCCATCAGGGTGTTGAGCCCGGCATAGTCGAGACCGCCGGTCAGCGTCTCGTGGGTTCCCGTGCCCAGCAGCTCCCGCGCGGCGCGCCGGACCAGGGCGTACGCGGCCGCCGCGATGCTCGAACCCGCGCTGATCCGGGCCACTCCGAGGGCGGCCAGCGCGTCGACGGACGGCGCTCCCGGCCCCACCAGGATGTTCAGGGGGCCCTCGATGCCCTCGACGAGCGCCTTCACGGTCACCGGATCGACGACACCGGGGACGAAGACGCCGTCGGCTCCCGCGGCCAGGAACGCGGCAGCCCTCTCCACGGTCTCCTCCACCCCGCCCGCGCCGCGCAGAAACGTGTCGATGCGGGCATTGACGAACAGCGGCACGCCCGCCGCGTCGGCGGCCGCGCGGGCCGCCGCGATGCGCTCCGCCTGCTCGCCCACCGGGCGCAGCGGCCCGGCCCCCTCCGCGTGGAGGGCATCCTCGATGTTCACGCCCACGGCGCCCGCCGCGAGCACCGCGCGGACGGTGTCCCCCACGCCCTGAGCGTCGGGCGCGTACCCGCTCTCGATGTCCGCGCTGACCGGCACCCCGACCGCGGCGACGATCCGCGCGACGGCCGCGAGCGCGCCCTCCGTGTCCAGCCGGTCCCCATCCGCCGTGCCCAGCGCCCAGGCGAGCCCCGCACTGGTCGTCGCCACGGCCGCCGCGCCGGCCTCCTCGACGATCCTGGCGCTCGCCGCGTCCCAGGCGTTCGGCAGGACGAGGGGGCGGCCGGGGACATGCAGGGCGCGGAAGGAGCGGGCGGTTTCGCGGAGCTGCTCGGTTTCGGTCATGGAACCGACCCAAACACGGGCAGCGCGACGGGAGCTGGCAGGAATCCGACATGTACGTCGGGCGCGCCACCGTCCTGCAACCCGTGTCTCAGGAGGCATGAGGCACGCCGCCGTCCGCGAACCGGCGCAGGCGGGGTCCCATGCCGTCCGGCGGCCCGCAGACCTGGAAGCGCTCTGCCGTCCGGCGGCCCGCGTTCCAAGGGGCACGCCGGCGTCCTGGAACCGCCGTGGCCACACACGGGCCCCCGCGGAAACTCGTGTTCCCCGGGGGGCGCCTTTGCCCGTGTCCGTTCAGCTCGCGGTCGTCGCGGCCGTGCTCGTCGCCGTCGTGGCCGCCACGATCACCGCCGTACGGACCTCCTGGATGACCTTCCTCAGGGCAGGGGCCGCCGCGCCGCTGCGTTCGGTGAGTTCGTCGATACGGGCCTTGTGGAGCTTGCGCTCCTTGGGCGACGCGAGGGTGCGGAGCTCGGCCGCGGTGGCGAGGGCCACGAGGGCCGCGTCTCGGTCACAGACGTCGGCGACGGGCACGGGTCCCTCCAGCACCTGGCGCGCCTCCGCGCGCAGGGCCTCCACGGCAGGCACCCGGTCCAGCTCGTACTCCACGGAGGGGAAGATCCCGAGGACCCGCTTCTTCTCCGCCCGCAGATATCCCTCGGCGGCGAGCTGGGCGCGTACGGCGTCCAGGGTGACCCTGGCCCACGAGGTGACCCAAGGCTTCCACCTGCGGGGCCGGGACTCCGACACGAGTTCCAGGAGCCCGTCGAGGACGAGGTCTCCCGTCCGGGAGTCGGCGTCCACGGGGGTGACGATGCCGTCGTCGTCGACCAGCAGCCCGCGCTGGGCGAGCTCGGTGAGGGCGCCGGCCCGCACCAGATGATGGAGGTGGGTGGACCCGGTGATCTTCCGTTTCGAGGTGTCCCAGGCCAGGAGGTAGAGCCGGGCGGGCAACGAGAGCGGGCCGTTCGGCACGAGGTCTCCTTGGTTCGTCGGGGCGCGTTAATCCTTTGACAGCCCAGTGGGCCGTCCGTACGGTGTTCAGCGGTTCTGTTGCCGTCGAATGGAGAAGGACGTTGCTCGTCTGAGGTCTGAGACACCGCGTCACACACAGCCGGATCTGTCCGGCCCGCGTGTGCGCAGCGTGCGACCTCGGCGTTCGAGCCGTCCTTGGGTGCGGAGCCTTCTTCTCGCTCTCCTCCGAACTGGATCGTCGTCGCCTCGCGGTGTCCCGTACGCGTACCCCCGACCGCATCCAGCAACCGCGAGGCTCTCATGTCAGCGTTCCCCACCTCCATCACGTGCACCTCCCTGTCCTTCGCCTGGCCGGACGGCACCGAGGTCTTCGACGACCTCCAGGTCGCCATCGGACCCGGCATCACCGGGCTCGTCGGCGTCAACGGATCAGGTAAATCAACCTTGTTGAAGCTGATCGCCGGAGAACTCGCCCCGGCCGACGGCACCGTCCGGGTCGCGGGCGAGGTCGGCCATCTGCCGCAGAGCGTCACCCTCGACACCACCCTGCGGGTCGACGAGGCACTCGGTATCTCCGCCGTCCGCGCCGCCCTGCACGCGATCGAGGCGGGCGACGTGGCCGAGGAGCACTTCGAAGTCGTCGGCGACGACTGGGACGTCGAGGAGCGGGCCCGCGCGACCCTCGGCGAACTCGGTCTCGGGCACATCGAGTTGGACCGCACGATCGGCGAAGTGTCGGGAGGCGAGTCGGTGCTGCTGCGCCTGGCCGCGCTCCTGTTGCGCCGGCCCGACGTCCTGCTCCTCGACGAACCCACAAACAACCTCGACCTGTACGCGCGCCGGCGGCTGTACGCGGCTGTGGAGGCCTGGTCCGGAGTCGCGGTCGTGGTCAGCCACGACCGCGAACTGCTGGACCTGGTTGACCAGATCGCCGATCTGCGGTCCGGCGAGGTCACCTGGTACGGCGGGAACTTCTCCGCGTACGAGGAGGCGCTCGCCGGCGAACAGGAGGCGGCGGAACGCATGGTGCGCGTCGCCGAGTCCGATCTGAAGAAGCAGAAACGCGAACTGGTCGACGCACAGGTCAAGTTGGCCCGCCGCAAGCGGTACGGCCAGAAGATGTTCGAGCAGAAACGCGAGCCGAAGATCGTCATGGGTGCGCGCAAGCGGGCGGCCCAGGAGTCCGCGGGCAAGCACCGCATCATGCACGAGGAGAAGCTCAGCGAGGCGAAGGAGCGTCTCGACGAGGCGGTGGAGGCCGTACGGGACGACGACGAGATCCGGATCGACCTGCCGTACACGGCCGTACCGCCGGGGCGCACCGTCCTCACCCTCGACCGGCTGGAGCTGAGATACGGCGCGCGGGTGGACAACGTGTTCGATCTGCGTGGACCCGAACGCATCGCGCTCATCGGGCGCAACGGAGCGGGCAAGACGACGCTCCTGCGCACGATCGCCGGGGAGCTGGACGCCGTGTCCGGTGAGGTGCACGCCCATGTGCCCCTGCGCTTCCTGCCTCAGCGGCTCGACGTCCTCGACGACGAGCGGACCGTCGCCGAGAACGTGTCCCGGTACGCGCCCGGCGCCACCAACAACCGGATCCGGGCGCGGCTGGCCCGCTTCCTGTTCAAGGGCGCGAAGGCCGACCAGCGGGCGGCGACGCTCTCCGGCGGTGAACGCTTCCGCGCGGCGCTCGCGGCTCTGATGCTGGCCGACCCCGCGCCGCAGCTCCTGATGCTCGACGAGCCGACGAACAACCTCGACATGGCGAGCGTGCGCCAGCTCACCACGGCCCTGGAGTCGTACGAAGGGGCTCTGATCGTCGCCAGCCACGACATGCCGTTCCTGGAGTCGATCGGCATCACGCGACGGCTGCTGCTGGAAGGAGGAGAACTGAAAGAAATCGCGCCGGAAACTGTCGGGTATTCCTCCTAGTGCGGGGAGCGGGGGCGGCCTAGCGTCAGGGGTGGGCGGCGCCCGACGTCAGGCCGGGGGCTTTTGCGCGCGCGAACCGCGCTGCATGATGTTGCGCCGACACCCCCTGCCGATTCGGAGACCCGCCCGTGCCCAGTCAGAAAGCGCTCGTACGCCGGCCCAGCCCCCGCCTCGCCGAGGGGCTGGTGACGCACATGGAGCGGACGACGGTGGACGTCGACCTCGCGGTCGAGCAGTGGGAGGCGTACACCGAGGCGCTGCGCACGCACGGCTGGGAGACCGTCGAGGTCGACCCGGCGGAGGACTGCCCGGACTCGGTGTTCGTCGAGGACGCCGTCGTCGTCTTCCGCAACGTCGCCCTGATCGCCCGCCCGGGTGCCGAGTCCCGGCGCGCCGAGACTCCGGGGGTCGAGGAGGCCGTGGCACGGCTCGGCTGCTCGGTGAACTGGATCTGGGAGCCGGGCACCCTCGACGGCGGCGACATCCTGAAGGTGGGCGACACGATCTATGTGGGCCGTGGCGGCCGCACGAACGCGGCCGGGGTCCAGCAGCTGCGAGCGGTCTTCGAACCGCTCGGGGCGCGGGTCGTCGCCGTCCCCGTCAGCAAGGTGCTGCATCTGAAGTCGGCGGTCACCGCGCTGCCCGACGGGACGATGATCGGGCACGAGCCGCTCGTGGACACCCCCTCGCTCTTCCCGCGCTTCCTGTCGGTTCCGGAGGAGTCCGGGGCGCACGTGGTGCTCCTGGGCGGCGGCAAGCTGCTGATGTCCGCGGGCGCCCCGAAGACCGCGGAACTGCTCGCGGACCTCGGCCACGAACCGGTCCTGGTGGACATCAGCGAGTTCGAGAAGCTCGAAGGCTGTGTGACGTGTCTCTCAGTAAGACTTCGGGAGCTGTACGTCTGAACGAGTGAGCGATCCATCCGTCCGTCCGGCTCTGGGACCTCGACGTCCAGGGCTTCGTCCCGCGTGGGCCGGGAAGTGCGCGCCCTCGCCTGTAATACCGCTGATCAACGGCCTTTACAGGGCTCTTAACCTACGGAGACGTAACCTACGGAGACGTAGCCTACGATGCCGTAGGTTAGCTTTTCCGCTCGTTGTCCCGTCCCTCCCTGGAGTACCCGTGACGATCACTTCTCCTGACCTCGGCAGCCCGGCAGCCGCCTGGACCGACGCTCGCCTGCTGTACGCGCTGGAGGAAGTCGTCGAGACGGAGCTGAACCGTCACCTGAAGGTGGCCAAGGACTGGATGCCGCACGAGTACGTGCCGTTCAGCGACGCCCGGAACTTCCCCGGGATCTTCGAGGACGGCGAGGCCTGGGACAAGGAACAGTCCAAGGTCACCGAGATCGGCCGGATCGCCCTGGTGGTCAACCTCCTCACCGAGGACAACCTCCCGAGCTACCACCACGAGATCGCCTCCCTGTTCGGCCGTGACGGCGCCTGGGGCACCTGGGTGCACCGCTGGACGGCGGAGGAGGGCCGGCACGGCATCGTGATGCGCGACTACCTGCTCGCCTCGCGCGCGGTGGACCCGGACAAGCTCGAAGCGTTCCGGATGCTCCACATGAGCGAGGGCTTCGAGTCGGACAACCGCCACTCGATGCTGCACTCGGTGGCGTACGTCGCCTTCCAGGAGCTGGCGACCCGCATCTCGCACCGCAACACCGGTCACCAGTCGGGCGACCCGGTCTGCGACCGCATGCTGGCGCGCATCGCGACCGACGAGAACCTGCACATGGTCTTCTACCGCAACCTCCTGAAAGCCGCGTTCGAGCTCGCCCCCGACCTGACCATGCAGGCCGTCCGCGATGTCGTCGTCAACTTCCGGATGCCCGGTCACGGCATGCCCGGCTTCGAGCGCATGGCCGCGCAGATGGCCATCGGCGAGGTCTACAACATGCGCATCCACCACGACGACGTGCTCCAGCCGGTGCTGCGCCACCTCAAGGTCCTGGAGATGGACGGCCTCGGCCCCGAGGGCCTCAAGGCCCAGGAGGAGCTCGGCTTCTTCATGAGCGGCCTCGACTCGGAGGCCTCCAAGTTCGACGAGAAGCTCGCCACCCGCAAGGCCCGCATGGCGGCCCGCGCGACCGCGTAGCTCCACCAGCGAGCGCGCGGCTCCCGCGCAAGCGGCTCCGCGTGAACACGCTGCTCCGCACTTCGCCCCCGGCCCACACCGCCCCGCCTTTGCGCGGGGACGTGGTCCGGGGGCTCGCGCGCGTCCGGGCCAACGGAGCGCCCCCTCCGCCCGGGCCGGCGCGCGTCTGCGGGTTCGCGGCCGCAGGTTTCACAGGCACAGCCTTCACGGGCCCAGCCTTCACGACCACGGGGCTCTCCGAGGTGTTCCCGCCAAGCGGCGGCCCAGCCCGTACGGGTCCCGGTCGTGGCCGTCACGGCCACGGCGAGCGGCCTCTGGGCGTGGCGCCTTCGTCCGCCGCGAGATGTCGTACGGCGTCGAGCAGCGCGTCGGGGTCGCCCGGCTGTGACCGGGTGACCCGGTTCGCGTCATTCCATGGCGCGTCGCACTCGCCTCATTCCATGGCGCGCCGCAGGCCCAGGCGCTCCTTCTCGGAGAGTCCGCCCCACACGCCGAAGCGTTCGTCGTTGCTCAGCGCGTACTCGAGGCACGCGGAACGCATCGCGCACATCCCGCAGATGCGCTTCGCCTCGCGCACCGAGCTGCCCGGCTCGGGAAAGAAGAAGTCAGCCCCCGTCTGCGCGCACAACGCCTGCTCCTGCCAGGCGAGGTCGGACGGAGTGATGGTTTCCAAGTACATGGTCAAGAGCGTGCCTCGCGGCGAAAAACGTTCGATCAACACAGGATCAACGCCACGTACCGAAGCTCCCGGCGGCCTCGATGATGGCCCCGCGACGGGGCCCTGGGCACGGCGGCGCGCGGGAAGGATGACAACAATACGAATCACGGCAGCCACCAAGAGTAATGGCGACGGTCGCTCCGGGGCGGCTTGCGCGTCTCGACGGCGATTGTCAGTGGGCGGTGGAAGACTCGGCACCAAAGGCAACGGGACCCCTCAAAGGAGGGCAATCATGCTCACCACCCGCTTCGTCAACGGCGCCCCGAACTGGCTGGATGTCGGCACATCCGACATCGAGGGCGCCACCACCTTCTACGGAGGCCTTTTCGGCTGGCAGTTCCAGTCGGCAGGGCCCGACGCCGGTGGCTACGGCTTCTTCCAGGTCGACGGAAAGACCGTGGCCGGCGGCATGCAGATCACCGCCGAGCAGGGCCCTCCGTCCTGGAACATCTACTTCCAGACCGAGGACGCCGAAGCCACGGCCAAGGCGGTCGAGCAGGCCAAGGGCACGGTGCTCATGCCGCCCATGGACGTGATGGGCGAGGGCCACATGGCCATGCTCGCCGACGCGGCGGGCGTGACGTTCGGCATCTGGCAGCCGGGCCGGACCAAGGGCCTGGGCATGGCCGGTGACCCGGGCTCGCTGTGCTGGGTCGAGCTCTACACCCCGGACATCGCGGCGGCCGCCGCGTTCTACAACTCGGTCTTCGGGTGGAACACTTCGGCGGTTCCGTTCCCCGGCGGCACCTATACCTGTATCAACCCCGCTGGGACCGAGGAGGAGAGCATGTTCGGCGGCGTCATGGCGCTCGCCGACGACCCGGTCGAGGCGAAGACCGGTGCGTACTGGCTGCCGTACGTCGAGGTCGCCGACACGGACGCCGTGGTCGCCAAGGCCCAGGAGCTCGGTGGCACGGTCCGTATGCCCGCGACGGACATGGAGGGCGTCGGCCGCATGGCCAAGCTCGCCGATCCGTACGGGGCACGCTTCGCGGTGATCAAGAGCGCACCGCAGCAGGGCTGACGTCTCCGATCGGCGGGACCCCGGCACACGGGGTCCCGCGATCGCCGTCGCGGTCGCCATCACTCGTCGCTCGCCATTCTCAGGCGTCCCCCTCAGGCGTCGCCGTGACGCGTCACCTCAGGCGTCGGCGTCGACCGCGCCCACTCCGCCGCCGTTTGAGCCCGCGCCGGGAGCGAGGAGACCCGCGCGAAGGCCTGCCGGACCTACGCGGAGACCCGTCGCACGACCGTCGTCGGCAGGACCACTCCGGAGGGCGCGGACACCGGGCCTTCCGCCCCCGCCCCGCCCTCCAGGCCGCGGATCAGCAGCCGGGCCATCAACCGGCCCATTTCCTCTATGTCCTGACGAACCGTCGTCAGTGGCGGATCCGTCTGCTCGGCGATGGGCAGCATGTCGTCGAAACCGATCACGGCGACGTCCTCGGGCACCCGTCGCCCGCGCTCACGCAGAACGCGCAGCACACCGAGGGCCGACAGGTCGTTCGCGACGAACACCGCGTCCACGTCGGGGCACCGCTCCAGCAGCTCCCGCATCGCCCGTTCGCCGCCGGCGGGTGTGAAGTCGCCCTGCGCGACGAGCGCCGGATCGGCGTCGGCCATGACGTCCCGGAAGCCGTCCAGCCGGTCGACCGCGGATGTCTGGTCGAGGGCGCCGGTGATGTGGGCGATGCGCGTCCGCCCGAGACCCAGGAGGTACCGAACGGCCTGCCGGGCACCACCGCGGTTGTCGCAGTCGACGTAGACCGCCTCGCGGACACCCTCGCCCCAGCCGGGCCGTCCGCCGAACACGGTCGGCACGCCCGCGCCGTGGATCAGGCCGGGCAGCGGGTCGTCGAGGTGCAACGAGAAGACGAGCGCGCCGTCGACATGGCCGCCGGTGAGATAGCGGGCGACGCGGGCGTGGTCGTCGCGGCCCTCCGTGAGCAGCAGAACGAGCTGCGAGTCGTGCGCTGTCAGTTCCTTGCTGATGCCGCGGAGTTGGAGTGCGAAGAAGGGGTCGGCGAAGACCCTGGTCTCCGGCTCGGCGATCACCACGGCCACCGCGTCGTGGCGCCGGGTGACGAGACTGCGGGCGGCCTGGTTCGGCACGTACCCGAGTTCTTCGACGGCCCGGCGCACCCGTTCGACGAGCGGCTCACGGACCCCGTCCCCACCGTTCACTACGCGCGACACGGTGGCCCGGGAGACCCCGGCCCGCGCGGCCACGGCCTCCAACGTGGGGCGCGACACTGTCTCGGTCACCTCAGGGCACCTCCTCGGCGGATGCGGATCAGGATAACCGCGCGGCCGCTCCCTCGGTGAGAGCGCTCCCCGATCACTGAGAACGGCTCGAACCGATCACGTGGAGGGGGTCTTGACGGAGGGTGTGCGCCCCGAGGGGGGTGAGACGGGTCGTGATCAGGGCGCCGCTGATCCAGCCGAGCGAGCGCAACTACCCGGCGGCTACGCGTCCTCGTGCTTGGCGCGGCTCGGCTGTACGCGCTTGGGCTCGCCCGGCATCTTCGGGTACTCGGGCGGGTACGGGAGGTCGCCGAGGCCGTGGTCGTGCTCGTCGCGGCTGGCGAGTTCCAGCAGGGCCTCCAGGGAGAAGGCATGGTCGTCCATGTCGGCGTGCACATCGCCGAGTTCGGCGAAGCGCCCCGGCATGGTCGCCAGGTCGAAGTCCCGGGGTCTGGCGTCCTCCACCTCGTCCCAGCGCAGCGGCGCGGAGACCGGGGCGTGCGGGCGGGGGCGTACGGAGTAGGCGGAGGCGATGGTGCGGTCGCGCGCGGTCTGGTTGTAGTCCACGAAGATCTTCTCGCCTCTCTCCTCCTTCCACCACGCGGTGGTCACCTGATCGGGCATACGGCGTTCGAGCTCGCGCCCGACGGCGATGGCGGCCCGGCGCACCTGGGTGAAGGTCCAGCGCGGCTGGATCGGCACGAAGACGTGCAGCCCGCGGCCCCCGGAGGTCTTGGGCCAGCCCCGCAGATCGCCGTACTCGTGGAGGACCTCACGCAGTTCGTGGGCCGCGCGCACCGCGTCGGCGTAGTCCGTACCGGGCTGCGGGTCGAGGTCGATGCGCAGTTCGTCGGGGCGGTCGACGTCGTCGCGGCGGACCGGCCACGGGTGGAACGTGAGGGTGCCGAACTGCGCGGCCCACAGCACTGCGCCGGGCTCGGTGGGGCACATCTCGTCGGCGCTGCGGCCGCTGGGGAAGGTGATGTGGGCGGTCGGGATCCAGTCGGGCATGTTCTTGGGCGCCCGCTTCTGGAAGAAGGACTCGCCGGTCACCCCGTCCGGATAGCGCTCCAGGGTGGTGGGGCGGTTGCGGAGGGCGCGCAGGATGCCGTCGCCGACGGCGAGGTAGTACCGGGCGAGGTCCAGCTTCGTGAAGCCGCGCTCGGGGAAGAAGATCTTGTCCGGGCTGGACAGACGTACGCTCCTGCCGGCCGCTTCGAGTTCCACCGCATCGCCCATGCGAGCCACGGTAGGCGCAGCTCGCAGACCGCGCACACCGGGCGGATGCCCGCGCCGCCGCGCAGAATCGAAGCATGGACCTGCCGGTGATGCCGCCCGTGAAGCCGATGCTCGCCAAGTCCGTGGCGAAGATCCCGCCGGACATGCACTACGAGGCGAAGTGGGACGGCTTCCGGGCCATCGTGTTCCGCGACGGCGACGAAATGGAGCTCGGCAGCCGCACCGGCAAGCCGCTGACCAGGTATTTCCCCGAGCTCGTGGAGGCGTTGCGGGCGCGGTTGCCGGAGCGCTGTGTCATGGACGGGGAGATCGTGATCGCCAGGGACGGGCGGCTCGACTTCGACGCGCTCACGGAGAGGATCCACCCTGCGGACTCACGGGTGCGGATGCTGGCCGAGAAGACCCCCGCGTCTTTCGTGGCGTTCGACCTGTTGGCGCTGGCCGACGAATCGCTGCTCGACGTTCCGCTGGGCGGCCGGCGCGCGCTGCTGGTGACGGCGCTGTCCGGGGTGACGGCGCCGGTGCATGTGGCGCCGGCGACCACGGACCGCGAGGTGGCACAGCGGTGGTTCGAGCAGTACGAGGGGGCGGGGCTCGACGGGGTCATGGCGAAGCCGCTCACGCTGCCGTATCTGCGGGACGAGCGGGCCATGTACAAGATCAAGCACGAGCGGACGGCGGATGTCGTCGTCGCCGGCTACCGCTTCCACAAGAGCGGACCGGTCGTCGGGTCGCTGCTGCTCGGTCTCTACGACGAAGGGGCCACACTCCAGCACGTGGGCGTGAGCGCCGCGTTCACGATGAAGCGGCGTGCGGAGCTGGTGGAGGAGCTGGAGCCGTTGCGGCTGGAGGACTCGGCCGAGCATCCATGGGCGGCCTGGGCGCAGGAGGCGGCCCACGAGACGGCGCGGTTGCCGGGCGCGCCCAGCAGATGGTCGGCGAAGAAGGACCTGTCCTGGATCCCGATCAGGCCCGAGCGGGTGGCCGAGGTGGCGTACGACCACATGGAGAACGGCGTACGGTTCCGGCACACGGCCCGCTTCCGCCGTTGGCGCCCCGACCGCACCCCTGAGAGCTGCACGTACGGACAACTGGACGAGCCGGTCGGCTACGACCTCGCGGAGATCCTGGGCCCGCAGGACTGACGCGCCGGGCGCGGAGCGGCCTCCTCCGCGCCCGGCCCGTCCTGCCCCGGATCATCCCGCTGAGCCGATCAGCTCAGTCGACGCGCGCATTCAGAAACGATCGGGTATGGCCACCGATGAACTGATGAGCGCACAATCGATGGCACGGGACAGGTGGCACGGTGGGCATGCGAGAGATGGTGCGGATGAGGCGCGGCGCATGGACGGCGGCGCTGCTCGCCGTCGCGGTGACGGGCTCCCTGCTGACGGGCTGCACCTCGGGGGGCGGACCGACGGACGACGGCCGGGGCCGGACCCCGAGCGAGAGCGGCAGGCCGAACACCGGCTCGGTGCTCGCGGTCAAGATCGACAATGTGCCCGCGGCCCGCCCCCAGACGGGGCTCGACGCGGCCGACGTGGTGTACGCGGAGCAGGTCGAGGGCGGTCTGAGCCGGCTGATGGCGATCTTCGCGAGCACGCTGCCCAAAGCCGTCGGACCCGTGCGCAGTGCCCGCGAGTCGGATCTGGAGCTGCTGAGACAGTTCCACGAGCCCACGCTCGCCTTCTCCGGGGCCCAGCGCAGGTTGCTGCCCCTGATCGACGACGCTCCGCTGCATCCGGAGCCGCCGGGGAAGCTGTCCGGCGCCTGGTACCGGGGCGCGGGCAAGGCCGCGCCGCACAATCTGTATCTGCACCCGCAGGACCTGTTGGGCTCCGCGCCGGGCGGCGCCGCGCTGACCACCGGCTTCCGTTTCGGTGCGCCGCCCGCGGGCGGCACCCCCGAGAGCTCCCGTACGGTCCGCTTCCCGTCGGCCCGCTTCACCTTCACCTGGTCCGCCGAGCGCGAGCGCTGGCTGGTGGCCATGGACGGCACGCCGACGGTCACGACCGACGGCACCTCGGTGGCTCCGGCGACGGTGGTCATCCAGTACGTGAAGGTGCGCACGTCCAAGTACCACGACGTCCTCGGCAACAACTCGCCGTACACGGAGTCCGTGGGCTCGGGCACGGCGCAGGTGCTGCGCGACGGCCGCGCCTTCGACGCGAACTGGACGCGGCCCGAACCCACCGACGGCACGCGGTTCACGACCCCGGACGGCACGCCGATGAACTTCGCGCGGGGCCAGGTGTGGGTGGTCTTCGCCAAGGCGTGAGGCGGCAAGCGGGGTCCGGCTCCCACCGGCCCCGCGTCCGCGCCACGACTCGGGCGGGCTCCCACCGTCCGGCCCCGCGTCCGCGCCACGACTCGGGGCGTGGCTCCACATCCGGGGCCGAGGCCCCCTCGCCTCGCCGGGCAGCCCTCAGCGCTGTGCGCCGAGGGGTTCCGCGGGATTGCGGAGCCCCTCGGCGGCGTCGGAGACCCGCTGGATGAGGTCGAGGAAGAGGGCCTGCTCCTCGGCGGAGAGGGGGGCCAGGAAGACCTGGTTCATGCGCGCCGTGCGGACGGTCAGTTTGCGGTGGATGCGAACCCCGTCGTCCGTGAGGCGGAGCAGGAAGCGCCGTCCGTCCTGCGGATCGCGCACCTTGTCCAGCAGGGCGCGCCGCCCGAGTCGGCTGATGACCTCGGCGATCGTGGACCGGTCGAGCCCGACCCGCTCCCCCACCGTGCGCTGGTCGAGGCCGGGCTCGGCGACGAGCGCGTTCAGGACCGCGAACTGGGGCGAGGTGATCTCCTCGGAGACCATCGTGTTCCACAGCAGGTAGTGCGCCTGCTGCAGTCGCCGGGCCAGGTGCCCGGGGTGGGTGGAGAGGTCCACCGCGGCCATGTGCGCTCCTCGGGTCCGGTACGTGCTGGTGACCGCGCCGCACCAGGGTCGTATGCGTTGATGCACTGAATTCGTCGGTGCACTGAACAATACCTGCCCTCCCATTCCCTGTCCCGACCTCAGACGACCCTCAGCATCTCTCGAATCAGGCACTCATCTGGAGTCTTGACGGACCGAAGCCCGGGTGGCAGCGTGTGGAGAACCTCGGAGAATTAGTCAGTGCCCTGATTAATTCAGGTGCTGGACACTCGGGAGAGATGAGGCTTCACGGATGGACAAGGTGGTCGCCACAGCGCTGGAGGCGGTGGCCGACGTACCGGACGGCGCGACGCTGACGGTCGGCGGATTCGGCCTCAGCGGTGTACCGAACGTGCTGATCGAGGCGCTCCACGAGCGTGGCGTCCAGGGGCTCGGAGTGGTCTCCAACAACTGCGGGGCCATGGACTCCGGGCTCGCGACCCTGCTCGCCGCCGGACGCATCGCCCGTGTCACCGGCTCGTACATCGGCGCGAACAAGGAGTTCGCCCGGCAGTACCTGGCCGGCGAACTGGAGGTCGAGATGATCCCGCAGGGCACGCTGGCCGAGCGGCTGCGCGCGGGCGGTGCCGGGATCCCCGCCTTCTACACGCCCGCCGGAGTCGGCACGCTGGTCGCCGACGGCGGACTGCCGTGGCGGTACGACGGCCACGGCGGCGTCACACTGGCCTCCCCGCCGAAGGAGGTGCGCGAGTTCGACGGCACCCCGTACGTGCTGGAGCACGGCATCCGCACCGACTTCGCCCTGGTACGGGCCGCGAAGGGCGACCGGCACGGCAACCTCGTCTTCAACAAGTCCTCCCAGAACTTCAACCCGCTCGCCGCGATGGCCGGCCGGGTGACGATCGCCGAGGTCGAGGAACTCGTGGAGCCGGGCGGGATCGATCCGGACGCGGTGCATCTGCCGGGCATCTTCGTACAGCGCGTCGTGGCTCTGACCCGCGAGCAGGCGAACGCCAAGATGATCGAGAAGCGGACGGTCTCGGCGTCCGCGGCGGACGGAACGGTGAGCGAGTAATGGCCTGGAGCAGGGAAGAGATCGCCGCCCGCGCCGCGCGTGAACTCGCGGACGGCCAGTACGTGAACCTCGGCATCGGCCTGCCCACGCTGATCCCCAACCACCTCCCCCCAGGCGTCGAGGTGATCCTGGAATCGGAGAACGGCATCCTGGGCACCGGCCCCTACCCGGCCGAGGACGAGGTCGACCCCGACCTCATCAACGCGGGCAAGGAGACCGTCACGGTCCTGCCCGGCGCCTCGTTCTTCGATTCCGCGCTGTCCTTCGGGATGATCCGCGGCGGGCACATCGACGTCGCGGTGCTCGGCGCGATGCAGGTCTCGGCCGGCGGCGACCTCGCCAACTGGGCCGTCCCCGGCAAGATGATCACCGGCATCGGCGGCGCGATGGACCTCGTCCACGGGGCCCGTACGGTCATCGTCGTGATGACCCACACCGCGAAGGACGGCTCGCCCAAGATCCTTGGGGAGTGCGAACTGCCGCTCACCGGGAAGGCGTGCGTGAACCGGATCATCACCGATCTGGGCGTCCTCAACGTCACCGCCGAGGGCCTGCTCCTGGTGGAGACCGCGCCGGGTGTCACAGCCGAGGAGATCAGGGCGAGGACCGCCGCCGAGATCCGCGTCGTGGAGGAGATCCCGTCGTGAAGGACGTCTACATCGTCGATGCCGTCCGGACACCGGTCGGCAAGTACAACGGCTCGCTGGCCGCCGTCCGCCCGGACGACCTGGCGGCCCACGCCATCCGTGAACTCCTCGCCCGGACCCCGGACCTGGACCCGGCGCGGATCGAGGACGTGTACTTCGGCAACGCCAACGGCGCGGGCGAGGAGAACCGGAACGTGGGCCGGATGGCCGCCCTCCTCGCCGGGCTGCCCACCTCCGTGCCGGGCGTGACCGTCAACCGGCTGTGCGCCTCCGGGCTCGAAGCCGTCATCCAGGCGGCCCGCGCCATCGCGCTCGGTGACGCCTCGATCGCCCTGGCCGGTGGCGTCGAGTCGATGACCCGCGCGCCCTACGTCCTGCCCAAGAGCGACCGGCCGTTCCCCGCCGGACACGCCGAGCTGTACTCCACGACCCTCGGCTGGCGCATGGTCAATCCGCGGATGGACCCGCACTGGACCATTCCGCTCGGCGAGTCGGCCGAACTCATCGCCGACAAGCACAAGATCACCCGCGAGCAGCAGGACGAGTTCGCCCTCGGCAGCCACCGCAAGGCGGCCCGAGCCCGGGCGGAGGGTCTGTTCGACGCCGAGATCGCTCCGCTGTCCCTGCCCCGCCGCACGGGTGAACCGGTCGTGTTCGACTCCGACGAGTGCGTACGCGCCGACGCGTCCCTCGACGCCATGGCCCGGCTGAAGCCCTCCTTCCGCACCGAGCGGGGCACGGTGACCGCGGGCAACGCCTCACCCCTGAACGACGGCGCCGCGGCCCTGCTGCTGGTCGACTCCGAGGGACTCAGGGCCACCGGCCGCGAACCCCTCGCCCGGGTCTCCACGACCGGCGTGTCCGCCGTCGACCCGCAGTACTTCGGGCTCGCCCCCGTCGAGGCCGTGAACCGCGCACTCGCCAAGTCGGGTAAGGGATTTGACGATCTGTCGACTCTGGAGCTGAACGAGGCCTTCGCCGCCCAGGTCCTCGGCTGCGTCGCCGAATGGCCCGAGTTCGACCTCGGGATCCTCAACCCGCAGGGCGGCGCCATCGCCCTCGGCCACCCCCTCGGCGCCTCCGGTGCCCGGCTCGCCGGCACCGTCGCCCACCAACTCGCCCGCAAGGGCAGCGGAGTTGGTGTCGCCACCCTCTGTATCGGCGTGGGCCAGGGCCTCGCCCTCGTCCTCGAACGCTAGGAAGTCGACCATGGCTCTCACTCAGTCGGACATCGACGTCGAGATCAAGGATCTCCAGGACGCGTACGACAAGGCGGTCGCCGGCGGCGCGCCCGTGCGGCACCATCCCGATCGCGACTACGCCCCGTACCGCAGCTCCCGGCTCCGCCACCCGAAACAGCCGCTGGTCGCCGTGAGCGGCGGCGACCCGGAGACGGTCGAGCTGTCGGGCCCGGTCTTCGGGGTCACCGACATCACCGAGATCGACAACGACCTCACCCTGCAGCACCGGGGCGAGCCGATCGGCGAGCGGACGACCGTCTCGGGCCGGCTGCTCGACCGCGAGGGCCGTCCGGTACGCGGCCAGCTCGTCGAGATCTGGCAGGCCAACTCCGCGGGACGGTACGCCCATCTGCGCGAGCAGCACCCGGCACCGCTCGACCCCAACTTCACCGGCGTGGGACGCACCCTGACGGACGATCAGGGCCGGTACACCTTCACCACGATCAAGCCGGGGCCGTACCCGTGGGGCAACCACACCAACGCGTGGCGGCCCGCGCACATCCACTTCTCCGTCTTCGGCACGGCGTTCACCCAGCGGCTGGTGACCCAGATGTACTTCCCGGGCGACCCCCTCTTCCCGTACGACCCGATCCTGCGGTCCGTGACGGACACGGCGGCCCGCGGCCGTCTGATCGCCGACTACAACCATGATCTCTCGCGGCCCGAGTTCTCCCTGGGCTACGAGTGGGACATCGTCCTCGACGGTCCCTCCGCCACCTGGATCGAGGAAGGCCGTTGAGCATGGCCGAGCGGTTGCTCCCCACCCCGTCCCACACCATCGGCCCCTTCTACGGCCACGCGCTGCCCTTCCCGGGCTGCGGCGACATCGCACCCCAGAGCCACCCCGACACGATCACCCTGCACGGCCACGTCTTCGACGGCGCGGGCGCGCCGGTCCCCGACGCCCTGCTGGACTTCTGGCAGGCCGCGCCCGACGGCTCTCTCACGGGCGCCCCCGGCTCCCTGCGCCGCGACCCGTCGACGGGCGGCTTCCTCGGCCGCAACGGCGTCGACTTCACCGGCTTCGGCCGCGTCGCCACCGACGCCGACGGCCACTACGCGCTGCGCACGCTGCCGCCGGGAAATGCCGGACTGCCGTACATCGGAGTGTGCGTGTTCGCGCGGGGGCTGACGCACCACCTGTTCACCCGCGTCTATCTGGCCGACGGCGCGGACCCCCTGCTCGACGCGCTGCCGGCCGAGCGGCGCGCCACATTGATCGCGGCCGGGGGCCCGCTGCGGACGTACCGTTTCGACATCCGCCTTCAGGGCGAAGGCGAAACGGTCTTCCTGGAGTTCCAGTGACAGCTGCCGACCCCGTCGCGTCCGACACCGGTCTGCTCGCTCCCGGCCGGGCGGGCTCCCCGGCGTCGGCCGCGACGAGCGACACCGCGTATCTGCGCGCCCTGCTCGACGCGGAGGCCGCGCTGACCCGGGCCCAGGCGTCACTGGGCCTGGCCCCGGCCGAGGCCGCGACGGCGGTGTCCCTCGCGGCCGACGGCACGGACTTCGACATCGCCTCGATCGCTCTGCGCGCCCGAGGCGGCGGCAATCCGGTGATCCCCCTGGTCGCGGATCTGACGGCCGCCGTCGCCGCGGAGTTCGGCCCGTACGTCCACCGGGGCGCGACCAGCCAGGACATCCTGGACTCGGCCACCATGCTCGTCGCGGCCCGCACCCTGGACCTGGTCCTGAGCGACCTGGACCGGACCGGGCGGGCGCTGGCCAGGCTGGCGGAGGAGCACCGGGACACCGTGCTGCCGGGCCGCACACTCACCCAGCACGCGGTGCCGACGACCTTCGGGCTGAAGGCGGCGGGGTGGCGATCGCTGGTGCTCGACGCACGGGACCGCGTGCGCGCCGTGCGGTCCGCCCTGCCCGCCCAACTCGGCGGCGCGGCAGGCACCCTGGCCGCCTTCACCGCCTTCGGCGCGGACGACGTCCGGGGCCTGACCGCCGCCTACGCCCGTGAACTGGGCCTCGCCGAGCCCCTGTTGCCCTGGCACACCCTGCGCACGCCGATCGCGGACCTGGCCGGAGCACTGGCGTTCACGGCCGGCGCGCTCGGCAAGACCGCCGTCGACGTACTCACCCTCTCGCGCACCGAGATCGCCGAGCTGGCCGAGGGGTCCGGCGGCGGCTCGTCCGCGATGCCGCACAAGGCGAACCCGGTGCGGGCCACCCTCGTGGCCGCCGCCGCCCGGCGTGCTCCCCTGCTCGCGGCCACCCTGTACGGCGCGATGGCGGCCGAGGACGAGCGGCCGGCCGGGGCCTGGCACGCCGAGTGGGAACCGCTGCGCGATCTGCTCCGGCTGGTCGGCGGGGCAGCCCGCGACACGGCCGAACTGACCGAGGGACTGCGGGTGAACGCCGAGGCCATGCGTGAACACCTGGGCCTCACCCACGGGTTGATCGTGTCCGAACGGCTGGCCGCCGAACTCGCCCCGGTGCTCGGCCGGGCGGCTGCCAAGGACCTGCTGACGCGAGCCGCCGAGCGGGCCGTCGGCGAGCGGCGGCCCCTCGCGGACGTGCTCGGCGAGGAGCCCGACCTGAAGGACGTCCCGGGTGTCGACCTCGCGGACCTCACCGACCCGACCCGCTACACGGGCTCCGCCGGAGTCCTCACCGACCGTGCTCTGGAGCGACGTTGACCGTGAAGCTGCTCGACCACCGCACCGAGGGATCCGCCACCGCTCCCCCGCTGCTCCTCGGACCCTCGCTCGGGACGTCGTACGCCCTGTGGGACAAGATCGCGCCCGAACTGTCCGTCACCCACCGGGTGGTGCGCTGGAACCTCCCCGGGCACGGCGGCGCACCCGCCGACCTGATCGGCCCCGGGGCGACGGTCGCCGACCTGGCCGCGCTCGTGCTGAAACTGGCCGACTCCCTGGACATCGAGCGTTTCTCGTACGCCGGTGTGTCGTTGGGCGGCGCGGTGGGCCTGCATCTGGCGGTCCACCACCCCGAGCGGCTCTCGTCCCTCGCCGTCATCTGTTCCTCGGCCCACTTCAACGGGTCGAAGCCGTGGGAGGAGCGGGCCGAGCTGGTGCGCCGCGAAGGCCTCGGGCCCGTCGCCGCGACCGCGGACACCCGGTGGTTCACGGCCGGTTTCACCGTGCCGCGGCTGGTCGAGGACCACCGTGGCGCCGACCCGGGGGCGTACGCCGCCTGTTGTGACGCCCTGGCCGCGTTCGACGTCCGGGACCGGCTGGAGTCGATCACCGTACCGACGCTGCTGATCGCCGGGCGCGAGGACCCCGCGACGCCGCCCGCGCATCTGCGCGAGATCGCCGACATGGTGCAGGGCGCGGCGCTCGTGGAGATCCCCGGCGCCTGGCACCTGGCGCCCGCTCAGTGCCCGGAGGCCGTGCTGACGGCCCTGCGGGCGCACTTCTCGGCAGGAGGGGCCCGGCGCGGCATGGAGGTGCGCCGTCAGGTTCTCGGCGACGAGCACGTGGACCGTGCGCAGGCGCGTCAGAGCCCGTTCACGGCCCGGTTCCAGGACTTCATCTCGCGCTACGCCTGGGGCGAGATCTGGACCGATACGACGCTGACACGGCGCGAACGCAGCATGATCACTTTGACCGCGCTGGTGGCGCACGGCCACTACGACGAGCTGGCGATGCATGTCCGCGCGGCGCGCCGCAACGGCCTCACGCCCGAGGAGATCGGCGCGGTGCTGCTGCAGACAGCGGTCTACTGCGGGGTCCCGGCCGCCAATTCGGCGTTCGCGGTGGCCCAGCGGGTGCTGGCGGAGGAGCCGGAGGACGGTTCCACCTCGGGCTGATCCGGCAGGCGGGGCAGAGACGGTTTGGACTCCCCCTGCACACCTGACCGGCCCGACCAGGGGCTCCGCCCCGGGCCCCGCTCCTCAACCGCCGGAGGGGGCTGATCCTGCCGCTGCCGGTGTGTCGGGCAGCGGGCTACAGACCCGCCAGTGCCGCCTCCGCCTTCGCCACCAGGCCGTCCGCCCCACAGGCGCGCGCCAGTGTCAGGCCCTTGTTGAGTTCCATCACCGAGCGGGACGCGATGCCGTACTCGATACGGGCCGCCGCGTGTTCGTACTGGCAGGGAGAGGCTTCCAGGTACGTGACCGCCTGGGCCGCCAGCCGGACCGCGCGCTGGCCGGTTTCGAGGGCGGCGGCGCAGCGGAGCGCTTCGCCGATCGCCGTGTCGGTACCGAACCGCTCGGCCTGCCGGCGGGCGTCGCCTGCCAGGGCGGCGGCGCGTGACGGATCCTCAGTGGAGAGCGCCCGCGCGAGGTCGACGGCCCAGGGGGCGAGCACCGTGTTGTGGTGACCGCGGGCGGCGGCGGCCTTCTCCGCCGCCTCCAGTTCGTTGATGCCCTCCTTGGTGCGGCCGACGGCGAGCAGCAGACGGCCGCGCACGGAGCGGGTGTCGGGAAGGACGATGGTGGAGGGGTACGGAGGTCCGAAGCCGTAGCGCTCGGCGATCTCCGCGGCCTGCTGGACGTGCCCGCGGGCCAGCAGGGTGTCGATGAGCCCGCAGGTCGCCGACCAGTACAGGGGCAGCCCGCGTCCGACCCGTTCCGCGAGCCGCAGGGATTCGCGCTGGTAGTGCTCGGCGTCGGCGAGGCGGCCTCGCCTGCGGTGCGCGAGTCCGAGGTAGGCGTTGGCCAGGGACAGATGACCGCCGCTCCAGCCCGCCTTCACATAGGCCCGCAGGGCCTCGCTGAACAGGCTCTCGGCCCGGTCGAGCCGGTCCGCTTAGGCGTACGCGCTGCCCAGCATGAGGAGGAGTTCGACGCCCCACTCGGTGTCGGTCCAGGCGAGTCCGGGTGCGAGGCGGCCGTTGACGAGGGCCCGGTCGCAGAGTTCCACGACCTCCTCGGCGTTCTCGCCGCGCGTCATCGCGTCGAAGCCACGCAGTATGAGAAGCGCGCGCTCGGAGTTGTCGCGCCCGGTACAGGTCGTGACGAGTTCCGCGAGACCGCTGGAGTGGCCCGCTCGCTCCTCGCCCGCGTGGATGCCCTCCCACATGTAGTGCACGGCCTGGAGCCGCATCCGGGCGGGTCCCGGCTCCAGCCGCTCGACCTCGACGTCGACCGTGCGGACGGCCTCGTCCAGCTGGTTGTTGTGGAGCAGCGCCTGGGAGAGCCTGAAGACCGCGTCCACCCGTACGGTGTCTTCGAGGCCGGGCCGTTCGAGCGCGGCACGCAGATGACCGATGGTCGTGGACGGCGCGGTCAGGAGCGTGGCACAGCCCAGCTCGTAGAGCACCCGCGCGTGCACCTCGGGAAGCGGTGGCTCCTTCAGGGCGCGCTCCAGGCAGCGCCGGGCCGCGTCCGGGGCGCCGACGGCGAGGTGCTCGCGGGCGGCCTCGCGCATCTGCTCGACGAGTTCGGGATCGTCGTCCGGATGCACTTCGAGAAGGTGGCGGGAGGCCGCGGCCGCACCGCGTCCGGACTCGGTGACCGCCCAGGCCGCCTGACCGTGCATCGCCGTGCGCAGGGCGTCCGGGATCGAGCGGTAGACCGCTGTCGCGATCAGCGGGTGCACGAACTCCAGGTCGCCGTCCGGCCGCTGGCTGTTCGCGGAGCCTGCCGCGGTCAAGATACGGGCCGCGCCCAGCAGTTCGGCGCAGCGCGAGGCCTCGTCGTCCGGCATTCCGGCGAGTTGGGCGGCGAGGTCGAGGGAGATCCCGGTGCCGAGAATGGCTGCCGCCCAGGCGAACCGGGTGGCGTCGATGCCGAGTCCTTCGAGGCGGGCGACGAGTCCGCGGCCGCGGGCCGAACGGTTCAGGTCGCGCAGCTCGGCGGCCGAGCCCTCGCTCGGCTCCAGTTCGCTGTCCTGGACCTTGGCGAGCAGTTCGACCGTCTCGTACGGGTTGCCGCCGGTGACCGCCCACACCTCGCGGCAGAACGGCGCGTCGGCGTGCTCGCCGAGCGTGGCGCGGGTGAGTCCCTCGGTGGCGGCCGGGGTCAGTGCGCTCAGGGTGGAGATCGGACGGGCCGCGGCGGCCACCACGTCGAGCAGTCGGGCGCTCTCGCCGCTGACTCCGCCGGGCCTGCGGGCCACGACGACGAGGACGGACAGGTCGTCGAGCCGCTCGGCGAAGGCGGCGAGCCAGCGCAGGGTCTCCTGGTCGGCCCAGTGCGCGTCGTCGATGAGCAGGACGAGCGGCCAGTCCCGCTTCGCGAGCCGCCGCACCGCGGCGACCAGGCCGTCGCAGACGCCCTGCGGGTCGGGCTGCCGGTCGCCCGGTTCCGCAATGCCGAGGGCGGGGCCGGCGATGTCGTACCAGTCTCCCAGGTATTCGCGTGCCTCCTCCGGAAGCAGCGACACGAGGGCTGGCTGGAGTAACTGCCGTACGACGTTGAAGGGAACGGACGTGACGGTCTCGCCGCCGCGTGCCGACCACACCGCACAGCCATTGCTCTCCGCGATCCGGCGCGCCTCGGCGAGGAGGGCGGTCTTGCCGAGCCCCGCCTCGCCGCTGAGCACCAGCAGGGTGCCCGAGGTCGCGGAGTCCGCGCGCAGCGCGGTGATCGCCTCTTCGAGGGTGGCGACCTCCTCATCGCGCTCCCACAGGGAAGCCGAGGCGACCGCTCCGGGCCGTACCTCCGTCATCCCGCTACCTCCCCAGGTCGCCCAAACGACGTAACTGCAATGAGCCTAGCCTCCTGGAAGGCACGGTGGAGGCGGGACCCGGCAGCAGTTGCCGGAACGGGTGACGCCGATGCCGCGGAGGCGACGCCACCGGGCGCCCGACGGCCTCGGGCGAAAGTTGTCGACTGTCAACTGCGGGGAAAACAAAGACAATGTTCCGCCTTCGTCCAGACCCCCCGGGCCGGGATCGACTGCCCCCGCACGCCCCGGGAGGGACCGGCACGAGAGCCCCCGCGCGCGACTGTGACCTGCGCGCCCTCCGGTCCGGCACTCCCGCAGTTCCCTGCTCGCGGGCTCCGTGGGCGAGTTCATCGGGTGGTACGAGTTTTCGGCGTCCACGGCCGGTCCGCGACGGTCGTCGTGGCCCGCCTCCGCACTCCGAAGGCGACGGCCAGCCCGAGGCGTTCGCGAGACATACGCGCCCTTGGTACTGGCGTTCTTCATCCGTCCGGTGGGGCCGTTGTGTTCGTCCGGCTGCTCGACGGCCACCACCGCCGCCCCGCCCGAGCGCCTGGGCGCGCTGACCGAGGCGGAAGCCGAGGCAGAGCTCTCCGGGTGGGCCGCCTCCGGCCGAAGGTAGGCCAATCCCGGCTACATCCCGCACCAGCCCGTCCCGGACGGCTGGGCACGCCCGGTCCCGCCTGGCACCGGCGAGCCGGACCCCGACAATCCCAAGGAGAATGCGTGAACGGCGACATGGACTACGGCAAGCTCCCCCCGGAGAGCGCCGACCACTTCCACCACCTGGACGCCCACTTGGTGGCCACCGACACGCTCATGACGACGCTGGACAACATCCAGGCGACGATCGAGGCCAAGGCCATGATGTGCGCCTACGGTTCGGCCGGCGACGGCAAGACCATGTCGGTGAACTCGGCACTGCGCAAGCTCGCCCCCGACATCACCTACCGCCTGGAACTGCGCATCTTCATCTGGCAGAAGTTCCAGCGCATGTCCGAGGACGAGGTCCTCGCCACCCTGCCGGCGTTCCACTCCCTGTGGGCGGGCGTCGACCCGCAGAAGATCCGCGGCATCGACCGCGCCGCGGCGCACGGCAACTTCCGCAAACTGGGGCACCATCACCAAACACATGCTCAACGGCATGGAGCAGATGGGGCTGACCGAGGTCAACGACGAACTCATCAACTGGGCCTACAGCAAGCTCGGCGGCATGTAGCGCACACATGCGACGAAGCGGCGGCCCGACGATCAGCGGGCCGCCGTGAGCAGCAGCGCGCGAGCCGCAGGACAACCTGGCGGCCCCCGCGCGACCGGTCGGCGCGAGACGAGGAACGGCATGATCCCGGCTTGGCTGGCTGCGGCCGCGTGGAGCGCCGCAACCGGGGTACCGCACGTGCTGGTCACCCGCACCCACCTGTTGACGACCCGACTGGCCCGGGCACTCGCCGACGCACAAGACCAATGGGACGAGGCGGCCCGGCCGTCACCCCGTTCCGGTATCGGCCGCACCAGTGTGTCTCTGCACGGTGCGCCGGTACAGCAGCGCGCACCGTCGCCGGTGCGGCGGTTCTCAGAACGTTGTGCCGGTCGGAGCCTGCCGGAATCCGGCGGCGATCTCATAGTGGCGTGCGGGCACCGCGTTGGGGCCGACGCGGACGTAGAACTCCGGGAACTCCGGGCGCGCTCTGTCGCGGTAGGCGTACATCTGGCCCCCACCGGAGACTTCGATGGCGAGAATCGTCTTTCGGTTGTGTTCGATCACGCGTGGCTCGTAGGACGGCACCGGCTCCAGGTTGTCCCGGATCATGCCCACGACCTGGAGAACCTGCCTATCGACGTTCGCCCCCTCGGGCAGGCCCACGATCTGCAGGGGGTGGTCGGCTTTAACGAGCGCCATCAGCCGAGGAGGCGAGGGCATCAGCGCTTCCCGCGGCTCGTCTCCGCTACGCGGCTTCGGCTGCTCGGGGAACGCCTGGGGTGTCGCCCTGGATGGCGGGCAGCAGCGCCGCCCAGGCCAGGACCTCGACCAAGTGTTCGGCCAGCAGCCCAACATGGGGATCAGGCTGCACCAGGGCGGTCACCCGGCCGCGGTCGGTGCGTTCCGCCGCCCATTCGTGGTCGAGGCCGGTGAAGTCGTCGTCGATCCAGATCGCGGGCGCATCGCCGAGCCATGCGTCGGCGTGGTCGCGTTTCCAGAGGTAACCGTCAGGGTGGCTGGTGGTGATCTGCGGACGCGGGAGGTCGACGTACGGCAGAGGCGGCAGGCCAAGGAGCGGGCCGATGAGGGTGGTGGCGTCCTGACGCCAGCTGGTGCACCAGACAGGCGTGAGCAGGCCGGTCCGGATCACCTGCATCAGCAGGGGGCCGTGGGCGGGGTTGAGCCAGACCGTAACCGGGTCGTCGGCGCTCCGGCCGATGGGCACGACGTCGTGGCGGGTGTGGGTCGCAGGGCTGTCGCCTTCGGCGTCCGGGAAGGGTACGAGGACGCCGTCGATGTCGAGGAGCAGGTAGGGCGGCGGGCGCATCGGTGTCTCCCAAGGCAGTCGGGATGAGGGTCAGAGTTTGCGCGCGGTGATCAGCAGGGTGGTGGGCCAGAGGCCGTGGCGGGCGTCATGGAACTCCTTGGCAGAGCTGAGCCAGAGGCCCGCGTGGCCGAGGTGCTTCTCCCAGCGGTCGGCGTCGAAGTCCCAGCGCGCGATGGGCAGTCGGGTGCGGTCGGGGAGGGTGACATAGTCGCGGCGGGGCCGGTCGTCGGTGGTGGGGTGCAGGCCGCCGCGCTGGGGGTGCGGGACGGAGAAGGCGAGGGTGCGTCCGCGTGGGAGGTGTCGGGCGATGGCCGGGAGCAGGAGCTCGGGGGCGACGAGACCGACGGCTCCGAAGACGGAGTAGACGGCGTCGAAGCGTTCGTCGGAGGCTTGCAGGTAGTGCAGGGCGTGGCCGGCGACGAAGGTGAGGTTGTTCAGCCGGCCGTAGTGGGAGCGGGCCCGGCGGATCTGGAGGCCGACGAGGTCGACGGCGGTGACCTGGGCTCCGTAGCGGGTGGCGAGGTGGGCGGCGTTGTGGCCGGGACCGCAGCCGAGTTCCAGCACGCGTTTGCGGCGCAGGTCCGGGCCGAGGATCTCGGCGTTGGGTCCGCTGCCGGGCCGTGTGGTCCACTCCATCCTCGCGGGTACGGCCAGCGGCTCGGCGGGGGCGGCAGTGGTGCGCTGGAGCGCGTGGACGTACCAGGGGGAAGCCTGGGCAAGCACCTAGACCTCCAGGAGGTGAAGCACGTCGGTGAGGTGCCGTCGGACGGCGTTGATGTAGGCGGGGTCGGTGGCTGGGTCGTTGATCCAGCGGACGGACTGCTCCATGAACCACTCGACGGCCCACATGCGGTGCCAGCCCAGTGCCCACTTCTCGGCGGGCAGGCCCCCGCGTTCGGAGAGGGCGTCGGGGGTGCCGCCCTCAGTGACGTAGGTGTCCAGGAAGACCCGCATGCGCACGGGGTCGGGGGTGTCGAGGGTGCCGTGCCAGCTGGCGAGGTCGAGCAGTCCGGGGCCAGTGAAGGCGCGGGCGAAGTCCAGCAGCCGCCAGCCGTGCCGGCCGATGTGGAGGCTGGTGGGGTGGAACTCGGAATGCACCCAGCCGAATGGAGCCACCGTTGCACCGGCCGAGCGTGCCTCGGCGGCCTGGGCGATCCAGTCGAGCGCGTCCTCGACGTCGTCCGCATCCTGCCACCGCTCGGCCTTGCGGAGCCGGCTGAGGTGTTCCAGGGCCCGGCTCGGCAGGTTGCGCAGCCGCTCCCGGTCGATGATGGGCAGGGCGGCGGCCGTGCGGGCGCGATGCAAAACCACGGCGGCAGCAGCACCGTCGAGGTCGTCGGCCTCGCGTACGGCAACGCCGAGGTCCTCCAGCAGCATCCCGAGCCAGCCGTCCACGACCGCGGAGGCGTGCACGGCGGGCACCGGGACACCCCGGTTGTCCGCCAGCCTAAGCGTCTGGTCCTCGCTCTCGAACGGCCTCTTGGCGTACTTGAAGACGGCGGTGGTGCCGTCGGTGAAGGCCAGGCGCTCGACTCCGGACATGGACCACACGCGCACCTCCTCGCTCTTCGCGACGCACCGGCCGGTGATGGTCAGGAGGTTGTCCAAGAGGTCGGTGTTGAGAGTCGTATCCATAAAGGGCTCCCGTGCGGTGGGTGACGTCCGGGGCGGGTGAGGGAAGTCGGCCCGCCCCGGAGCCGGTGCTGAGTGGTGGTGCTACGCGGCCGGGGTCACGCGGTGGGCGTAGACCTGCTCGAGCCATCCGGCCTTGAAGGCCGCGAGGTCGTCGCGGAAGGCGCCCATCGAGGCACCGTAGGGCGCCACGACGCCGCCGGACTGGTCCGGCACGGACTGGCAGCCGTGCACGAGCCGTCCACCGAGGGCGGCGTGGGCCTTGATGGACTCGATACGGCGGTGCTCGTTGAACCAGCCGCCGTGGTAAACCTCGTCGAGCATGCCGCCCGTCTCGTCGTCCAGGTCGAAGACGACTGAGGTGGCGGCGGGGAAGAACCAGCACGGGCCGACATTGGAGATGCGCCCGTCCAGCTCCACCTTGTTCAGCGCCATCAGCGTGGCCGCCTCGCGCAGCATCCGCAGGTGGTCGGCGGTGATCTGCGGCAGGCCGACGCCGACGAGGTGCTCGTCGCGGAAGAGGAACGCGTACACCTCGTAGGCGGTGGTGAGGACGCGGGCGGCGTCCGCGCTGGACTCGGCATGGTTCTTGACGAACTCCAGCGCGAGCTGCTCGACCGCGCTCTCAGTGGTTTCCTCCACGCCCAGGAGCCGGGACTTCACCAGCTCCCAGTCGGCGACGAGCCAGGTGTGGGACTCGAAGCGGAAGAAGTACTCGGCCGGGTCGATGGCGATGCGCCGGCCGTCGACCTGGATACCGGGCAGGCGGCTCCAGCGCTCGTCGAACGCCTCGGGCAGTACGACCGTGATGGCCGCGGTGTCGATGGTGGTCACCGTGTCTCCGTCTCTGATCGGCCGGGCCCAAGGGCATAGGAGTGCCCGAACCCGGTGTGGGTGTACGGAACTTCGGGAGCCGCCCGGCCGAAGGGGAAGCCTGGCCATGGTGTCGGGCCGGGGCCGGGCGGCTGATGATTAGTGAACACGCCGTCACGCACAGTGGGTACGGTGGGAGGCGGTCGAAACGGTATACGCGGTTTACAGGACCGGAGTGGAGGCGATCGTGTGGCAGCGCAGAGAGAGCCCAACTCCCGCCTGCGCGACGCCATCGACGCCATCGGCTGCACGTACGAGGTCCTGGCGAAGGACATCCGGCGCATCGCCGCCGAGAATGGCGAGACCCTCCAGACCAACAAGTCGGCCGTCTCCCATTGGGTGAACGGCACACGTCAGCCCACCGGCCGGACTAGCCAGTACCTCGCCGAGGCGCTGTCCCGCCGAGCAGGCCGCACCGTCACGCGGACCGAGATCGGCCTCCGGACACCGGATGCCGAGGAGTTGGACTCGAACGAGCGCGATCCGGTCCTGGCCGCCACCGATCTGGGCCGCGCCGACGTCGAGCGGCGCCGCTTCCTCGCGGTGGCCGCCTTCACCACGGCCGGTGTCGCCATGCCGCTCGCCCACGACCACGAGGCCACCACCCGCATGCTCCGCGCCCGCACCGGCACGTCTGCGGTCGGAGCAGAGGACGTGGACGTCGTACGCCAGATCACCGCGGCCTTCAGCGCGGCTGACGAGCGCCTCGGCGGTGGACACGGCCTGACCACGGTCACCGCCTACCTCGCCGACACCGCCGCCCCCATGCTCCGGGGCCGGTACCCGAACGAAGCCTTACGCCGGGCAGCTTTCGCCGCCGTGGCCGAGCTCGCCTACTTGGCGGGCTGGAAGCACCACGACCTCGGCCAGGAAGGTGCCGCCCAGCGCTACTACCAGATCGGCTACCAGCTCGCCTGCGAAGCCGACCCGCACGGCCATGCCGCCTGGATGATGCGCGCCCTCGCCCACCAGGCACTCAGCCTCAAGCAGCCTCGCCATTGCGTCAACCTCGTCGAAGGAGCCCTCACCTGCGGCCTCGGCCATATCGATGGCCAGACCGAGGCCCTGCTCCACATCACCCACGCCCGCGCCTACGCCGCCACCGGCGAGAAGCCCGCCGCAGCCCGCGCCCTTCTCGCCGCCGAAGACGCCCTCCTGCGGGACGACGGCCCTCAGCCCACCTACTCCTGTGTCAGCGGCCCTGCTGCCGGCACCGTCGCCAGTCACACCGCCCGCACGCTGACCGACCTCGCCGACCACATCGGCACCGAGCAGCAACACCGCGACGCCCTGGTGCGCTGGGACCCCGAGAAGTACAAGCGCGTCCACGCCCTCACGTATGCCGACCTCGGTGACAGCCTGGCCGCCCAGGCCCGCGCCGACGAGGCCGTCGCCGCCTGGTCCCAGGCCCTGATCCTCATGCAGGGCATGACCTCCGACCGCACCCGCAAGGCCATCACCTCACTCCGCTCCACCCTGTCCGTCTACCAGCGCCGCAAAGTGCCCGGAGCCGCCGAACTCGCCCGCCGCGCACGCGGAGCACTGGCTTAAGCTGCCCACCAACCGGCCGACGAAGGGACCTCAGCCGTGGCTCAGCCGCAGACCGACGACCAGCCCAAAGCCTTGCCGCCCGCCCTCGCATCCATGACTCTGCTGGTCGCTGCCGTCATCGTCCACGACAAGGCCGCCAACCGGATCGTCCTCCTCCAGCGCAGCCAGAACGCCAAGTTCGCCCAGGGCATGTGGGACCTGCCGGTCGGCAAAAGCGAGCCCGGCGAGCCCATCACCGACACCGCCGTACGCGAGCTGTACGAGGAGACCGGCCTGACCGTGAAGCCAGAGTCACTCAAGGTCGCCCACATCATCCACGGCGCCTGGGGCGTGGAGGCCCCCAACGGCTTCCTCACCGTCGTCTTCACCGCCCACGAGTGGACCGGCGAACCCGAAAACCGCGAACCGCGCAAGCACGCCCAGGTCCGCTGGGTCGATGCCGACGCCATCCCCACGGATTTCGTGGACACCACCGCCAGTGCCCTCCGCCGCTACCTCGCAGGTGGTCCGGAAGTCTCCCTCGACGGCTGGCGATAGGAACGCCGATGCCCCTCATGGGACGAGACGTCAAACGCGCGAAGCAGGCCCGGCGGGACAGGCGCCTGCATGACGCGCCCCCGTACGGGCCCGTCGGTCACCGTGCACGAGGTGCGCACCCCCGATGACCTCCGTGACGTCCTCTCCGTGACACTGCCGCAGCCCAAGACCGGGACTGGCGGGCGGATATCATCGGCGTGGACAAGCTCTCCCTGCGGGCTGGCTACGACAGCTGGCCGCTCATCAAGGGCACCGGGTCAAGGCGGACTTCCGCGAGACCCGCAACTGCCGCGCGACCTGCGGCGGCGTCACCCCTTGCGTGACTAACTCGGCAGCCTCGAACCGTACTTGCTCCCGCTGAGCCCGTAGTTTCGCGGTCAGGCCACCCCCATCGGGATACCGCATGACACCGGGATGCGCCCGCCAGCGAGATCACCGTCACCCTAGGCAGTAGCGGAAGGCCGGACAGCTACCGTTGGGGGCGCGCTTGTTCGGCCTGTTGCCTCAGGGAGGAGAGATAGATGCGGTCGGGACGGCCCGCGAAGACGTAAAACAGCGACTCGGGGACGTAGCCGGGCCTGCGGAACCAGTTGCGTACGCGGTCTCCCTGGCCCTGCTCGTCGGCGATCTCGCCCAGGACACGTCGGTGTCCTCGTAGACGTGCGGCAGACGGAGCCGGCCGGCGGCCCGGCTACTCATGAACTCTGCAATCACAGAGCGGCCGTTGATGGTGGTGCTGGTGGCCCGCGCCTTGAGTCTGGGGCTTCCGTCGAGGATGTCGTTGACCGCGTTCGACATCTGTACCTGATGCCATACGTCCAGGATGGTGGCGAACTGCCCGGGCTTCGCGATCTCTTCGGCGAGGTACACCAGGAACCGGAGCATCAAGACGGCGTTGCGTGTGACCTCGACCGGGACTTGCGTGCCGAGTACTGCCAGGGCGCCTTCCCGCAGCAAGAGATCGGTGATGGCCACGGCTCCGGATCCGCGGGGTGCGACGTGGCAGGCGCTGAGCATGACCACAGGTGGCATGCGGTCGAGGCCGAGGTCCCAGTGTGGTGCGTCGCCGATGGCGAGCGCGGCGATGTTGCCGTCCATCGTTCCGTGCGCGCTGATGACGAGGATGTCGGGGCGGTGTTCGGCCACGGACTGCTGGAGGGCTTCGAGGGTGAGGGTCTCGGCCTGGATGACGGTGAGTGTGGCCGCTTCGGGTGCGGCGTTCTCGCGGGCGATAGGCCATCCCTCTCGGGAAATCCGTCCCACGGGGTCGCTGAGGGGGAGAGTAATTGTCAATATCTGTGGATGCGTTGTCCGGCCGCAGGGTCAGTGGGTAGGGGGCTGGTGACGTGGGGCCGGCTTGCGGGCCAGGATCTGAAGGCCCGCCGATGTGTTGCCGTTCATCGTGGTCACGGTGGTTCGTCGGGTGTCGATGGTCTCGAAACCGGCGAGCAGGGAGGTGAACCAGCCGCTCGGGTGGTGGCGGCACACTGCGCCGTCGCCGGTCTCGAACACCCCGTAGGTGCCGTAGGGCTCGGCGAACCTCACGTAGCGGTCGCGGTTGCGCTGGTCGTCTTGTAGCAGCAGGTCGCTGAGGTAGAGCAGTGCGCCGGGCTTGAGCACGCGGTGCAGCTCGCCGATCAGCAGCCGCTGTGCGTCGTCGCTTGGGATGCAGGTCAGCACCGCGAAGAGCACGACCACGTCGATGCTCGCGTCCGGGCAGGCCAGTGTCGGCGGCGTGTCCAGCACCGCGAAGCGCATCGCGGGGTGCAGGCTGCGGGCCCGGGCGATCATCCCCGGTGATGTGTCGACGCCGGAGAGGTTGTCAAAGCCCTGCTGTTCCAGCGCGTCCAGGGTTCGGCCGTAGCCGCAGCCGTAGTCGAGGATCGCGGCGCTTCGTTCGACGTTGTCCAGCCATGGTGTGTACAGCGGGTGCGTGAATCGCTTCGTCGTGGCGGCGGCGTCCCAGTAAGCGGTCTGGCTGTCGAGATCGGACACGTCGGATGCCTCCATCGGCGTTCGAAGCGGGTCCGGCGCGGACGAGGGCGACAAGGTGGGGTGCGTTGACCGCTCGCCAGCGTGCCTGGGCGGACTCGGCGAGCTTGAAGACCATGGCAAGCGCGGCGGCCGCGCTACCGGCGCCTTTGGTGACCTTGGTCCGCAGCCGCACCGTCGCGAAGGTCGATTCGATGGGATTCGTTGTGCGCAGGTGAACCCAGTGCTCGGCCGGGAAGTCGTAGAACGCCAGCAGCTCGTCGACGTCATCGGTGATCTTCTTGACGGCCTTGGGCCACTTCGCGCCGTAGGTGTTCTCAAATGCGGCGACAGCCTTGACTGCATGCTCGCGGTCCTCGGCGTTGTAGATGTCCTGCAGCGCCTTCCGCGCGCTGGACTGGGCCGACTTCGGGATCGCGTTGAGCACATTGGCCGTTTTGTGAAGCCGTAAAGAATCAACTTGTCGGTGTGTCTGGGCCTTCATCCGCGGCAGCGAGGAGTTCGTTGGCGGTGCGGTAGCGGGTAGTGGCCGGAGGTGGGAGGAGTCCGCCTTCGGCAAGCAGGGGCCGGATCTCGCGGACGACGTTCCCGATCGAGGACCTGCTCACGTTCCCCAGCACATCGGCGAGGACATCCAGGGTACACAGTTTCCGCAGGTAGAGGATCGCGACAACGACGCGTTCTCTGTCGCCGAGCTTCTGCGGGAAGACGCCGCCGCGGCTGCCCGGCTGGCGATCGGCGCCCCGGCGCTGGTAGGAGGCGCGTTCGACCTGGGCGATCTGGCGTGGGGCGAGGCGGCGAGCAAGCGCGTCCAACTGGGTGCGAGACATGCCGGTAAGCCGCGGTTGGGACAGGCTCTCCATGATCCGGGTGCGCGGCGGGGTCCTGTCGGTGTCGAGGAAGGCCATCAGCGCGGCCGCCGTGGTGAACCGGTTGGGGGCATAACCGGGCCGGTGGCCGTGGTCCTCCAGGACCCGACGGGTCTCGGCGACAAGGTGGCCGATGCAGGTGGGGGTCACCTCCAGCATGTCGCCCAGCAGCTTCATCGAGCAGACCTGGCGCTGGTAGAGGAGGGTGAGCATCACCCGGGTGGCGTCGTTGAACAGCGGCTTGGCCCGCTGATTTCCGGTTGCACGCCGGGCGCGTCCGCCGCGCTGCTCGCTGAAGCGTTCTTGGGCCCGGGCGGCCTGCAGCGGGGCCAACTCACTGCACAGGTCCGCGAGTTCCATGCCACCCAGCCCGGTCAGGCGTGGGTTCGCGAGACGGGTGAGAAGCTCGCGGCGGCGGTCGGCGACACCGTGTGCCTCGCCGGCGGGCGACACCTGTGGCGCGGAGGGTTCGGGCAGCAGGGTGTAGTTCCACTGGCCGTGAACCTCATGTCGGACCAGCGGCAGCGCGGCGAAGCGGTCCTTGCTGACCGCGATGCCGGTGGGGTAAGCACCGGGATCCAGGTGGGCCTCGACGCGCAGACCAGCCCGGGTGCGGGTGGCGGAGATCGTCTCGATAACGACTTCGTGGCTGGTCAGCGACCTGCCACGGTGTTCGATTTTGTTCCACATGCTTGTGCCCGGAGGAAAGTGACACACCGTGATCGTCAGGCCCGTCTCGGAGGCCAGGGCAGCCAGTTCGCTCTTCCAGACCCGGTAGCGGTAGCCATTGGAGCCGCTGGCGTCAGAGGTGATCAGCAGCCGTGACGCCTTCGGGTAGTCGAGGCTGCCGCGACAGCGCCACCAGCGGCGGATGGACTCCACCGCGAAGACCGACGTGTCGTGGTCGACACCGACGTTGACCCAGCCGGTGTTGCGGGCGATATCGTAGATCCCGTACGGGATCGCCTGCTGAACGTCCGGGCCGCTGAAGAAGAAGTGATGGTCCTCGACCTCGACCGGCTCACCCCTGGGCCGCCACTCGCGGCCGGCCTGGCTTCGACCACCGCCAGCCCCTGGCCATCGTGCGCCGCTTGACCAGCAGCCGGGGCCCACGGCTCCGCCCGGCGCGCAACACCCGTGAGCACGCCCGGTCCCCGGCCGCGTCCGCGCCGCCCTCCCGCCCCTCCTTCTCCTTCATTCAGCCAAAGGCAAAAGCGGTCGCAACGGGGATGTCAGAGCACCGACCACGCCCGCACGAGGGAGGGGACCTGCACGGATTCCGTGATGTGGGTGATCCTCGCGCAAGAGAAGTCGCAAGAGATCTCGCAGGAGAGGCGGCAAGAGTCGGTGCAAGAGATGTGGTTCGAACGGTAGTTCCGTCGGGCCGTGGCATCTTCGTACGGCTCTGATCGACGTTCAGGACGAACTCGGTCAGGTCCGCGCAGATCTGCGGACGCTCTTCCAGCGGGTGTCGTGGTCGACCGAACCGCTGGATGCGTGGGAGGCGCACGAGAACGCCTGGCGAACGTCGCCCCGTCCCTCCTCCGCCGGGCTGGGTCCCCAGGACGTGGCGGATAGCGCCCCGGCTCCGAGTGAGGGGGCGCGAACGCGCGGCGCTGATCGTCGCCCGCACGTACTGGAGCGGCCGCGCTCCGGATTCCCGTGGCCGCTGTGCGCGCGATCAGGTGCAGGACCCAATCACCAGCGAGTACGCCGCCGGCGAGAGGAGCCGGCAGGTGCGCCAGTTCCATCCGTCGCGGAACAGCGCACCGCCCCCTCCGGATTGCGCAGGCGGTAGGCCACCAACCCCTTGCTGCGCAGTCCCACTACAGCACCGATCTCCGACACGGTCAGCCCCTCGATGGACAAGCCGATGATGCGCAGGATCTGTTCCTCCCGCACGGTCAGCTGCGCAGGCCGCGCCGTTTCACCGCTGCGCATCCACGCCAGCGCGGGCCCGACTGCGCAACTCCGCCCGCACAGCCAACCCCCGACCAGAACGGATGCCACCACAACCACGTCAACAACATCACCAAACGACGACGCAGCTTTCCCTCCCTGCTGCGCGCTGCGCAGGGAAACTGCGCAAACGCACTGCACAACAGAAAGGGGGCTGCGCAATGATCTGCGCATTGCGGCGTCCGGTCCCGTTCACGGCACTACGTCACCAGCGCACCGCAAAGAGCGACTCCCCCACGCAGACGCTCCCCCGACCGCACGACGCCAGGTTCGAGGCCGGCGGGTACCCGCCGGCAGGGGCGCCAGATCCCGCGCGGCCACGGGATGCTCGGACACCCTCCCGATGTGGCGGACGAGAGCGCCCCGATCTGCTTTCCACCGTAGACACGGCCGCCCCGACCACGAGACCGACCACGAAACCCCCACCAGGTACATCGCTTTCCGGCGCCTCCCCCAACCACGGCTTCCGACACCCGACCACAGGGCACTCGCGACATCTCCCGGAGTGGCCTCCGGGGGAACCCTCTCATCCGCCTTTCACCCTGGGCTCATACGGTGGGCCCATGACGCAGGTAACTCCCCCCGGCTGGTATCCCGACCCCGGGCAGACGAATGACGCTCCCGCCACCGAGCGCTGGTGGGACGGTGAGGCATGGACGGACCAGGTCCGCCCCGTCGGGTCGGCGGCCGTATGGGGTACCCCGGCACACCCGCCGGAGGCCGGGCCGTATCCGGCGCACGCCCCGGGTGGCCAGCGGCGCGGGCTGCGCACGGGCATAGCCGTCACGGCGGCGATCGCCGTCCTCGCGGGCATCTGCGGCGGCGTGTACGCGCTGACCAACGACAGCGGAGGCGGCGGCAGCGCGGCTTCCCAGGGACCCGGCGGGTCGAACGGCCAGGGCGGACCGGGCGGACCCGGCGGCGGCCAGGGCGGCTCCGGCGGTCCGAGCGGTGCTCCCGGCGACTCGGGAGGCTCCGGTGGTTTCGGCGGCGGGACGCCGTCGCCCGGCGCGTCGGGTCAGCCGCATACCGAGGACGGCTACGCCACGGACGTCTACAACGGCATCAGCATCCCGGTGCCCGACGGCTGGACCGGCCAGGACGGCGCGGGCACGGCCGCGGTCTCCACCAAGGACACCTACGAATGCCCGGGCGACACCTCGCAGAAGTGCCAGCGCGGCGGCGCGTACTCGGCTCCGGCGAAGGCGCAGAAGCTGAAGTCAACGACGGCGGAGGCGGCGGCCAAGGAGGACATCTCCAAGAACGCCACCGAGTCGTACGGCAAGGGGTACGGCTCGATCACCTCGCACACGCAGCTCGCCTCGAAGGCGGTCACGGTGGCCGGTGAGAAAGGCTATCTGGTCCGCTGGAAGGTCGTGACGAGCAAGGGCGACGACGGTTACGTGGAATCGTTGGTCTTCCCCTCCCCCGCCGACCCCGCCTCGCTCGTCGTCGTCCGCTTCGGCGTCGACGTCAGCTCCAAGGCCCCCCAGCAGTCGATCATCGACACCATCACGAAGGGCATCAAGGTGGCGGCCGGAACCGGCAACGGTCAGAACGTCTAGGACCACCGCCGCTGGGCACCCCTGTCCCGGCCCTGCACGGACACCTCGGACACCTCGGACACCTCGGACACCTCGGACATGGATCGGCCGGGTGGAGCGCCCCTCCGCTCAAGGGGAACCCCACCCGGCCGGGGGTGCGCGCCGCCCCCGTCCCCACGGTGCGGCGCGTTACAGGCCGACGTCCGGTCATCCCACGGACGGCGGCCTGAGTCTTAAGTGAGGCCGAGCGTCGGCAGCACGACCGCCTCCACGAACCGTGTGAGATACGCCGCGTCCGCGTACTGGCCGTCCAGCAGCGGGCGCACCCGCAGGACGCCGAGCATCTGGGCCGGAATGAACTCCAGCGCCGGGTGGCCGGCGGCGACCTCGCCGCGCTCGACACCACGGCTGACCATCTGCCGCAGCTCGGCGACCTCGGGTTCGACGAGCGCGTCACGGAGCGCCTGCTGGAGCTCCTTGTCCTGCATCACGGCGTTGCCCAGGCCCTGCAGCAACTGCGTACTGTCCCGGGCCGACCATTCGCCCGCGGCCCTGGCCGCCTCGCGCAGGTCTCCGGCGAGCGAGCCGGTGTCGATCCCCGTGAACCGCGGACAGCGGTTGTTGCGCAGCGCGGCGGCCACGAACTGGGGCTTCGACTTCCACTGCCGGTAGAGCGTGGACTTGCTGCACCGGGTGCTGGCGGCGACGCCCTCCATGGTGAGCGCCTCGTAGCCGCATTCCCGGATCTGTTCGAGCACCGCGTCGTAGAACTCCTGCTCACGCTCGGGCGTGATCTTGGAGCGGCGCGAGGCGACGACCGTCTCCGGTCCGTCCGCGGCCTGCGACGTCATGGCGCTTCTCCTCGCTCGATCCGGCTCGGGCCGGTGCGGTCTTGCGCCCAGTGTAATCGATACGCGAGGGTACCGGTACGCATCCGTATCGGTACCCTCGCGTATCGGTACCTTTGCGTATCGGTACCCTTGCGTATCGGTACACTGCCGTATCGATGAGTCTCGGACAGGATCCACTCCTCCCGCACACGGAGGCCGAGTGGATCCTGTCCTGGGCTCACCGCGCACCACTCGACACCAGACCGTCAGCAAGGGGGCCGGGGATGGATTCCCGAACCGAGCCTGCAGATTCCGCATCCGAGTCCGCTTCAGAACCGGAGCCGCCCGACGCGGCCATACCCACGGCCGCGTCACGCGACACGGCCGCTCGGGCGCACCCGCAGCCGCACACGGGTCCGGATCCGGACGACACCGCGGCGCGCCCGCCGCTCCTGCGGGAGTTGCTGCTCGTCGCCGGGCTCTTCGTCGTCTACAAGGCCGGCCGTCTGCTGGCCACCGGCCACACCGACGAGGCCTTCGCCGACGCGCACCGCGTCTGGGGCTGGGAACGGTCCCTGCACCTGCCGGGCGAGGGCGCCGTACAGGCCACGCTGCTGCACAGCGACCCGCTCGTGCACATCGCGAACACCTACTACGCGACCGTCCACTTCCCGGCCACGGCAGCCTTCCTGGTGTGGCTGTATTTGCGGCGCCCCGCACACTACGTGTGGGCTCGCCGGGTCCTCGCCCTCGTCACCGCCGCCGCCCTGGTCGGGCACCTCACGTTCCCGCTCGCACCGCCGCGACTGCTCGCCGAGGCGGGTCTCGTCGACACCGGCCAGGTGTACGGGCCCACGGTGTACGGGGCCCACCCGGCGACCGACGCGTTGGCGAACCAGTTCGCGGCGATGCCGTCGCTGCACTTCGGCTGGGCGCTGATGGTCGCCATCGGCCTGATCACGGCGACCCGGTCGCGCCTTCGCGCACTGTGGCTGCTGCATCCCCTGCTCACCCTGCTGGTGATCGTCGGCACCGCGAACCACTACTGGCTCGACGCGATCGTCGCGACCGCGCTGCTCTGCATCGCCCTCGCCGTGGTCCATCCGCCGCACCGGACGGTGACGACCGTGGGGGCCGGCCAGGCGCGCGGGCGCACCGAGATCCCCGTACAGGATCTGCCCGAACTCGTGGGAGCGGGGCGATGAACCCGACGCTCGCCGCCGTCGTCCTGTCCCTCTTCTCCGCCGTCGCGTACGCCTCCGCGGCCGTCGCCCAGGAGCGGCTGGCCGCCCGGTCGGCCGGCTCGGGCACGCTGCGCCTGCTCGCCCGCGGCGCCTGGTGGTGGTCGGTGGCACTCAACGCCTCGGCCGCACTGCTGCACGTCGCGGCCCTCAAGTACGGCACGCTCACGCTGGTCCAGCCGCTGGGGGCGCTCACGCTCGTGGCGGCGGTGCCGCTGGGCGCGCGGATCGCCGGACGGCGGGTCAGCGCGGTCGAGTGGCGCGGCACGGCACTCACACTGATCGGTCTCGCAGCGCTGCTCGTCACGGCGTCCGGACCCGCGCCGGACGATGTGCTGAGCCTGCCGCAGGCGTTGGCCGTCGCGGGAACGACCGCCGTACTCATCGGCGGGCTGTCGCGCGGTGCGCGGCCGGGCCTGCGGCACGCCACGGCCTCCGGGTTCGCCTCGGGCGTGGCGTCGGCGCTCACCCAGACCGTGACGGTGGCCGCGACGGACCGCTCGGACTCGCTGCTGAGCGCCCAAGTCGTCGTGGTGGCGCTGCTCGTGGCGGTCTTCGCGGCCGGCGGACTGCTGCTGTCGCAGACCGCCTACCAGGGCGGACTCGGTGCCCCGCTGGCCGTCGTGACACTCGCCAACCCGTTGGCCGCGGCGGTGATCGGACTGTCGATGCTCGGCGAACGCCTCCAGGGCGGCTCGGCGGGCCTGCTGCTCGCGCTCACGGGGGCGTCGATCGCCGGGTGGGGCGTGGTGACGCTGTCCCGCTCGGCGCCCGAGCCGGCCGCGACCCCGGTGGACGCTCCCCTGGACGCCTTCATGGACAACGACGACCACCCGGTCGCCGCGGTGCTGGCGCTGGCGCCCGGATCGGCGGCGTACGAACCCTCGTTGGTGCCCCAGCAACCCAACTCGGGCCATCTCACGTCGCTGTAGGAACGGGCAGCTCGCATCACTGCGAACGGCCGGCTCGTACGACTGTGAAGGGCCGGCTCACGAGACCGGGAATGTCCGGCTCACATGACCGGGAGCGGCCGGCTCACGTGACGAGGAAGGGCCGGCTCACGTCTCCGACGGGAAACAAACGGAAGGGCGGTCGCGGAGAGATCCGCGACCGCCCTTCCGTACAACCGCGACCGGTCAGCCCAGTCCGCGGGAATCCTGCTTGAGCGCCGTGTCGACGGTCAGCGCCGTCGCGACGACGAGGCTCAGCAGCGGCTCGGGGAGCTGGAAGTGAATCTGCAGGACGTAGTTGTCCGCCGTCGTGAACATCGTCTTGGCGAGGCCCTCCCAGGTCTTCGTGATCCGGGCCACCTCGTTCTCCGTGTGGTCGACGATCGCGAAGTTCCAGGCACGCCAGTTCTCCGCCTTGATCGCGCCGACCTTCTGGCCGTTGACGTTCATCGCGAAGTTGATCTTGCCGATCATGTTCTGCTGCACGATCTCGCCGACGGACGAACCGTCCGGACGCGTCACGATCACCCGCGACTTGAATATCTTCGCGGGGCGCGTGAGCAGCAGCTGCGGCTGACCGTGCGCGTCACGGATCTCCAGCCGGTGCGTCAGGTACTGGTCGAGGCTGGAGACGAAACGCAGGATCTTCCTGAACACGCCCTGCCCGACCTCGACGACCGAGCCGATCAGGTTGCCCTGCTGGTCCATGACCTTGTACTCGTTGGTCAGCTCGATCAGCTTGGCCTTCTGGTTCACCACCAGGACCGGCTCGGTGAACAGCGTGCCGCCGCCGACGCCGCTCGGCGCCACCCCGGCCTGCTGCTGCACCTGACGCTGAACCCGCGGGTCGGGGGCCGCAGCCTGCTGAGGAAACGCCTGCTGCGGCGGCTGGGCCTGCTGCGGTACCTGCTGTGCGGCCGGAGCCTGCTGGTCGGTCCACTGCGAGCCGTCCCAGTAACGCTGCGTCTGGGGGGTCCCGTTCGGGTCCGGGTACCAACCTGCAGGAGTGTTCGAATGCGTGGTCACCGGGGCACACTACCGTGACATGCCCGCAAATCAACCGGCAGTTGGGTATCCATCAGGCGGTGATGAGGGCCGGGTCACTGACACCGGGCCGCCCATTCTCGACATGTCCGGCGAATCGCCGCAGGAAGCCAGCCTCAGTGTCCGAGACGACGGTCAGGTCGTACCAGCACTTGCTCGCCCGCAGGTCCACCGTGTACTTCACGGTCGCGCCCGCCCGCACCCGGAAGGTGTGAGGCTGTCCGCCGTAGCCGTTCGTGAGCGTGAGCGTTGCCGTGACGGCGCCCTTGTTGACGAGGGTGAGCTCCACATCACAGCCGGTATGGCGGGCGGTGACCTCGGGACCCGTTGTCTTGCCGGCGCCCTTGAACGTGCGCAGGAAGCCGTTCGGGCCGTGCACCGTGAGGTCGTACGAGCCTCCGGAGTACGCCGAGTTCCAGGTGTCGGAGACGGTCTTGCCCGCTTCGGTGGTGTACGTCCAGGGGCCGTCGGTGCGGTTGCCGGAGGTGACGAGGAAGGCCGCGCCGGCCTTGGCGCCGGAGCCGAAGGTCAGCGTGTACTTGCCGGCCGCGGTGTCCGCCGAACCGTCCACGAGGGGCGCGTACTTGAGGGGCCGGGACGGGCGTGAGCCGCGCTCCTGCCGGGGCAGGGCGGGGTTCGCGGGCGGGGTGGGCACATAGTCGGGGTGGCGGTTGCTGTCCGGCGGCCGGTAGCCGTCGGTGTCGGGCAGCGCGACCGGCTCGGTGTCCTTGTGGGCGAAGTCGAAGGCTGCGGTGAGGTCGCCGGTGATGGCGCGCCGCCAGGGCGAGATGTTGGGCTCGCGCACCCCGAACCGGGCTTCCATGAACCGGATGATCGAGGTGTGGTCGAGCGTCTCGGAGCAGACGTAACCGCCCTTGCTCCAGGGCGAGACGACGAGCATCGGCACTCGCTGGCCCAGTCCGTAGGGTCCGGCGGCACGGCTCGCGTCCCCCGCGTAGAGGTCCGGGCCGACGTCGACCGTGGACTTGCCCTGCGCGGCGGACTGCGGCGGGAACGGCGGCACGAGGTGGTCGAAGAAGCCGTCGTTCTCGTCGTACGTGATGAACAGCGCCGTCCTGCTCCACACCTCCGGGTCGGAGGTGAGCGCGTCCAGCACCTGAGAGATGTACCAGGCGCCGTAGTTGGCGGGCCAGTTGGGGTGCTCGGTAAACGCCTCGGGAGCGGCGATCCAGGAGATCTGCGGCAGCTGCCCGCCCTGCACGTCGGCCCGGAGCCGGTCGAAGAAGCCCTCGCCCTTGCGGGCGTCGGTGCCGGTGCGCGCCTTGTCGTACAGCGGGTCGCCGGGCTTGGCGTTGCGGTACTGGTTGAAGTACAGCAGCGAGTTGTCACCGTAGTTGCCGCGGTAGGCGTCGGGGATCCAGCCCCAGGAGCCGTTCGCGTCGAGCCCGTCGCCGACGTCCTGGTAGACCTTCCAGGAGATCCCGGCCGCTTCCAGCCGCTCCGGGTACGTCGTCCAGCTGTACCCCGCCTCGTCGTTGCCGAGGACCGGGCCGCCGCCCTTGCCGTCGTTGCCGGTGTAACCCGTCCACATGTAGTAGCGGTTGGGGTCCGTTGAGCCGATGAACGAGCAGTGGTACGCGTCGCAGATGGTGAACGAGTCGGCCAGCGCGTAGTGGAACGGGATGTCCTCACGCGTCAGATAGGCCATCGTCGTCGCCGACTTGGCGGGCACCCACTTGTCGTACTTGCCCTTGTTGAACGCGGTGTGCCCGTCGCTCCAGCCGTGCGGGAGGTCCTGGATGAACGCGAGACCGAGGTCGTCCGCCTCCGGATGGAAGGGGAGCACGTCCTTGGTGCCGTCCGACTGGTACCAGACCGACTTGGTGCCCGTCGTGGTGGCCGGACGCGGGTCGCCGAAGCCGCGGACGCCTCTCATCGAGCCGAAGTAGTGGTCGAACGAGCGGTTCTCCTGCATCAGGACGACGATGTGCTCGACATCCTCGATCGAGCCCGAACGGCGGTGCGCCGGCAGAGCCGCCGCGCGCTGGATGCTGCCGGACAGCGCGGTGAACGCCGCTGTACCACCGGCGAGTTGGAGGAATCGACGCCGATTCGCTTGAGGCATGAGTGGGTGACCTCTTGTCCTGACGGGGCCTTCGGCCTGAGGTTGATGGAACGTGCGCGAAGGGAGTGTTCCAAGCGCACCAAACGTCAGGAAAGGGCCCTGTATCACTTGGGTGAAACTCGGCGGTACGCGAGGCGAACGGTTCCGGACAGACCCCCTGCACGCGCCGGTTCGGCTGACGCGCCCGGGGCGTGAGCCGTCAGTCGGCGGTGGCGGCGGCCAGTACGGCGAGTCGGCGGCCGTCCGGGCACAGGGCGGCGACGGCGATGGCCGAGGGCCCCGTGCCGAGCCGGCCCTCGAACGCGTCGAAGGTGAACCAGTCGCACCCCTCGGCGCGTTCCCCCACCTCGGTGACCGACGCGCCGTCGGGCGCACCGCACAGCGCGGCGAGCGTCCGCCACGCGGCGAGGCGACCGTAGGCACCTTCCTCGCACGTGCCGCCGTTCGCGCCGATCCAGAACAGCCTCGCCCACAGCTCGCTCGGCTCGCAGACCTTGACCCACTTCTCCGGGTGGTCCAGCCCTTCCAGGCAGGCGAGGTCCAGCGACGCCAGGACGGACGGAACGTGCCGCGGATACAACCTCCCCGCGTCCAGCTCGCCCAGCTCGGCCAGCTCGAAGACACGGGCCTCGACGCGGAAGCCGGGCTCCCCCTTCCAGGTGTCCACCGCCGTGCGCAGGCCCCGCATCAGCGCAGGCGTGGTCACCTCCATGAGACGCGGCGCGGACGTCTGCCCAGCGGGCACTTCGATGCTCCTCGTACGGAAGAAGGAGCGAGAAGTACTGGTCACCGACGAGCCGTCGGCGAATTGAGTGACCGTCTCGGCGGGCACACCGCGGCGCGAACGACGTGCGGAACCGATTGCCGAACCGACCGCCGAACCGACCGCCTGACGATCAGCTGGACAGACACCCCGGCGGGCATGCGCGGCCCGAGCGGCGATGCAGCCAAATCTTGACATTACGCCCTCAGTGTATTATGTATGGATACAGCGTAAACTTACAGTGCATAGCGGGTGAGACAAGGAAAAGACAGCCTTCCGGCCGCCCGGATCACGTTGGGATCGACATGACGACGAGTTGCAGCTGGCCCTTCCCGCGCCACCCTGGCCAACAACCGGAGACGGGGGTCCCGAGGGTGACCGTGCTCGTGCCCGCCTACAGGGAGACGGACTCTCTCCCCCACGTCCTCGATGCACTGCAGACGCAGACACGTCTCGCGGACCGCGTCATCGTGACCCTGGATCCGCATCAGGACAGCGGTCGAACCGAAGGACTGGAGCGAATTGCCCGAGCGGCGGGCGCCGAAGTCTGGCATTCGGTCGACAACAGGCACAAGAAGGCCGGCAATCTCAACGGAGCGCTGGACAAGTTGCTGCCGACCATGGCGGACGACGACGCAATCCTCATCCAGGACGCCGACACCTATCTGGATGCTCGCTTCATCGAGGTGACCACCCGGAAGTTGACGCAGGGCTACGGCGCCGTGGGCGGGAACTTCAGGGGTCGCTCGGGCGGCAGACTCTGTGGCGTCTTCCAGCGCAATGAGTTCGCCCGGTACGCCCGGGACACAGCACGAAAGAAGGGCAAGGTACTTTGCCTGACAGGCACCGCCTGCCTTTTCAAGGCCGGCGCTCTTAAAGGTGTGCTCGCCGCCCGAGAATCCGGTGTTCTGCCCCCGGCCGACGGAGTATACGACACGAAGGCACTGACCGAGGACAACGAGCTCACGCTCGCTCTGAAGCATCTCGGATTCCGCATCGTCGCTCCAGCCCGCGCGACCATGAGTACTGAAGTCATGGAGACATGGCGAGCGCTTGCGAAGCAGCGGCTTCGCTGGAAGCGCGGGGCGCTCGAGAATCTGATCGGCTACGGCGTGACTCGTTACACCGCAGAAGGTTGGGTCAGGCAGGTCGTGGCCTTCCTCGGGGTATCCGTGTCGACCGTATACATAGGTTCGGTTCTGTGGTTCCTCGCAACTGGATCGGGCCTGAGAATCGCTCCGTTCTGGATAGCCTTCACCGCTTTTTATGCGCTTGAGCGGGCGATCACCGCGAAATCCAGGGGTTGGCGCGTGTCGATTGCCTCGATGCTGGTCATACCGGAATGGTTGTACGACCTGTTTCTGCAGGGCGTGCACCTCCGCGCGCTCGTCGATACAGCTCTTCAGCGAGAGCGAAACTGGTAATTCCAAGCCGTCCCCGGAATGGGGTCGAACAGATAGAGGAGTCAATCATGGCCAACTATGCAGGCACAGGTGCCGCAATGAGCGGAACCAGTTCGGCAGGGGTACTGCCCCTCACCGGTGGCCCCAGCAGCATCTGGTTCTGGATCGTCGTGTTCGTTCTGATCTCGGCGGGATTCGCTGTTCTGCGGCTGTTTCCCCGAAAGGTCGATGACGACTCCTGACCGGGGCCGGACATGAAAAAGGCAAGTCAACTTCTGGGTATCGGCATGATACTCGTCGGTTTGCTCCTGGGAGGCTTCATGCTTTTCCAGACCCGGCACTCAGACAATCAGTACAGAGTCACCCAGCAGGCACTGCACAAGAAGATCCAGACGTCGGTCGAGGCCCCTCAGGAAGGCGCCGCGCTCGCGACGCTGAGGATTCCTCGATTTGGCTCGGACTATGACCCCGTGATCGTTGAGGGCGTGTCTCAGAGTGCTCTTGCGAAGGGTCCCGGGCACTATCCGGGGACGGCCATGCCGGGTGAAATCGGCAACTTTGCGATTGCCGGTCACCGCACGGGGTGGGGTCAACCGTTTCATCGGTTGCCGGACCTGACAAAGGGCGACGAAATCAAGGTCTACTGGCACCGCAAGACATACACCTACCGGGTCACCCGGACCCAGGTCGTCAAGCCCACCGACGTCGGCGTCGTTCTTCCCGTTCCCAACAAGCCGGGCGCCAGGCCGGACAAGGCCCGGATCACGCTCACCACCTGTACGGACCGCGGTTGGACCGGCACATACATCCACCGGCTCGTGGCATGGGGCGAGCTGGAAAAATGATCATTGGGTGCCGTCGGCACCGGCGCAGCGTCGAGCGTTGGGCGTCAGCCCAGGCACGTGCGGGCAGCAACCGCGCAGACATGGCTTGCCGCGTGCGTAGCCGCCGAACACTGCGTTGGGCAGCGGCTGCATCACCCGCCCCTCCCCCCCTCCAGCCAACGGAGTGGCCTGGGAGCGTACGCGGTGCTCCGGTAGGGCCGCCTTCAAGACGGCTCGTTTCAGCCCAGCACTCTCGTCAGCCGACCGTTGCGTACCGGCACCTTGACCCGCGGCCTGCGGCCCAGACGTACCGGCATCTGCGCCGCCTCCGCTGCTTGCCAGGTACTCGACTGGCCGCGCTGTGGATGGCAGCCCCATGCCCAGCAACAGGCAAATCGGACAACGAATCGGTCCGGGGACACCGTCGGCAGTTCGGCGCTGCGGACAGGCAACAATTTTCGATGAGGGACCTCCTTCGCCGTCCCCTACATCATCGGCGCGATCAAGTGCTGCTTCCGCGACACCACGTGCGCCGTCCAGGTGCCCCGGCGTCTACAGGAAGCCCGGATCCACCTCGCCAAGGCCACCGAGGAGCTCCGCAGCCGGCTCGGGCGTATGCCCACCGTCAAGGAGCTCTCGCAGCTGATGTGCCTCCGCGAGGAAGAGGTAGACGAAGCCCGGCTCGCATCCAACGGCTACGCCTCTTCTTCCCTCGACGCCACCATCGGCTCCAGCGACGACGGCGAGGCCGTGCTGGGGCCGACTTCCTCGGCACCGACGACCACGCCCTCGAACTCGTCGAGGACTTCAACGCCCTGGCCCTCTTGATCACTGGGCTCGACGACCGTGAACGGCGCATCATCCACATGCGCTTCGTCGACGAACTGACCCAAGCCCCGATCGGCGAACACCTCGGCATCTCCCAGATGCACGTCTCCCACCTGCTTTCCCGAACCCTCACCAAACTGCGCGAAGGCATGCTCACCACCAACTGAAACTGCATGTCATCGGGGACGAGGCCGTCGGCTGGGCCGATGACCTCGCAGTCTCGGATGAACTGGCCTGACGGCTGGGGAACGTTGAAACGCGCGCGCCTGGGGAGCTAAGTCCGTACGCCGACACGCCGCAGCGACTTCCGCACCCGGGTCAGCAAGTGGACCGGCGCGCCCTACTCCTGCGCAGAGACGGGCGTCCCGACCTGGAATCCGGCCCGACGTCGGGCGTCGTCCACCGTCCAGTGAATCTTGCCCTCGGGGAGCTGGTCGATCGCAGCGTACCGTTCCGCGTCGTCGTCGATGCCGGCCAGCACCATGTGGACGGTGAAAGAGTCTGCCTTCCGCCGCTGATCTACAGGCCAGCGCGAGGCGGTCCAGCGGGCCTGCTCGACCGTCGGCACCGACAGGCCGACGTCCTCGGCGAGCCGGGCCAGGCACCGCGCCACTGACCCTGCGGTCCCCGCGAGCGGGCCGCCGCGGGGAGGCATCGGCTCCAGCTCCAGCGCCCGGTCCCCGATCGTGAACCGCGCCTGCGGCTGCTGCCTGACAGCCCGCAGCTCTGCAACGATCTCCTCATATCGGGAGCGACTGACGGCTCCGATCTTCTCAGTCTCCTCAGACACGGCACTCCCCACCCGAGTACGGGCCAGGGCACAACGCCCAAGACTCTCGACTGGAAAGGCCCACATCCGTCACCCCAGAATCAGGCCATCGGACCCATGATCACAGCGAATGACGGTAATCAGCTACAACTGCGCGGAATTGGCCGCGCAGTGCGATCAACAGACAGTTCGTCCTCCCTTGCCTGTCCTGCTCAAGGTCATACACAACCCCGGCTCAGGACGTCAGACGGCTGCGCGCAAGGGATCGCAAAAGGGATCTGCTACGTGGCTCCGGTCAGGGAGCGAGTGCCCGGTGGAGCGTGGGGTAGCAGGGGATGACAGTGTCGAGGCCGACGATTTCGACGACCCGCAGGACCGGTGCGGTCAGGGCTGCCATCCGGATCCAACCGTTAGCCGCCTCGGCAGTGCGGTGAGCTGCGGCCAGGACGCTGATGGCGCTGGAGTCCATGAAGGTGACCCCGCTGAGGTCCAGCACCAACTGCGACGGGCTGATGCCGTCGATTCGCAGGGCCTGGCGAAGCAGGTCGACGTTGTCGGCGTCGATTTCGCCGCACAGCGCCAGGACACGGGTGCCGGCGGTAGCGGTCTGGGTGATCGACAGTCGGGCGTGCGGTGCCGTGTATGCCTGCCCGCGTAACCCTTCAACAATCCTCTCCGGTACCAGGCCAGCGCCATTCGAGGGGAAGGCCGCAAGCGCCACACCCTACGGGTACTGCATCCCCGTGGCTGTGCCACAGGTACCGTTCCGGGCGGGGCGTACACGGTACCGGGAGGGGTACCCGGCGGGGAGACGGAAGCGGGCAGAATGGATGAATCATCTGGTGGGCAGCCTGATGCGGGTCCGCTCTTGGAGACCTCCCTCGCGCTGGACAGCGACGGCTCACGCATCGCCCAAGCCCGCCACCTCGCAGCCGTCTTCCTGACGAAGATGCGGGACGACTGCGGCATCCCGGTGGCAAGCACGGCGGTGGAGATCGTCCAGCTGATCGTCAGCGAACTCGTCACCAACGCCCGCAAGTACGCCCCCGGACCGGCCCTTCTGCGTCTGCGGATCACCGGCCCCCTCCTACGGGTCGAGCTCTGGGACAGCAACCCCGTCCTGCCGACCCCCAAAGCACCGGATCCGGAACGCATCGGCCAGCACGGCCTGGAGATCGTCACAGCCCTCGCCCGCGCTGTCACCGTGGAGCAGACGCCCGGCGGCAAGCGCATCACCGTCGACGTCATCCTCAACACCGTCACCGCATAGCCGAATCGGGTTCGCACCCCAGCCGTTCGAAGACGGGCACACCACAGCACGCAGCTCAGCCCGCGCCCTGCCGCACGACCGGACACCAGCCGAGCCCTGATGCCGACTGCGCTCTGAGACGTTGTTGTTTCCGGACTTGAGGGCGGTGTTTTCGCTGGTTAGGGGTAGGAGCGGTGATTCTGTGGGAGTCGTGGCCTGTCGTGTCGTCGCTCCCCGGGAGGTTGCGGATGCCGTCGGTTGTCGGACTGCTGGAACAGCCACGAACTTGCAGCTCGCTGTCGGGTCGACGGGTTGCGGGAGGAGGCCGACCATATCCAGGCCGAACTGGCCGTGGCCGAGCTGGAATGGCAGGAGTGGATGGTCGCCCGCAGGCGGGCCGATGCGGTGCTGGCTCCGGACTGCGGCAGCACCGCCGACACGGAGGATGTCCCTGATCCGCGGGCTGCGGGCGGGCCGTCAGCGCCCCGGGATTCGGCGAAGCCGAAGTCGCAGGTGCCGGTGTGGCGTGAGGGGCTGGCCTGGTCGGTGCTGTCGGTGGACTACCAGCGCATTCTGCAGGTGCTCTCGGACCGGGACCGGCTCCATCAAGGGCCGCTGACCTGCCAGGAGTTGGCCGCCGTGTTCGGCCTGGACGTGGTACCGGCCAAGGTGGAGGCACTGCGGTCGAAGGCGAAACGTCTGGTAGCGCGGGGCTGGCTGGCCGAGCGGCAGCCGGGGCGGTTCACCCTCGCCCAGAGTGTGGCCGGGCAAGGCGGCGCCTCATGAGCAGGATCATCGACCAATAGATCATCGCCTCGGCGCTGGTGGTGCGGCGTTCGTAGTGCCAGCCGGCGGGTGCGCATCAGATGGGCGAAGAACCGCTCGACAATCCACCGCTTGGGCAGCACCACGAGGCCGCGCATGTCGTCGCTGCGTTTGACGATCGCGAGGACCAGGGCGAGCGTGGCCAGGCAGTAATCGACGAGGGGGCCGGTGTAGCCGCCGTCGGCCCAGACCAAGGCGAGGCGGTGGTGCGCGTCGGCCACGACCTGGGCGGCGGCGCGGTCGCCGCTGTCCGCGGCGGTGACCATCACCCCCAGCAGCAGACCGAGGGTGTCGACCACGACGTGCCGCTTGCGCCCGTTGACCACTTGCCGCCGTCGAAGCCACGGCTGTCAGAGCCGACGACGGCATCCGCTCTGACGGACTGCGAGTCGATCACGCCAGCCGTCGGCTCCGTGTCACGCCCCGCCCTCTCGCGGATCCTTGCGCGCAGCCGGTCGTGGAACTCCTTGACCAGGGCGTGGTCGCGCCAGCGCTGCCGTCAGCTCCTGATGTGTGCGCCTCCCCCCGCGTACCACCGCAAGCCGGGAGACCGAGCGGCCGGTCCAAGCCGTCTCAGACTGCGGCCGTCGGGCCAGCCGATCCCGCGGCGCGCCGGTACTCGGCATTGATCCGCTGCGCTTCCTCGAGCTGGTCCTCAAGGATGACAATCCGGCAGGCAGCCTCGATCGGTGTGCCCCGGTCGACGAGTTCGCGGGCGCGGGCGGCGATGCGCAGCTGGTAGCGGGAGTAGCGGCGGTGGCCGCCCGCCGAGCGCAGCGGGGTGATCAGGCGGGCTTCGCCGATCGCGCGGAGGAAGCCCTGCGTGGTGCCGAGGAGTTCGGCGGCCCGGCCCATCGTGTAGGCAGGGTAGTCATCGTCGTCGATCCGGCCGAACGAGTCGTCTGCCGTCATTGCACCTCTCTCATGGAACGCGTGGAGGGGCCCTGGCGCTGTGCGCGCCAGGGCCCCGAAGGAACTGCTACACCATCTGCCGACCCTGATACTGCGCCGGCCTTCTGTATCCGCACCAGCTCACCGTGAGTGTGAGCGTGTGCGGGGATCGCGGTTGCTCGACCGGAGACCACCTCACTATCGATGTCCTGCGGTACCCGGGCTCAGTCATTCCGCCCGGGCGATCCTGATGGCGCCTCGCTCCTCCGTTATTTCCTCTTGACCAACATTTACCGAAGGGGACTGCGTACTTCTGGCACTGCTCTACTGCGTGTCCTACTGCGACCTGAGGAAGCGTCGCTCTTCGGCAGCCAGCCCCGTCGCCCGTCCTACATCTGCTGTGGCTTAGAACCCCACTGCCGAACCTCCCGATGCGCGCGCCCGCAGCCGACGCCTTCACCGAGGTACCACTCACCAACTTCACTGCTGGGTCCTGCGAACTGCACTTACCGGTAGTGCAACTACAACTTCAACTGCGGTCCTGCTCACGGTGGCCCCTGATCACTGCGGGCCATCCGGTCCGGCCGTCAGTCTCGTCGCCGACCTGCAACAACCCTGGCTTCGAAACTCCACCACCGCACCGTCCTGCAACTGCCGCTACCACTCCCGGCAGTTCGTGTCTGCCGGGCCCTGCTGTCTTCCTGGCTACGAGAGAAACCATAGCTAGACGATCAGCCAATGTCTACTCCAGCCACCATAGATTTTCGCGTGGCCGGTGAGGAGGTAATCAGGCTCGAGGAGCGCGGCCACTCCCCGGGCGCAGCCGAGACGCAGCACAGGGTGCAGTGCAAGTCGCGCGGGTTGGGCTCTGTACGATCACCAGCCGCCGTACCCTAGCGGACGCAAGCCAGGACGGGCTGCCGCGCGGCTCCTGCGCGGACCCCAGTCCGGCTCGGCGGGGTCTGCAGCGACGTCACCGTCCGATTCCGACAGCGGAGAGAGAGTTCCGTGGCCTGCGAGACCAGTCCCCAGATGTCAGCTGAGCTCTCTAGGCGGGCGGGCCACTACGCCGCCGCTGTCGCCGAGCGCCTCCTGGATGCAGGTCGGCCGGTAACCGGGGTACAGAGCTGCGGTCCCTGGCACGACGCGGACGGTGGCGAGTACCTCGATGTCGAGGCAGGCATCTCGTTCACGCAGGCATTCCAGGATCAGCATGGCGGGGGCGACTGCGGGATCCACTGGGCGGGCACGTCCGGCTGGTGTCTCTACACCGCCGACCAGGAGGACCGGTACCTCTCAGGTGTCCGCTGGCCAGGAGCCGGCCTGCTTCCCGAACCCCGCATCGTCGCGGCCTTCGTCGACGCCTTCCGTCGCGACCCGGCCGGAGCCGGAAGCAGCGAACAGCCCCTCTACCGGCAGGAGGGCCAAGACTTCGCCGTGCTGCTGGACAGCCTCGCCCCCTACCTTCCCGCCCAGCCCTGCCTGTTCGAAGAACCTTAGATCCGTTTCGCCGACCTGCACAGACGCGCCTACGAAGACCGTGTGCGTCGGGCACTGGTCTCCCGCGCCTCGCATCCACTGACCCACCTCCCCGCCAGGGCGAACTCACAGCCCTTCTGCACCTGCTCGAGTACGCCGAAAGCAGCAACCCCAGCGCCCTCAACAGGCTGCTGGCAGCCGACCTCGGAGCCCGCGCAGGCCAGCCCCCCAAAACCGCGGACACCCACAAGAGCGCCTTCCAGGAAGCCCACCACCGCCGACAAGCGTTTTGACGGAGACGGAGCGCGAAGGTACACCAGGCACGGTGTCCCCGAGGACGGACGAATCGTTTTGACGAACGTGACGGATGATCATTGGATGAACTCCAGCCACGGCGCACAGGCCGGCAGCGGCAAGCGCAGAGCCGAGGCCCGCGTTCCAGTACAAACGCGCCGAACGCCTTCCAACCTCGCGCACGCCCGTGGCCAGACCTCAGCGGAAACCCCGGACCCGAACACACCTCTCACTACACACAGCTCGCCAGGGAATGGGCCGCCCGCGACGCCACCATCCCCTGCCACCCCGACCCGCTGTGGCAGCGCCTGGCCTCCCCCGAATACCTCAGGCACGACACGGAAAATACCCTGCGCCGGCTCCACCTCGCAGGAGGTAAACACTCCGCTGACCGCACAGCCCAGTCAGCTCAACCGGAGGCACCCCGGCGTGCGGGTCGATGAACTCCTGCCGGATTGTTCATCGGCATAAGCCCTTCGCACGCAGCCGCTGCTGTCGAGGCGGGGCACGCCCCTGTGCCAACCTGCCAACCTCATCCGCGCGGTACGTCGGTCTCGACTCGGATCAGGGCCGCGCAGCAACTGCGCGGCCCTGATCCGTGCATTTCAGATTCCGCCCGCGCCCCCGTCAAGCCAAGGCGTCCATTGTTTCGGGTCGGGCGGTGCGGCTGCATGAGGCAGCCGTGCTTGCCGACCGCGGCGCCCGCGGGCAGGAGGGAGGGGGGAGAGGTCAGGCCGGGTTGATGTTCTCGGCCTGCGGGCCCTTCTGGCCCTGGGTGACATCGAACGTCACGATCTGGCCCTCCTGCAGCTCACGAAAGCCCGCGGAGTTGATCGCGGAGTAGTGCGCGAAGACGTCCGGACCGCCTCCGTCCTGGGCAATGAAGCCGAAGCCCTTTTCCGCGTTGAACCACTTCACAGTTCCCGTAGCCATGTCTCATGCCTTCCAGTCGATGGACGCCTCCCACTTCATGCGGAAGGCGGAGGTGATCGCCCTGGTCCCTGCGGCACAGCACAGCAAAAAGCCCACACCAAAGGCGTGGGCAAAGGGGAACTCCGAACCACGACAGCTGACGCAGACGCTACACGCCCACACACTCTGTCACCAGTGGAAACGATCACGCCCACACGCCGGGACCGGGTGTACGACGGCCGCCGACGCTGGCGAGCACGCTCATCTCGGACCGCGGCCATCAGGTTCGCGGCGTCGCCTCGATGGGCGGTCCCTTCGTCGACGGTTCGCGCGCGGGCGATGCACCGCCGGATCAGGGAAAACGCTGGTCAGAGTAAGGTTCGCCGCTGTGCGACGAACGCGTAGAGCTCGCCGCACGCCTCCCCCAGGAAGCAGCCAGCTACCTCACCTCGCCGATGCCCACCGGCAGGCCACGACCGGCTGGGGCTTCGTGAAGGACCTCGCCCAACGGTCCCGTGGCACTCTGGCGACACCCTGCAGGGACACCGGATTCGGTCCTTAGCATCGTCGCCCGCCTCGCCGGAGACGACCTGACCGCCCGGATCATCGGACAACTCCCCGACGGCTGCGCCCTGCTGTTCGGACGAGCCCAGCTCGCCCGGGCAGCCTGACAACAGGCCCGGAATCCATCACCGTCGGACACGAACGGGCACACACGTCCCAGTGGCCGTCATGCCCGCCCGACCAGTGTGACGGCACCACGAAAGCCGCCCAAGGCGCCGCCACTCGGTACTCCAGCTGTACAGCGGCGACTTCCAGCACGAGTGCCTCTCCGTATTTGGATCGCTCTCAGCCCCTTTCTAAGACACGAGACTGCCCGGAACGCCCGCGTTCCGGGCAGTCTGCATGGGAGTCAGCCGCCAAGTGCGTGGGGTGGCTGCAGGGTTCAACCGTCTCAGGCCGGGTCCGTTGGGTTCGGCGATCCGGTGACCCGCCGGTGTTCAGCGTTGATGCGCTGCGCTTCGTCGAGGAGCCTGGGCGATGCCGCGTATCAGTCCGGCCCGTGGCGAAGCAGGGGGTAGTCATCGTCGAGACGGCCGTACGAGTCGGCCGCGGCCCTACCGCCCCCTCACGGCGCGACGAGGGGTCCTGGCACCGTTGGTGTCAGGGCCCCTCCGCACTGTCGTGCACCACCAGGCGTTGCGACGCGGGCCCGAACGTTGTCGCGGTCAGTAGGTGACCAGGGAGATGGCGATGTAGTGCGCCGTGAAGGCTGCCACGGTCAGGGCGTGGAACACCTCGTGAAAGCCGAACCACCGGGGTGAGGGGTCAGGGCGCTTGAGGGCGTAGACAACCGCGCCCGCGCTGTAGAGCAGGCCACCGACCACGATCAGGCTGAGTACGGCCGCTCCCCCGGTATGCAGGAAGTCGGGCAGATAGCGGACCGGTGCCCAGCCCAGGGCCAGGTAGCACGGGGTGTACAGCCAGCGCGGAGCTCCGACCCACAGGACCCGGAACGCGATGCCGGCCAGTGCGCCCACCCACACGATCCACAGCAGTACGGACCGCTGGCCCGGCGGGAGCAGGAGCACGGCCAGGGGGGTGCAGGTGCCGGCGATGATGAGGAAGATGTTGGCGTGGTCGAGACGCCGCAGGAGAGCCTCGCCGAGCGGCCCCCAGGTGCCACGGTGGTAGATGGCACTCGTTGCGAACAGCATCCAGGCGGTGACCGAATACACGGCGCAGGCCACGGCTGCCTGCGGAGTGCGGGCCAGGCAGATGAGCACGATGCCGGCGATCAGCGAGGCGGGGACCATTCCCGCATGAAGCCAACCGCGCAACTGCGGCTTGATCGGTTCGACCAGGTCGGTTGCCCGCTCCACCAGCGCGGCCACCGGATGAGCGTTCCCTGTCGCTTGGTCGTCGCGTGATCCGGCGGGCGGCTCGTCTTCACGAGCCTCCCGCCGCCGTGAGGCGACGTAGATGCATTCGGGTTCAGCAGCGTCCTGGGACACGGCTTCTCGTCCTCCCTCGTGGGCATCACCGGTGATCATGGAGGCATGCTAGAAGACGACACTCGGACAGCATTCCGAGAGGTCGCTCGCGAACTCCGTGCTCACCGTCGCGGCCTGCTTTTCCGCAACGGTTGCGGTTGGTATTGCGACCTCATTGATCCTGGCGTCGATTGGGTGTGCCGGAGCCGAATAAACCGGCCCGTCATGGGAACGATCAGGACTTCCGACCGGGCATTGGGCCCGCCTACGCGCAAGGATCGTCGATGCTTCCTGAGGTCCGTCCCCACGTATCCACCCCCCTCACGAGCCAGTTGGAACACCAGTTGGGTCTGGCTCCGCATCTCGAGGCGGGCCGTCTTGATGTGGAGCGCGTCGCCGGCATCGCAGTCGTCGCAGCGGCTCACTCCGACGGATATGCCGCCACCGGCCATCTCCTCGGGCTGCTGGCCGCGCTGCCTGCCCCCACCAAGGCGGGAGAGCGCTTCTGGTCCGAGCTGTGGAGGTCATCGGGCACCGCCTATCTGCTGCCCGCCAACATCAAGACTCTGGTGTTGCGCTCGTTGACCGGAGAGGGAACCGCCCTGGCCCGGCAGATCCTCTCTGCCGTCGACCAGATGACCCCACCCCAGCGCGTCGCAGCAAGCGAGGTGATCGGACAGGCCCTCGTCGAGTCCGACGACTTCCCCGACCTCAAGACAGAGGTCATCGGCGAACTGTGGCTCCGGGATCTCGAACTCACCGCCTGGCGCGTCCTGCACGCAGACCGCAGGTCGGACGATCCCGTGGGGCGTAAAGCCTTCCTCGACGCCTGGATGAGCGTCTGAAGGGTTGTTCTCTGGACCACATGACGGAACCGCTCCATAGCCGTGTGCAGTGCTGACAGCGCAAGTTATCCCGCAGCACCGTCATCTGGGCCGACCGGGGCGAGCATCAGCGGCAGGCCGCGAGTGCAGACGACGGGGTGACCCTCGCGGTCGTTGACTTCTTGCGTGACCCACGGGGGACCGGCTTCCCTTGACCATGGTTGAGCGCCTCGCAAGCGCCACCCCGGTCACCCTCCGAAGCTCCCTCGTCAGACGGTCGGCACCCTCCGTGCCTGCTGTCACCACACGTCAGGGGCCGGGTGGCCAGTCAATATAATCTTCCCCATGTCCAAGCCTGACGAGCTGCTCGTAGACGTCGCCACCCTGGTGGAGTCCGGGCAGAGCAACCAGATGTCCCTGACCGTGGTCACCGGTGGTGCCGTCATCACCGGCCGACTGGCCCCTGAAGCGGTGTGGAGGCAGAGGGTGTCGGACGTGCTGACGGACTCCGCCCGCCTGGGCGAGTTCTCCGCCGTCTTCAACACCCCCGCGGAGAAAGACGGACCTCCCACGCATCTGCACTTCCACGTCGCCCGCATCCTGCAGGGCACAGTCGGAATCCCCGAGACCGGCGGGATGTACCGCGTAGCGATCGCCGACGTCAGCGCCTGGACCATGGGCGACTTCAGCTACTCCGACCACTGAGCAACCCCCGCGGAAAAAACCCGTGGCAAGCGGTGTGGGTCCGGCCGGCGCGCGCCGGCCGGACCCACAGTGCCGTCCAGGTGCCGGCCTGCCCTGTTTCCCGCGGTCGGTCAGACGGACACGGGAGTGCCGAGCATCGCGGAAGCGTGCCGCAGCGAGCTCAGGGCGCGTACGGGTGCGGCCTTGGGGAGGGCGCGGCAGGTGAAACCGAGCTGCGCCATGGCGCGGAGGACTTCGGCGGCGCTGAAATCGCGGCGGTCCTGGCGGGTGATGACCTGGCCGACTTGCTTGACGGGGTAGTGGCGGCGGCCGATGATCACGGATTCGCCGGAGCCCGGCTCGGGCTTGATGCCCTTCATCGAGTCCAGCACGCTGGCCTTGGTGAGTTCGAAGGGGAAGCGGGCGATGACGCAACGCATGTGACCTCACAGGGAGAAGTAGGGGAGAACGGTACGGCCGGGGTGGGCGGTTCAGCGGGAGAGGGCGAGGACGCCCAGAGCGCTGCCTTGCTCGTCGACCACCGGCAGGGCACCCAGTCGACGGGCGCGCATCGCAGCTTCGGCGTCGGCCATCGTGGTCACGGGTGAGGCGAACGACCCGTGGTCGCCGAGGAGGTCGCGCAGCCGGAAACGGTCCGTGTAGGCGGAGCTGTCGCGGATCGTGGTGAGTTCGGCGTGGGTGACCAGGCCGGTGCACTGGCCGTCCTGGTCGCAGACGATCAGCCGGCCCGTGCCGGCGGCGGCCATGACGGACAGCGCCACCTCGACGCTCATGTCGTCACAGACCTGCGGTCCGGCCGCGTCCATGACCTCGGCCACCGTCGTGTGCGCGGGGCCGGCGCTCGCCGGGCGGGGCTGCCTCTGAACCAGCGTCACAAGGTGCCTCCTGCAGAGATGGGTCAGCTTCCTGATCACGGAAGTTCTAGGCCGCCGCATCGAAGACGGTCTGGCGTACGAGCGCGCGGCGGGTCGTCGAGGAGGGGCGGCGCCGGCCTCGGGAGGTGGCGCTGCGCTTGGGGCGTTCGGCCACCGGTGCGGTGATGACGACCGGGATGCCGGACGGGGTCTGGGCGCCGGTGATCCGGTGCAGGGCCTCGTCGCCCGAGCGGATCTGGGTGGTCTGCGGCCGGATCCCGGCGTCCACCATGAGGCGCACCATGCCGCGACGCTGGCTCGGTGTGACCAGGGTGACCACACTGCCGGACTCACCGGCTCGCGCAGTGCGTCCGCCGCGGTGGAGGTAGTCCTTGTGGTCGGTCGGCGGATCGACGTTCACGACGAGGTCGAGGTTGTCGACGTGGATGCCGCGCGCCGCGACATTGGTCGCCACCAACACGCTCACGTGCCCCGTCTTGAACTGCGCCAGTGTGCGGGTGCGCTGCGGCTGCGACTTGCCGCCGTGCAGCGCGGCGGCCCGAACCCCGCTGTTGAGCAGGTCCTGGGTCAGCCGGTCGACGGCGTGCTTGGTGTCCAGGAACATGATCACGCGGCCCTCGCGGGCGGCGATCTCCGTCGTGGCGGCGTGCTTGTCGGCGCCATGGACGTGCAGGACGTGGTGCTCCATCGTCGTGACCGCACCGGCCGACGGGTCGACCGAATGCACGACGGGGTCCGTCAGATAACGGCGCACCAACAGGTCGACGTTACGGTCCAAGGTGGCGGAGAACAGCATCCGCTGCCCCTGCGGACGCACCTGGTCGAGTAGCGCGGTGACCTGCGGCATGAAACCCATGTCGGCCATCTGATCGGCCTCGTCCAGCACCGTGATGCCCACCTGGTTCAGCCGGCAGTCGCCCCGGTCGATGAGGTCCTTGAGCCGGCCCGGGGTCGCGACGACGACCTCGGCCCCGCCTCGCAGCGCGCCGGCCTGCCTGCCGATCGGCATCCCGCCCACCACCGTGGCCAGCCGCAGCCTGACGGACCGGGCGTACGGAGTGAGCGCGTCGGTCACCTGCTGCGCCAGCTCACGCGTCGGTACGAGGATCAGCCCCAGCGGCTGGCGGGGCTCAGCACGCTGTCCGGCGGTACGGGCCAGCAGGGCGAGACCGAAGGCGAGGGTCTTGCCCGAGCCGGTGCGCCCGCGGCCCAGGACGTCACGGCCCGCCAGGGAATTCGGCAGCGTCGCGCCCTGGATCGGGAACGGCGCGCTCACACCCTGCCTGCCGAGTTCGGCCAGCAGCTGCTCGGGCATGGAGAGATCGGCGAAGCTCTCCACGGCAGGCAGCGCGGGGGTGATCGTCGTGGGGAGCGCGAATTCACCCTGCACGGGGGCGGGCCGGCGGCCGTAACTGCCTGACCGAGCAGGACCGCCGGAACGGCGCGGTGCCGGCGAGCCGAAGCGGCTGCCGCCCCTTCCTGCGTCGGCACTGCCATTACGGGTGCGGGGTGAGTGGTCGTTCGTACGTGTGCGGTTCATGCGGAACCTTCCTCGATGCGGCACATATCAAGGAATTCCCGCAAGCGGTGAGCAGCACGGAATTACAAGTATGGACCGATGCCAAAGCAAATCCGACCGACGGGAATCCGCGGCGGGCGTAAATGCTGAAATAGGTGACGCAGCGAGGACGTAAAGTCCCGGGCGCCGAGGTGCGGTGTGGCCCTTCAGGATGCGCCTGCATCCTGAAGGAGGAGCCGCCCGTGTGGTGAGACTGCGGATTTCTCCGAGCCGTCCCGCAGGTGAAACCACTGCGGGAAAATGCGTGTAGCTGGGGCCCGCACCCCGAGGGATGCGGGCCCCAGCTACAAAGTGCGCGTCAGCGTCAGGCCGGAACGATGTTCTCGGCCGTCGGGCCCTTCTGGCCCTGCGCGATGTCGAAGGTCACCTTCTGGCCTTCGAGCAGCTCACGGAAGCCCTGGGCGGCAATGTTCGAGAAGTGGGCGAACACGTCAGCGCCGCCACCGTCCTGCTCGATGAAGCCGAAACCCTTGTCCGCGTTGAACCACTTCACGGTACCAGCAGCCATGTCATATCTCCTTTGGGGCAGTACACCGGCATCCGCACCGTGCGCACACCGTGTCGCCGCGATGATTACCCCGCCGGAAAATGACCGGAAATACAAAAGTGCTCTCCCCGACAGAAGCCGAGTGGGAGCACTTGAAGTTCGGGAACCACAACTGCAACTGAGATGGACAGTAGCACGCCGCAACGGCCCGCGTCGGTTAAGTAATTCTACTCCGCTCATTGCGGCAAAAACTCTCACTACACGGTCCGGCAAACTCTTACCTCACGAGCACAGATATTGACTCACTCGCAGTGCAGCGTTCCAAAAAAAGCGGAGTCGTCAGCCGCAACCAGGGTTGTCGGGGCGCTTTGGCGTGTGCGGCTGTCCGCAGGATCGCATTGAAGCCACCAACATGAGGCGGACCTGCGCTGATCGCCGCGTCCGGAGCAGTAGCCGAGCGTTCGATCCGGTGAGGGGACGTCACCGTGGATCGTGCCGGGCAGACTGCGCCCTCCGGAAGTGCCGTGCGCTCATAGGCTCGGCTTCACCCGGACATGGCAGCTGACAGCTGGCTGAAACTTTGGTGTTCATTCGCCGTCTGCCCGACGGGCGCCGCATCCAGGACGACCTGTGGCGAGAGTCCGGCCGCCGACCGGGAGCGGAGCGGCTTTGCCTGTCGTCAGAGGGGAGGGCTTGACGGAGCGTGGGACAGCAGGGGATGACCGTGTCGAGACCAACGATTTCAACGACCCGCTGAACCGCTGCCCCGCAAGGCCGCCAGCCGAATCCAGCCGCTGGCGGACGCCTCATCGCGTTGTGCGGCCAGGACGCTGACGGCGCTGGAGTCCATGAAGGCGAGCGCACTGCAGGACGCCGGAAGCGCTACATCTTATAAGGGCGCTACCCCCGTGCGCCTGTGCTGCAGGTAACGTTCCAGGCGGGCGTACCCGGCCCTGAAAGGGGTAGCGGGCGGGGAGAGGGAAGCGAGCACGGATGGACGAGACAAAAGGGGCCGAAGGCGAAACGGCCTCGCTGTTGGAGACATCGCTCGCGCTGGACAGCGACGGCTCCTGCATAGCTCAGGCCCGTCATCTGGCCGCGGCTTTCCTGACGAAGGCGAGAGACGACCACGGCATCCCGATGGTGACCGCCACGGTCGAGATCGTCCAGCTGATCGTCAGCGAACTGGTGACCAACGCCCGAAAGTACGCGCCGGGACCGGCCCTCTTGCACCTGCGGGTCACCAGTGCCGTGGTACGGGTTGAACTCTGGGACAGCAATCCCGCACTGCCGGCTGCACAGGCGCTGGATCCGGAACGCGTCGGCCAGCACGGCCTGGAGATCGTCAGGGCACCCGCCCAAACCGTCATCGTCGAGCGGCCCCCCTCGGCAAACGCATCACCGCGGACATCGCCCTCATCCCGGCCACCGCACAGCCGGTCCCGTCTCGCCTGCTCGAGTAGCTCATGGCGACGGCCGCCGGTCGGCCGGCGGCCGTGTGCCTCGCGCGACGTGGCCCCCGTACCGTCCGCATCGAGCACTCCCCCGCAGGCAGGACCCGGAAGCATGAAACCCGGGTATCAATGTGCCCGCCAGGGACGCACCGGGCCTGTCAGCCTCTACGGGAGTCGAGGCGGGCCCGGCGCTCATGGAACGCCGCAGGCTCGCTCTGCTGCGGGAAGCAGCCTCAACCACCACACCCGAACGGCGTAGGGAGACTGCGCCCCCAACCTAGCCCCTCACAGCCGCTACCGACCCGTCGGGTTCGACGATCCGGCGGCGCGGCGGTGTTCGGCGTTGATGCGCTGCGCTTCTTCCAGCTGGTCCTCGAGGATGACGATGCGGCAGGCGGCCTCGCTGGGGGTGCCCTGGTCGACGAGCTTCCGGGCGCGGGCCGCGATCCGCAACTGGTAGCGGGAGTAGCGGCGGTGCCCCCCGGCGGAGTGCAGCGGGGTGATGAGGCGGGCTTCACCGAGGGCGCGGAGGCAGCCCTGGGTGGTGCCGAGCAACGCTGCGGCCCGGCCCATGGTGTAGGCGCGGTAGTCGTCGTCATCGAGCCGGCCGAACAAGTCGTCTGCTGTCATCGCACCTCTCATGGAACGCGTGGAGGGGCCCTGGCACCATGTGTGCCAGGGCCCCGAAGGAACTGCTACACCATCTGCCGACCCTGGTACTGCGCCGGCCTTCTGTTTCCGCGGGCCCGACCGGACTGCTGTCGGGGCGCGGGGATCGCGGTTGCTCGACCGGAGACCACCTCACTATCGATGTCCTGCGGTACCCGGGCTCAGCCATTCCGCCCGGGCGATCCTGATGGCGCCTCGCTCCTCCGTTCCATCCCTCTTGATCCAGCGCCCCCGGGAGGGCTGCTTACGCTGGAGCTGCTCTACTGCGTATTGCTGGTCCTGCGTACTGCTGGTGATGCGAACTGCTCGGTGACCTGAGGAGGCGTCACTCTTCGGCAGCCAGCCCCGTCGCCCGTCCTGCAACCACTGCCCTGGCTTGGAACCCCGCTGCCGAACCTCCCGGTGCGCGCGCCCGCAGCTGACGCCTTCACCGAGGTACCACTCACAACCTTCACTGCCGAATACCGCGAACTGCACTTGCGGGTACTGCAACTTCGACTGCGGTCCTGCTCACGGCGGCCCCTGATCACTGCGGGCCACCCGGTCCGGTCGTCAGCCCCGTCGCCGACCTGCGGCAACCCTGGCTTCGAAGCTCCACCAGCGCACCGTCCTGACCTGGCATGCATACCTCAAGTGGGGGTACGCCGTCTCTGGCCGCTCAGGAGCAGGCGGCATCTGAGGCTGGATCACGCAGGAGGGGACGAGCATGACAGTGACCGAGACGACCGGGGCGCGGACCGTCGTGCTGCCGGAGATCAGCGACCCGTCACAGATCGCTCCGAAGGACGCCCGCGAGCTGTCGCAGCTGCTCTTCGACCAGCTCGCCGTCCTCGAAGAGGGCACGCCCGAGTACCAGTACGCGCGCAACACCCTCATCGAAATGAACATCACCCTCGTCCAGTTCGCCGCCTCCCGCTTCCGCAGCCGAGACCGGGACGAGATGGAAGACCTCGTCCAGGTCGGCACCATCGGCCTCATCAAGGCCATCGACCGCTTCGAACTCACCCGAGAAGTCGAGTTCACCTCCTTCGCCGTCCCCTACATCGTCGGCGAGATCAAGCGCTTCTTCCGCGACACCACGTGGGCCGTCCACGTCCCGCGCCGCCTGCAGGAAGCCCGTGTCCAACTGGCCAAGGCCACCGAGGAACTCCGCAGCCGGCTCGGCCGCACTCCCACGGTCAAGGAACTCGCCCAGCTGATGTCCCTGTCCGAGGAAGAGGTCATCGAGGCCCGCAAGGCCGCCAACGGCTACACCTCGGCCTCCCTCGACGCCGCGGCGGCGTGGTAGACGCCCATCGCCATCCGGTCGGCGAAGCAGAACAACGCGGTGGGTCGTTCCGCCGCCCGGAGCAGCGTGAGCGCCGCCCGCCGCGCCGGCAGCCGAGGCGGTCTCGGCCACCACCAGCCGGGGATCGAAGGCGACGCCGGCTTCCGCGAGGGCCTGCCGGTATCCCTCCAGGCGTCCGTGGGTGGCCGGGATGTCGTCGACGTTGTTGACGAAGCCGATCCGGCGGTGACCGTGGCGGAGCCGTTCACGCACCACCGTCGCCCCACCCTGCACCTCGTCGGGTACCACCGACGGTACGGACGGGTCGTCCGCGCGTGCGTCGAGCAGCACCGTGGGGACCGAGCGCAACTGCTCCGGCACCTCCACGACCCGGTGGTACATGGACGCGTACAGCACCCCGTCGACCTGGCGCTGGAGCAGGAATTCGATCTCCTTGCGCTCCAGCTCCAGGTCTCCGCCGGTGTTCTGCATGAGCAGCAGCAGGTCGTGCTTGGCGGCTTCCTCCTGCGCTTCGAGGATGATCCGGCCCGCGTGGCGGGTGGTGGCTAGATGGCGTCCCGACGAGTGGTGTAGCCGATCAAGCTGACGGAATCCCCAGGTTGCGGCCCGAATCGCCCTCGCCGGAGGCCCTGCTGAGGCTCGCCGGGCCGGGACCA